>NZGY01000119.1 GCA_002689605.1 Filomicrobium sp.
TACGTCCCATGTGGCACTCCTCAGTCGTGAGGATGAGCCTAAAAAACACTCTGTTAAGAAATGCTCTCAGTTTGTTCCGGAGGGGCTGACGTCAGACAATGAAATCATAAACTTTCTACTCGATCCGTTGACAAGAAATGGCCCGTCCGTAGCCAAATTCTGGGGTGCGCCGCAAGACGCAGAAGAAGAATCCATGCAAGTCACAGCACGGCGCACACCAACCAGAAACTCTGCAATCAAACCGGCTCCAGCGGAGCATTCAATTGCGCCCCCGGCACAATAATACCGCCGCGGTTACCAATCTCGACGGACCCAAACCGCTGAGCATAAATTTCAGGCAAGGGCCGGGCACCTGGCGCGGCCAACCAAAGCCGCAAAAGGTGGCGCTTCTTCTCGGGCTCGGCCCAATCCTCAAACTCAGTACGATCGTGTAACATCGTATGATTGTGAACCCACTGCATATCACCCGGCTTGAATTCCATTTGCATGCCAATGGCTGGATCGTTGGCCAACTCATCAAACAGATCCAGCGCAGCAGTCTCCTCTTCAGTCAGAGCAGGAACTTCGGGGAATCGTCGTGCAGACTCGATATAGCGCCGGGCATAAAGCGCAGAAAGCTTGCCCTCATGCCAATTGAACACAGGGATCTCATGCCAGGGCTTTTGGTTAGCGGGCACTTCACCACGACGGTCCGTGCACAATGGTTTGAAAAGATGCGGCAGCAAATCTGGTCGCCGCTCCAACATCTCATTGTAAATTGTCATCGAGCTCACAAGCGCTGATGCACCACCTGATTTTGCTGTTTTCAAGCAAAGCAAAGCGACGATATCGCAACTATCCGTATGAAACGTCTGACGCTCGCGGGTTTGATAGATCCGCGCTGTCGGATCGTTGACAGCGTCGCGACCAAGGTCTCGCACATGCCCCAGAATATGGCCTTTGCCATTTTGCGATCGGGCATGTCCCAGATACGCACCGATACCATAGTAGGCTGTTGCCGATTGCCGTATCGACCATCGCTCTACCGGCAAGCCACGCAACAGCGCAAAGCCACGCCCGTTCAGAACATCGTCAAATATCACCCCCAGCTTTGGCCCTACTGTTGGAAGCGGGAAGTAATCTTTGGTGATCTTCGCAATATCAGCTTCAGCTTCAGCTAATGGCTTCGCAGCAGCCTCGATTTCGGCAACGTCATCAGCGGTCAACTGATACAGCCACTCGGAACTATCCTGCATATCGGCGCCATACCATACTGAACCACCTTGAACCTTCAGTGGCAATTCCATTGCCGTATCAGAGCTTCGAACTTGTATTGCAGTCATCTCTTCCTCCAAGCGCACGACGAGCGCCCCCAGTCTATTTACCCGAAATTGGCCCATGACAGATCAAACGGCAAGGTTCCAACCTCGTTTATCGAAATGATGCTGGTGTCTGACGAATACAAACTCGCGCAATGGAATGGTCTCAAGCCGCGCTTACCTTCTGAGACTGCGCGCCCGCGATCAATGGAAATTGCAGCGAGATCTCCGCTGCCGAGGCCAGCATATTGTCTATCAGTTCGGCAACTAGCGGTTCATCATTAATCAGTCCACCAATCTGGCCCATAGCTGACTGCTGCCGATCGTTCCGATCCGTCGGTGTCCGGCTTGTGCGAACAGCGCGCTTAAGCACACTCAGCTCATCCTCTGGCAGTCCATCCTTCAGGCCGCGCTCGTAGGCTTCGATCTCCGGCGTTGCAACACATCGCACAGTCGCGCCTGTCATCGCCCGGGTAACGATCGTATCCGTTTCCTTCATGTCCTGGAGCTGAGCCCGTCCCCAGGCGTTGAGATCAGATTCCGCAGTCGCCATAAACCGCGTACCCATCTGAACACCGACTGCGCCCAGGGCGAAGGCTGCAACAAAACCTCGCCCATCACCGATCCCGCCGGCTGCAATAACAGGTATGGAAACAGCATCAACCACCTGCGGCACCAGCGGGAGAGTAGAAATCACTCCAACGTGCCCACCTGCCTCACAACCTGACGCGACAACGGCATCAACACCTTCAGCCTCCATGCGCACGGCATGCGCGACTATTGGCACGACCGACACCACTTTGATACCGGCATCTTTGAGACTGCGCACCACAGCCTCACCCGGATCGGCCCGTCCTGTTGTCACCACAGGCACGCCAAGCTCAACACATGTTGCAACGCAACGCTCTGTGATGCCCCGTCCCATTGGCATGATATTGACGCCAAATGGCTTGGCCGTGCGCTGTCGCACAGCAGCAATGTCTTCACGCAATTTGCTATCTGTTCCACCAAAAGTCGGCAGAACGCCGAGTGCGCCAGCATTGCTGACGGCGGCAACAAGTTCTACTCCACCACCGCCCTGCATTGCTCCTTGAAGGATTGGAACATCGATACCGAGCAGATCGCAAATGACAGTATGGAACACCGTATTACTCCTTCCGGCCGACGACTCGGCTCAGCGATCCCGGAATAAAGTCTACGATATCGACATCTGTAAATCCCGCCCCTTCGAAGTAACCGATAACATCACTTTCAGAATGAGCCAGACCTTTGGAAACCGAGATTGCCTGACCAAGCCCCCAATAAGCCGGTCCCCAAGGCCCAGTGCGCGCATCGTTTGTCATTTCTCCAAGCAAGTGCATTTCGCCACCCGGCAGCAATGCATCACACGATCCGAGACGCCATTTTCGGCCAGAAATTCATTCGCCACCGTACACACGGCAGGTAGATCAAGAACAACAGCTCGGATATGCGGATGCGTTTTTGCAGCAGCGATGCAGTACGCACCAGACCCGCCACCAATATCCATGATCTTCTTTCGTGAGCTCAGATCAACATGGCGAACAAAGCGACGCCCAGCGCCCATGCCAATCGAGTATGTCGACTTGTGATAGCGTTTCGCATCTTCGACTGTGATATCGCCAATCGAACCTAAATCTTTGAGATCGTGATTACGCAAATGCTCACTCAGTCTTCCCCATTCATTCCATTGCGGTTTGGTGAAAGTGATCCACGGCTCCATAAAACCGGGCTGCCCTTCAACAAGAAACCGTTCGACATCCGGCGCATTCTGCAACCGGCCGTTCGAGACCCTCATAAGATCAGCTGCACACAACAACACGATCAGCCGCTCAGCATTGGTCTCATGAATGTCGGTGGCTGTGGCAACTTCAGCGAATGTGCCAGCTCCGTTGCTCACCGCTGTGAACACACCAAGCTCCACAGCTGACATCAACGCTGCAGATTGCCCATAGGACTGCGCAATGTTTTGCAATCGCACTGTCGTCGGTGAAGACTTGTCATCGGCTGCTTTCGTCATCGCGGCTGCCTCTCGCCGTTATGGTTGAGCAGAAATCATCCAGCCCGAGAGAGGCAGAAACATCAAGCACATGCGTTAGATAAGCCGATGGATGATATTCTGAACAACGAACAGGCAAACAAGATGCCTGCACGCCTGGTAGAGCCGATGTCTAAATGTCTGGCGTTAACTGCACGCCTAGAATTGCCAACTTTTCCTCTCAACCAAACCAAGCTACGTTGCCAACAACGCAAAACAAATGGCCACTTAGGCGAATTGACAGAATTGGGGTAGAGCATGCGCATTGCAATAATGGGTACGGGTGGTATGGGCGGCTTCTATGGCGGGCTGCTAGCTGCTCAGGGGCGCGATATAACGTTCATAGCCCGAGGTGCTCATTTGGAAGCAATTCAATCCAAGGGTTTGCGGCTTATCGGGCCCGATACGGATTTTCATATCAATCCAGCACAAGCGACTGACAATCCATCAACCATCGGCAAAGTCGATGTCGTTCTGTTCTGCGTCAAACTTTACTCAGCCGAAATGGCTGCCGAGCTCATCCGCCCGGTGATCGGTCCAGAGACAATGGTTATCTCACTGATGAACGGCGTTGATGGACCGGACCGCATCGCCAAAGTTCTGGGTGAAGATCACGCCCTCGGTGGTGCCGCATTCGCCTCTGCGAAGATCGACGAACCTGGTGTCGTAAGTTATCGCAAAGGGCCGGACCGCCTCCTCTTCGGTGAACGCGATGGATCAAAATCTGCGCGCGCCTTGGCCTTCGTCGAACAATGTCAAGGATGTCCGTTCACCATCGAACTTAGCGACGATATTCAGAGCACCCTGTGGGCCAAATTCGTTATGCTTGCAACGAATGCCGGGATGACCTCGCTCGCACGACAACCCGTCGGCGTTGTCTATAAAGACCCGAACATTGCCTTTGTTGCCAAGGCGATGATGGAGGAGGTACGTGATGTCGGAAAAGCAAAGGGGGTCGCGCTACCTGATGATATTGTCGAACGCTCACTCGAAATTATAAAGACGTTCTCCGACGACATGTACGCTTCAACCTATCATGACCTCATGGCAGAGCGTCCATTGGAGATAGCAAGCTTTTCTGGCTTAGTGTCTAAGTACGGACGCGAACTTGGAGTTCCAACACCGCATCACGATACCGTCTACGCATGCCTGAAACCTTATGAAAACGGGAGACAAGCGTAGGAGCGGCGACAAACTTAAATGCGATCGGCATCAAACCGATTTGCGTCGAGCCCCAGCACCTCCCAGGTCTTCAGCATGTGCTCTGGCAATGGCGCGGTGACGTCCAATGACTTACCACCATCCGGGTGGGGAATAATTAGTCGGCGTGCGTGGAGATGAAGCTTCGGTTCGATCGTGTCATCAGCCAGATTCCAATCGCTCTTGTATTTGTTGTCACCGGCAATTGGATGCCCGATGAGATCCATATGCGCGCGCAGCTGATGCTGACGCCCGGTGACAGGTTTCAATGAAACCCAGGCAGCCTTGCGTGCCACGGCCTCTATGACCGAGTAGTGTGTCGTCGCGTGCATCGCCTTATCTTGTTCGCCGGGCTGTGCCTTGCGAATACGGTCCCCATCAGGCCCGGATACCTTCACGAGTGCAGCTTCCACTTTGCCTTGAGCAGGACGCGGCACTCTAACAACAAGCGCCCAGTAAGTCTTCGCAGCCGAACGTGTCTGAAATGTTCGCCCCAACGTTGCTGCTGCTTTCCGTGTCTTGGCGATTAACAAGACACCCGTGGTGTCTCGATCAAGGCGATGGACCAATCTCGGTCGCCCGCCAAAGCGGTCCGTCATCCCTTCCAGAAGTCCATCGATATGGCGCTTCGTACCGGTTCCCCCCTGCACAGCAATTCCGTATGGCTTGTTCAAAACAAGAACGCTGTCGTCTTCATGCAGAATAAGCTCTTCGATCAACCGTCGGTCTGCCTTGGAAACACCGGCCGGTGGCCGCACCGATGGCTTGGCCACCGGTGCCTCACGTGCACTCTTGGGAACCCGGATCTGTTGACCACCTTCAAGACGCGTATTTGACTGCACGCGCTTGGCATCAACCCTAATCTGCCCTGAACGCAGCAGTTTCTGCAGCCGTCCATAGGTCAGATCAGGGAAATGGATCTTAAACCAACGGTCGAGCCGTAATCCGTCCTCATCACGGGCAACAGCTATAGTTTCGAGAGGCTTGTTCATGAAAGCATTGTTCGCACGCAGAGGTAACCGATGAAGCAGGCACCGATCGACAGGACTATTGAACCAACAATGTATGCCATTGTTATACCAATTGCACCTCGCTCAAGATAAACAAGGGCATCCAGAGAAAAAGCAGAAAACGTCGTAAAGCCTCCTAGAACGCCGGTTGCAAAGAACACGCGTATCGCCATTGCTTCTGGCCAGCGAAAGTAGAGCAACGCAAAAAACGCTCCCATAATGAGTGAGCCCAAGACATTAACAGTAATGGTAGCCGCAGCGACCTCCAGGCCGAGTGAGCGAACCGCTATTATGTTTGCGCAATGCCGCAAGCCGGCACCAATGGCCCCTCCTGCGCAGGCTAGTAGGAAAAGCTGCATACTTCAGATTGCTTCACCGATCCGCGCGCTACACAAAAAAACTGGGTGTTGCAGCACACATGACAGAAGAGTGCGATTTCTTCGCTTCACGATTGCCCACGTTTGCGAGCAAATGGCGCACCAAACATCCAGCCAATCGTCCAACCAACAGCCATGCCGAGGATCAGCACGCCAAGAAACGTCATCTGCTCGACATCGGCTTGTCCATCCGGGCTTTCATAAGTGAAACTCGTACTAACCCAGGCAGCAACCCATCCTGCAAATAGCTTGGCTGCAACTGCAGCACCGGCTACTCCGAAGACCATCGCCATAACATAGCGCATCGACATTCCCCCTGAGCCTAGCCAAAAGTCTGTTCACCCGAAGTCCCGCAAGCGTCGTAACGGAGGGTTATTTGACCTCCCAGAACCATATCTCTCGTGCTTGCGCATAGTTCGAGTAGTAACCCAACCAGGCAAACCACTCCATCAGCCATTTTGCTGATGACCGATAACCATTCCATACGTCGATGTGGTCTCCAGTCGTGCTCCCAGTTCGGTCAACCGACCGTTGCCAATAATCCTTGATGAAGATAATCCCAGTTCGACCAAACAATGCCGGATAGAAATCCTGCGCCTGTTGGCCACGAATACGTTCGACCGGTCCAATACCTGCAATATTACGACCAGCCAAAGCGTTCGCCAATTCTTGTGCGCGAATGAAATGCATTGCTTCCGCAGGATGCGCGCCGCACGTCAGAATTCCACCGACCTGGTCTCGTGTAACACCAGCGCGTTTTAGCGAGACGCCCATCCGAATTGCGCATTGATTAGAGAATGTCGGAAAGCCTTGCCTGACCTGCGACCCTTGAAAATTGCCATCGCGAGGGGCGATACATGGCGCCTGCACACTTTCATTGATCGGATGACCGTACCAAAGATCGTGAAACTCAACCATTGTGGACCTCAAACTCCAAGCCGGCTACCTCCCATGCAACATTTAGAGCGTGACTATATCTGCTCAATACCGGCGGGACTAGGGCCGGAATACGTTTGGCAAATCAAACGCGCGTTCTGCGCCACGGTCGCCACACGCTAGGACCTCGCCTTGCGAAGCCCATCCCAATAATCCAACCGCTTACGGATTTCTCGCTCAAACCCGCGTTCGGGCGGGTCATAGTAGACCTCTCGCTCCATTTCCTCCGGAAAGTAATCCTGCCCAGAAAACCCTTCTGGCGTAGCATGATCGTACTCGTACCCCTCACCATAACCTTGGTCGCTCATTAGACTAGTTGGCGCATTGAGGATATGCTTGGGTGGAGACAGACTGCCGTTCTGCTTGGCCGAACGCATGGCCGCCTTGCAAGCCGCATAGGCCCCATTCGACTTCGGCGCCGTTGCTAGATAGATGGTCGCCTGCGCCAAAGCGAGCTCTCCTTCGGGGGAGCCCAGAAAGTCAAAGGCGTCTTTAGCCCCCAGCGCCTGCGTCAACGCCTGAGGATCTGCAAGGCCGATATCCTCAACCGCCATCCGAACAAGGCGCCGAGCGATAAACAAGCGGTCTTCACCGCCGTCCAGCATTCTTGCCAACCAATAAAGCGAAGCGTCCGGATCTGATCCACGAACAGACTTGTGCAAAGCGGATATCAAGTTGTAGTGACCATCACGCCCTTTGTCATACACCGGTGCGCGTCTTTGGACGATTCCCATCATCGCATCCCGGTCGAGCGGTTTATCGCCGTCCGGACTAGCTGCAAAAACCTCTTCAACCAAATTGAGGATTGCTCGGCCATCGCCATCGGCCATAGCCATCAGCGTTTCGCGCGCTTCTTCCTGCAGCGGAAGCGGCCTGCCTTCCACAGTCTCTGCGCGTTCAATCAGTTCAAGCAGGGCGTCTCGATCAAGTCTGACAAACACAAGTACGGCAGCCCGAGATAACACCGCCGCATTCAACTCAAAAGATGGATTTTCTGTGGTAGCCCCAACGAGCGTAATGGTGCCGTCTTCCATATGCGGCAGGAAGCTGTCTTGTTGCGCGCGATTAAACCGATGAATTTCGTCGATGAAGAGTAGAGTACCCTGTCCACCTTGGCGTCTGGCCTTCGCCCGATCAAATGCCTTGCGCAGGTCTTGGACGCCCGAGAAAATAGCGGATAGCTGCTCGAAAGCCATTTGCGTTTGGTCGGCCAGCAAACGCGCAACCGTCGTCTTGCCTGCCCCTGGCGGCCCCCAAAGGATCATCGACTGCAATCGCCCACGCGACAGCATCCGCGTGATAGTTCCCTCAGGTCCAACCAGACCTGATTGCCCGACGACCTCATCCAAAGACGTAGGTCGCAAACGATCAGCCAGTGGACGTGGCGCCTCTTGCTCCAGACCAGCAGCCTGAAAGAGATCGCTCATACTGCCCTGCCTTGGCCGAAACGACGAACCCAATTGAAACCGAAGACTATCGCACCGATGACACCAATCAGTGCGATCACGGCGCCAAAGTATCCAATGGTCCGCGCACGCCCGCGTTGTCGATCTGCATCAGCAGTCGCAACAGTATCAATCTGCTCATTCGAACCGTGCAGATATCGAATAGCAACTGTTGGTACGACTAATTGGCCGTTCGAAATTATTTGATCAGCGAATGCTGTGCTGATGCTCACCTGCTTGGCACGGAAAAGCTTACCAGTCTTATCTCGCCACGCTAGATCAACAGCATACGACAACAGCGATTTACGCTCAACAGACTGAGCCCCTTCAATCAATGCGGTCACTGCTTGCCCATCGCTCATTATGTTGTTGATCTTTCGAAGCGCTTGCCACTCGGAAAAACCCAACCAACCGCCGGCAAGCACCATGGCAAGAAACAGCGCAACCAAATATGGACGCAGCCAAGTCACCATGACGCCAAACCTCTATGTCGCTTCGTGTTTAGCCAGGCACTTCGACACGTAAAACCCGCTTACCCCGGCGGATAGCCAAGAACCAGGATCTAGGACGGCGGCGAAGCACACGCTCCAGATCCGCGATCCGTTGCATCTTAACAGAGCCCACTTGCAACAAGATATCACGCGGCCTGAAGCCAATGTTCTCTGCAATGGAACCCGGCGCAACCGACAAAATCGCGATCCCGCCGCCTTCGGCGACATTCACCTTAAGGCGATCAATGATGGTCGGCACCAGATTGGCAACTCTTGCCCCATCGAAAGGATGCTGACCTGAAAGATTACGGATGTCACCTGGTTTCAATTGAGGCGCTGCCTGCAATGGCAAAGAAATCCTCAAACGACGGCCGCGCCGTATAACAGCGAGCTCAGCAGTGCTGCCAATCCCACTCGTAGTCAATCGATAGAGGGCCGCGCGCGCAGTAGCGACCTCCCGACCGTCGACTGACACAATAACATCGCCAACCTTAAGGCCAGCCCGCGCGGCCGGCCCACGTGTGTAGAGACGTGATACAACCGCACCAGCAACGCGCTCCAGACCGAGGCTTTCAGCAATGGCCCGTGATACAGTCCGCAATCGCCCGCCAAGCCATGGCCTCTCAATCTTCCGACCAGTAACCGCGCTATTCACATAGAGCCGGACGAGATTAGAAGGAATGGCAAAGCCAATACCGTGCGATCCACCCGTTTTGGAATAGATCGCAGTATTGATGCCAACCAACCGCCCATTCATGTCGACCAATGCACCACCCGAGTTGCCCGGATTGATCGCCGCATCAGTCTGAATGAAGACCTGGGCATCGGACTTGCCAACACCAGTCCGCGCGAGCGCTGAAACAATCCCGCTGGTCACGGTTTGACCGACACCAAATGGATTACCGATAGCCAGCACAATATCGCCAACCTCAAGTCCATCCGAGTCCTCGAATGTCAGATACTGGAACTTCTCTTTTGCATCCTCAATCTGCAAAATGGCGATGTCTGTCTTATTATCCATGCTCACGATCCGCGCGCTAAACTCGCGCCGATCCCAGAGCACGACACGTATTTTGGCCTGACCATGGCTTTTGACAACGTGGGCATTCGTGACGATCAACCCTGTTTCGTTGACGATAACTCCAGAGCCAAGTGAATTCTGGCTACGATTCCGCGGCACCCCAAAACCCGGTCCAAAAAACTCACGGAAAAAGGGGTCACGGAAGAACGGCGAATTCGTAACGCGTCGCGTCGAGCGCACATAGACATTCACAACAGCAGGTGCTGCACGTTTAACAATCGGTGAGAAGGAGTATCTCAACTCAGCTTGTGAATTTGGCACCGATCTTTGTGCCTGGGCCTGAACCAGTGAGATCACACACAAAAAAATCATGGTCGAGAAAGCAAAAAGGCTGAGCCTCAGTGTTGAGCCAAAAAATTGCATCAAAATCCTCAAATCAGCGTGTCGTCTTAGTAATTTAGCGAAACGCAGTAGAAACTACCAATGCAAAGAAAAAGCGGCGCCGCATTGTGAATGCAGCGCCGCTCAAAGCATAACACACGATCAGTAGGGTTAGTTTACGCCTTCAGCCTCGGCCTCAGCTTCGCGCTGCTCAGCTGCCCTGGCGCGGTCCTCTACACCTTTGACATCTGGATCTCTATCAACCAGCTCGATCACGGCCCGAGGTGCGGAATCGCCGTAACGGAAACCAGCCTTCAGAACGCGCGTATAACCGCCATTGCGGTCCTTATACCGCTCAGCCAAGGTATCAAATAACTTCTTGACCATATCCTCATTGCGAAGACGTGCAATCGCTATACGGCGCGAGTGGAGGTCGCCTTTTTTGGCCAACGTAATGTATTTGTCCATAACGCGGCGCAGGTCCTTGGCTTTCGCCAAGGTCGTTACCATTTGCTCGTGCTGGATTAGCGAAGCAGCCATGTTTGAAAACATCGCCTGACGATGACCCGAGTCCCGGCTAAACCGCCGACCAATTTTTCTATGTCTCATTGAGTTTACCCTTGTGTTGTTTGGCGGGGAGGTTCTGCTGCCTCACCTCGCTGTTGAATTTAATTTATAGCAGGCCAGCACGGCTGAGGATCTAGTACTGATCCTCAAAGCGCTTAGCCAACTCTTCGATGTTATCGGGAGGCCAGTTCGGCACTTCCATACCGAGGTGAAGGCCCATGGTCGCCAGCACTTCCTTAATCTCATTCAGAGATTTCCGACCGAAGTTTGGTGTGCGCAGCATTTCTGCTTCGCTCTTTTGAATGAGATCGCCGATGTAAACGATGTTATCGTTCTTCAAGCAGTTCGCCGAGCGCACAGAAAGCTCGAGCTCATCGACCTTCTTAAGCAGCGCTGCATTGAACGATAGCTCAGGATGACGCTCTTCCTCGACTGGCTTCTTCGGCTCTTCAAAGTTGATGAAGATGGCAAGCTGGTCCTGCAGAATTCGGGCTGCAAGGGCTACGGCGTCTTCAGCTCGGATAGATCCATCGGTTTCAACGGTCATTGTAAGCTTGTCGTAGTCCAGGATCTGACCTTCACGTGTGTTGTCCACGCGGTAAGATACCTTCTTCACCGGACTGTAGAGGCTGTCCACCGGAATAAGTCCAATCGGGGCGTCTTCCGGACGGTTGCGATCGGCTGCAACGTAGCCCTTACCAATGTCGACAGTGAATTCCATTCGCACGGAGGCGTCTTGATCCAGGTGGCAGATCACGTGATCAGGATTAAGTATCTCGACTTCGGAACTGGTCTCGATGTCCGCCGCCGTTGCGGGGCCAGGACCCTCTTTCCGAAGCACCATGCGCTTTACGCCCTCGGAATGAACACGAAGCGCAATTTCCTTGATGTTTAGAATGATATTAGTGACGTCTTCCCGGACGCCAGGAATAGACGAAAACTCGTGCAGAACACCATCGATCTGCACCGTCTTGATTGCTGCACCTTGCAGCGACGACAACAGAACACGGCGAAGCGCATTGCCGAGCGTCATCCCAAAACCGCGCTCAAGCGGTTCAGCGATCACCGTCGCAATACGGTCCCGATCACGCCCCTGCTCGACACCGAGCTTGTTGGGCTTAATCAGGTCCTGCCAATTCTTTTGCATCACATTGTTCATGCGGGACCTCGTCGTCTAAGGCGGAAACCGTTGGCTTTGATCAAACCAATACTTATCCGCAAAAATTGGGTCGAAACCACTAATGGCGCCAATGCGCACCACCGCAGCGCAAAAGCCAGAAAGCGATTAAACGCGGCGACGCTTACGTGGCCGACATCCATTATGTGGAATCGGCGTTACATCCCGAATAGCGGTTATCTGGAACCCTGCCGACTGAAGTGCTCGAAGGGCAGATTCGCGACCAGAGCCAGGACCACAGACCTCAACTTCCAGCACCTTCATGCCATGCTCTGCAGCCTTCTTACCCGCGTCCTCGGCGGCCATCTGCGCAGCAAAGGGAGTAGACTTCCGCGAACCCTTGAACCCCATGGTACCTGAAGATGACCAGGAGATAGTGTTTCCTTGTGCATCCGTGATTGTGATCATGGTGTTGTTGAAGCTGGCATTTACGTGCGCAACACCAGATGAAATGTTCTTCCGTTCGCGACGACGAACTTTGCCGCGCTGCTGTTCTCTAGCCATCTACAATTTCTCTTCCGCGCTTGGGATATCTTCTTCTCCGGCTGCCATATGATCCCACGGGTCAGGCAGCCTAACATTTATCACTTCTTCTTGCCAGCGATCGGCCTAGCCGGTCCCTTCCGGGTCCGAGCGTTTGTATGGGTGCGCTGGCCGCGAACAGGCAAACCACGGCGGTGACGCAGACCACGATAACAACCGAGATCCATTAGGCGTTTCACGTTCATTGAATTCTCACGACGCAGATCGCCTTCGACCATATAGTCACGGTCAATCGTCTCACGGATTTGTAAAACCTCGGCGTCGCTCAATTCGTTGACTCGACGTTCCATCGGTATTCCGACATTGTTACAGATATCCTTCGCGAACTTTGCGCCGATCCCATGGATATACTGAAGCGAAATCACAACCCGCTTTTGGGTCGGAATATTCACGCCTGCGATACGAGCCACGTTGGTCACCTCATTACGTGCTGCGCCGGCTGACTTAAAAGCCTAGCCGGTTAATAATTCTATTGCGGAACGCTATTGATTTGCCACTCCCGCTCAAATGGCAAACATCTCATTCGAATGTTGAGAGCTTGAGAACCTCTTTGACCCACGTTCGAACTCTCGCCGGCCGAAAGGTGCGTCATCAAAACGCAGTAACTACTCTTCCTTGATTCCCACGTCAACATCTTTCATCCGCGGCAAGCCGCCACGACCCTAAGATGAGCTCACACTGCATCTAGCAGCGCATCAATCGCCTGCGCCACTTCATTAATCGACATCATACCGTCGACCGTCTTCAGTCGATCCGACTTCGCATAAAAACCAGATAAAGGCGCGGTTTGCTCACGATAGACGACCAGGCGCTGCTTGAACGCCTCGGGATCATCATCTTTGCGAACCGGCTTTCCAGCCGCTATCGTCTCTTGAACACGCTTCTCGATACGCGAGATAAGAGCGCCCTCATCGACGACCAATTCAATGACCGCGTCCAGCTTCAAATTCTTCTCTTTCAGAAGCCCATCGAGTGCCTCTGCCTGAGCGACTGTTCTCGGGAACCCATCGAGGATAAATCCGTTCTGACAGTCGGCCTCCTCAATCCGGTCGGAAATAATGGCAACGACGATATCGTCGGAAACGAGGCCACCAGACTCCATAACAGCCTTTGCCTGAAGTCCTACGGGCGTTCCAGCTGTAACAGCACCGCGCAACATATCTCCCGTCGACAATTGCGGGATCTTGCGCTCATTTACAATGCGCTCTGCCTGCGTACCCTTGCCAGCTCCCGGAGCACCGAGAAAAACAACCCTCATTTTCGCCCCCGCGACGTTGATGCTCCTCGCAGCTTGGCCTTCTTGATCAAGCCTTCGTACTGATGTGCCACCAGATGACTCTGCACCTGCGCAACCGTATCCATAGTCACACTCACAGCAATCAGGAGCGAAGTACCGCCCAG
The DNA here is from genome assembly GCA_002689605.1 of Filomicrobium sp. Lineage (GTDB taxonomy): Bacteria > Pseudomonadota > Alphaproteobacteria > Rhizobiales > Hyphomicrobiaceae > Tectiglobus. The sequence continues at coordinate 13,904 of NZGY01000119.1, forward strand.
AACCGCCCCAAACGATGCTGGAATTCCGAGGTTAGCTATGAGCAGTTCAGGTAACAAACAGACGGTCGCCAGATAGATTGCACCTACGACTGTAATGCGAGTCAAGACGTAATCGATATACTGAGCTGTCTGCGCGCCAGGCCGACGCCCCGGCAGGAAGCCACCGTACTTGCGAAGATTATCGGCTGTCTCCTGCGGGTTGAACACAACTGCCGTATAGAAGAAGCAGAAGAAGATAATGAGCACCACATACAGGAGCATATGCAACGGCTGACCGTAACCCAGCGACGTCGTGATGACCGTCAACCAATCTGGCGTCGCAGCCCCCGCCGAGCCAGCAGAGAACGAAGCCACGGTAATTGGTAACAAAAGCAGAGATGAAGCAAAAATTGGCGGAATAACACCAGCCGAGTTGAGCTTCAAAGGCAGGTGAGACGAGTCACCCTGGAACATACGGTTTCCGACTTGCCGTTTGGGATATTGGACTAACAATCGCCTTTGCGCCCGCTCCATGAAGACGATGATCGCCATGGCGGCAACCATTGTGACAAGCAGAAGAAGCAGAGCAAATGTTGAAATCGATCCCTGACGTGCTGTTTCAAACAACTGCATAATCGCGTTCGGAAGCGCAGCAACGATACCAGCGAAAATAATTAGCGATATCCCGTTACCAACACCACGCGCGGTAATCTGTTCACCCAGCCACATCAGGAACATTGTTCCTCCGACTAGAGTAATTACCGTGGTGATCCGGAAGAACCAACCCGGATCTGGGATGACAGGTCCCGCAGAGCCTCGCGAGGCTTCCAAACCAATTGCAATGCCGTAGGCCTGAAAAGCCGCCAGCGCCACTGTTAGGTAGCGCGTATATTGGTTGATCTGCTTTCGGCCTTGCTCACCTTCCTTTTTCAACTCTGCTAGGCGCTTATCGACCGAACTGAGCAGCTGCATAATGATCGATGCCGAGATATACGGCATGATGTTCAAAGCAAAGATCGCCATTCGCTCGACGGCACCACCTGAAAACATGTTGAACATGCCCAGGATACCAGTCGAGTTATTCTGAAATGTCTCAGCAAACGCCGCTGCATCAACGCCTGGCAGTGGAATAAACGTGCCAAAGCGATAAATCAAAAGCGCACCCAGGGTGAACCAGATGCGCTTTTTGAGATCTTCAGCTTTCGCAAAAGCACCAAAGTTGATATTGGCGGCCAACTGTTCGGCAGCAGATGCCATCTTAGTTTCTCCCAAACCGGTGCGCCGCTGTCATTATCTATCGTGACACAACGCTTTGGTTCAACATGGCGATAGCGGGCTTACAACGCAACCATCTACACGAATGAGCCGATTTACAACGAACCGCCTCGCCACCAATGCTTATTTGGCGTTAGCCTCTTTCTTGGCAGCTGTCTTTGCGCGCTTGGCCTCATCGGCCTCTAATACCTTCTTCTCTATGATAGTGACCGAACCACCAGCCTTTTCTATGGCCTCACGAGCGGACTTCGTAACGTGGTTGGCCGTGACGCTGATTTTCGCGCTGAAATCACCACCGCCCAGGATTCTCAAGCCGTCTTTTGCGCGCCGGACAACGCCAGCTGCGACCAAACTCTCGACGTCCATCGGTTGGCCGGCATCAACGCGCTTCNCGTCAATNGCTGCCTGCAAAGCCCCCAGGTTCANAGCATTGTAGTCCTTGCGACGCCACTTACTAAAGCCGCGCTTAGGCAGACGACGATAAAGCGGCATTTGACCGCCTTCGAAGCCNTTGATCGCGACNCCAGATCGTGACTTCTGCCCTTTGACACCACGNCCCGACGTTTTGCCGATGCCAGAGCCAATACCNCGCCCAACGCGTACTTTGCGCTTNAGGGCGCCTTCGTTATCTTGAATATCATTGAGGCGCATGGCCGTTGCTCCGAGAACTTACGATCCTGCGTGTCATCGAGCCTATTGCTCTACGACGCGGACCAGATGATTGACTTTTCTAATCATGCCGCGCACGGCCGGAGTATCTTCCAGCGTCCGACGACGATTGAGCTTGTTGAGTCCGAGGCCNATCAACGTACGACGCTGACGGTCATCNCGACGAAGCGGGCTACCAATTTGCTCAACAGTTACGGTCTTACCCGATGATGTCTCTGNCATAACAGACAATCCTTAGGTCCAAGGCAGCAACGCTTACGCGTCTGCTGCCTGTTCTACTTCCGGTTCCTTCGCGGTGGTCTCCGGAACACTGGCTCCATCACGGCGACGTNCATTGATTTCAGCTGGCTTCTTGCCACGGCGCGCAGCAACTGCTCGAGGAGATTCCTGATGCGCTAGCGCATCGAATGTCGCTCTCACAACGTTATATGGGTTTGCTGAACCCATCGACTTAGCGACAACATCTTGCACACCAAGCATTTCAAAAACGGCACGCATAGCACCACCAGCNATAATGCCNGTGCCTGGAGGAGCCGAACGGATCAGAACCTTACCAGCACCATGCCGCCCGAAGGTGTCGTGATCGAGTGTTCGCCCTTCACGCAAATGAACGCGTACGAGTGCACGGCGAGCGGACTCGTTTGCTTTCCGAATTGCTTCCGGAACTTCCCGCGCCTTACCGTGTCCAAAGCCTACGCGACCTTTGAGATCGCCAACTATGACGAGAGCAGCAAAGCCAAACCGCTTACCACCCTTGACCGTCTTAGCAACACGNTTGATGTGGACGAGCTTATCGGTGAANTCGTTATCGCGATCATCACGATCGCGGCCTCTTCCAGGTGAACGTGCCACGCTCAAGTCCTTCCGTTANAAATTCAATCCGCCTTCNCGCGCTGCATCGGCAAGCGCCTTAACGCGTCCGTGAAACAGGTAACCGCCACGGTCGAAAACAACATCCTTGATACCAGCAGCAACAGCACGCTCAGCTACCGTCTTCCCGACGACCTCTGCCGCTGCTTTGTCAGCTCCCGTCTTNAAAGATGACTTCAGATCTTTTTCGAGCGTCGATGCAGCAGCNACCGTACGGCCGGTAACATCATCGATTACCTGAGCATAGATATTCTTNGACGAACGGTGGACCGAAAGCCGTGGCCGNCCACTNGACACCTTCTTCAGCTGTCGACGCACCCGGAGTTTCCGCCGCTCAAATTGGCTAAGCGCACCCATTGCAACAGTCCCTACTTCTTCTTGCCTTCCTTGCGGAAGATGTATTCACCTTGGTAGCGAACGCCTTTGCCTTGGTATGGCTCTGGCGGCCTGTAACCGCGAATTTCCGCTGCCACCTGTCCGACAAGTTGTTTGTCGATACCGGCNACTGTAACNATTTCCTGCTTCGCGCCACCGACGGTCACNTCAATGCCCTTNGGCACGGAATGGAGAACCTCGTGGCTGAAGCCGAGATTGAGCTGGAGCGTATCTTTGCCCTTCATGGCAGCGCGGTAACCGATGCCCTGAATTTCAAGCGTCTTGCTATAACCGTCTGTGACGCCAGTCATCAGGTTCTGCAGCATTGTGCGCGACATACCCCACATGGAGCGTGCCTTCTTACTGTCGTCNACAGGCTTGACCGTAATCTCGTTGTCAGCCAGTTCGATNGTCACGTCATCCGGGCAGGTGAACTCAAGCTCGCCTTTCGGGCCTTTNNCTTTGACGTGCCGTCCATCAACGGTAGCCGTCACCTTGTCCGGCACAGCTATCGGCTTTTTTCCAATTCGAGACATTATCTCAACTCCATCAAGTGCTGGCGCTCTTCAACGATTAGAATACGTTGCAGAGAACTTCACCACCGACATTCTCTTCCCTTGCCTGCCAATCAGACATCACACCTTTTGGCGTCGACAGAATGACCACACCAAGCCCGTTAGCTGTTGTAGGGATGTCCTTAGCGCCAGAGTAAACACGCCGACCAGGTTTCGAAACGCGCTTAATTTCGCGAATGGCTGGCTCNCCATTGTTGTACTTCAGCTCAATCTCAATTTCCGGATGGGCGCCCTTCTGCTCGATCTGGGCGTATCCACGGATNTAACCCTCGTCCTTTAGCACTTCCAGNACCCGCGTACGCATGTTCGATGCAGGCGTGGTTGTTTTGGGNCGGCGTCGCAGTTGCGCGTTGCGGATCCGTGTCAACATATCTCCGAGAGGATCGTTCATAGGTTTTATTCCCTCCCTTTTACCAGCTCGACTTGACCATGCCAGGAACCCGACCCTGCGAAGCGAGCTCGCGCAGTTGGTTCCGGCAGATCTGTAGTTTGCGATAGAAGCCGCGTGGACGACCTGTGATTTCACAGCGGTTACGGATNCGGTTCTTAGCACCGTTCCGTGGCATTTCGGCGAGCTTTAGCTGCGCAGCGAAACGCTCTTCCATAGGCTTGCTGCGATCCATAATAATCGCTTTCAGCGCTGCACGCTTATTTGCGTACTGCTCTGTCAATCTCTTGCGACGGTTGTTCTTCTCAGTAGAACCGACTTTCGCCATGTGATCCTCCGGAGGCCGACCGGCATTATTGCCGTGGTCCCTCGTATGAGTGTGTTACTGCGGGAAAGGGAAATTGAACTGCGTAAGCAGCTCTCTTGCCTCGTCGTCTGTGGGGGCCGAAGTCACCACAATGATGTCCATNCCCCAGATCTCATCGACTTTGTCGTAGTTGATCTCTGGGAATACGATGTGCTCCTTGAGGCCCATCGCAAAATTGCCACGTCCATCAAAGCTCTTGGGATTAAGGCCACGGAAGTCCTTAACTCGTGGTAGAGCAATCGTGACGAGACGATCAATGAATTCGTACATCCGGTCGCCACGCAAGGTAACCTTCGCACCAATCGACATGCCATCNCGNAACTTGAAAGTAGCAATCGATTTTCTNGCCTTGGTAACGATCGGGCGCTGACCAGCGATCAGGCTCAAGTCATTAACAGCNTTCTCAATCTTCTTGCGGTCATTGACGGCTTCGCCAACACCCATGTTGATCACGATCTTCTCGATCCGCGGGATCTGCATCACGTTCGCGTACTTGAACTTCTCGCGCAACGCTGCCTTGATCTTGTCTTCATAGGCGGTCTTGAGCCGAGGCTTGTAGCCCTCTGGTCGCGTAAANGACCGNAGCTCCTGTCCATCGGNGGCCTTCTTACCAGCCTTGCCCTGTGCTTGCTGTTCTGCCATTGCGCTAGTTCCTATCCNGGATCAATTCACCGGAACGCTTCGCAAAGCGCACCTTCTTCCCGTCTTCCAAAAACCTAAAGCCAACCCGTGTCGGCTTACCATCATTAGGATCTTCATGCGCCAGGTTGGAGAGGNTGATCGGTGCTTCCTTGGAAACGATCCCGCCTTCCTGTTGCGCAGTCTGGCGCTGGTGACGGCGCACCACGTTCACGCCGCGTACCACCGCACGGTTGTCCTTTGGCATCATGACGAGAATCTCGCCCTGTTTACCTTTGTCACGACCGGAGAGAACAACGACCCGATCACCTTTTTTAAANTTNANAGACGGCATCTCANAGAACCTCCGGCGCCAACGAAACAATCTTCATATNGTTCTTTGACCGCAGCTCGCGTGTCACNGGTCCGAAGATGCGAGTACCGATTGGCTCGCCAGACTGGTTGATCAGAACAGCAGCATTGCGATCAAAGCGAATGAGCGATCCATCCGGACGACGAACGCCTTTCGCGGTCCGCACAACAACGGCCTTCATAACCTGGCCTTTCTTCACGCGTCCGCGCGGAATGGCCTCTTTNACTGACACCACAATCGTATCACCGATGCGCGCATACTTGCGCTTAGATCCGCCAATTACCTTGATGCACTGAACACGCCGCGCACCGGAATTGTCTGCCACATCGAGATTGGTCTGCATCTGGATCATCGGACCACTCCCTTTCCTTCAAATCAGCTNCACAGTTTTTGTCAAAACCGACAGCCTGTTTGTTCCAGTCACGCTAAGCCGTAGTATCTTGAACTACCGTCCAGCGCTTGTTCTTCGAAATAGGTGCCGTTTCCTGTATCCGAACACGCTCCCCAACCTTGATNGCGTTGGTTTCATCATGCGCGTGATACTTCTTCGAACGGCGAACAACNTTCTTGTAGAGCGGATGCGTGTAGCGGCGCTCGACTTCAACAACGACTGTCTTGTCGTTTTTGTCTGACACAACGGTGCCTTGCAGAATGCGTTTTGGCATTATTCGTGTTCCTATNCCTGCGTNGCGCCTGCCGCCTTTTGGCGAGCNATCGTTTTNACTCGGGCNATATNCCGGCGAACCTGACGAACACGAGCTGTGTTTTCCAGCTGACCAGATGCNTGCTGGAAACGCAGGTTGAATTGCTCTCGCTTCAGCTTAACCAGCTCGTCGTCAAGTTGGTCCAGCGACAGGTCGCGAAATTCGGATGCTGCGGTCATCGACTTCCCCTTATCCGATACGCGTTACGATGCGCGTCTTGATCGGCAACTTGGCTGCGCCGAGCTTCAATGCCTCGCGCGCCAACTCATCCGATACGCCATCAAGTTCAAACATAATTCGACCTGGATTCACGCGAGCGGCCCAATAGTCTGGCGAGCCCTTACCTTTACCCATACGAACTTCGGCTGGTTTCGAAGACACTGGCAAATCAGGAAACACCCGAATCCACACACGACCAGCACGCTTCATATGTCGCGTGATCGCTCGTCGGGCCGCCTCGATCTGGCGCGCCGTGATGCGCTCAGGCTCAACAGCTTTAAGCCCGTGTGAACCGAAGTTCAGTGAAGTCCCGCCTTTGGCAGCACCTTTGATGCGGCCCTTCATAACCTTGCGGAACTTTGTACGTTTTGGCTGCAGCATAATTTAATCCTCGCCTGAACTCTTATCGGCCGGCGCCAGGACGATCAACGCGGTCCTGGTCACGGCGACGGCCACCGCCACCGCCTTCCTGCATTTCAATTGCGCGACGCTCGGACGCCATCGGATCGTGCTCCATGATCTCGCCCTTGAAGATCCAGACCTTGATGCCGATGATGCCGTATGCCGTCTTGGCCTGGCCATATCCAAAGTCGATATCGGCGCGCAGCGTATGTAGGGGCACGCGACCTTCACGATACCATTCAGTCCGAGCGATCTCAGCTCCACCGAGACGACCAGCACAGTTGATCCGAATGCCTTGTGCACCGAGACGCAACGCTGATTGAACCGCGCGCTTCATAGCCCGACGGAATGCGACGCGGCGCTCAAGCTGCTGCGCGATACCTTCAGCTATCAAAGTCGCATCAATCTCTGGCTTGCGAACCTCAACGACATTGAGATGCACTTCAGAGTCGGTCAGCGCTGCCAACTGGCCACGCAACTTATCGATGTCGGCACCCTTTTTACCGATCAGCACACCTGGACGTGCGGTATGAACGGTAACGCGGCACTTTTTATGAGGGCGTTCAATGACGACCTTTGAGATACCGGCCTGACGCTTCATCTTCATGATGTGGTCGCGGACCCGCATATCTTCATGCAGCAAGCGGCCATAGTCGCCAGTATTCGCGTACCAACGACTGTCCCAGGTTCTATTGATGCCGACACGCAGGCCGACCGGATTGACTTTATGACCCATTGGTCCGGCTCCTATGCTTCCTGCTTGGCTTCGCGAACGATCACGGTGATCTGCGAGAATGGTTTCATGATCCCAGCAGAGCGACCGCGGCCGCGTGCGTGGAAACGCTTCATGACAAGGTTCTTGCCAACAAAAGCTTCCGCAACGACCAGTTCATCGACGTCAAGCCCGTGATTGTTCTCTGCGTTTGCAACAGCTGACATCACGCACTTGCGGACATCAATGGCGATGCGTTTGCGCGAAAACTCAAGATCCGCGAGTGCCTGCGCAACCGGCTTACCCCGAATGAGCCCAGCCACCAGGTTGAGCTTCTGCGGTGAAATTCGCAGATTGCGCACCATGGCCTTTGCTTCATTCTCAGCAAGGGTGCGCTCGCGTTTCTGCTTACCCATCTTTCTCCGCCTTGCCCTTTAGCGTTTCGACTTCTTGTCGGCACCGTGACCGTAGTAGGTCCGCGTTGGAGAGAATTCTCCAAGCTTGTGGCCGATCATATCTTCCGTCACGTTGACCGGAATGTGCTTCTGCCCGTTGTAAACACCGAACGTCAGGCCGACGAACTGAGGTAGTATCGTCGAGCGCCGCGACCAGGTCTTGATCACTTCGTTGCGTCCAGATTCGCGCACTTTGTCTGCCTTCTTGAGCAGATACCCGTCAACGAATGGACCTTTCCAAACCGAACGTGCCAAGTGACTGTCTCCTGTTCATCGCCTGCCCTACCTCAGCGTGTAGGCCATAGGCGACTTTCTCAATTTTTTTACTTCTTCTTCGCCTTATGGCGACTGCGAACAATAAACTTGTCCGTCGACTTATTCTTGCGTGTGCGCACACCTTTGGCGATCTTGCCCCAGGGCGTCTTAAATGTACGACCACCATTCGTGCGACCACCGTTCGGGTGATCGATCGGGTTCATCTCAATGCCGCGTGTCTGTGGGCGTATACCGCGCCATCTGGAACGACCGGCCTTACCAACCACTGTGTTTGAGTGATCTGGGTTAGACACCGCACCAACGCTCGCCATGCAGGCGGAATTCACGCGACGTGTTTCACCCGAATTCAGCTTCAAGATAGCCCAACCGGCGTCACGACCGACCAGCTGAACGTAGGCACCGGCAGAACGTGCGATCTGTCCGCCCTTGCCCGGCTTCAGTTCAACGTTGTGAATGATCGTACCGATCGGCATCGACGCGAGAGGCATTGCATTGCCTGGCTTTACGTCGACCTTCTCACCCGAAATCACCTGATCGCCAGCAGCCAACCGTTGGGGCGCAAGAATGTATGACAGCACGCCGTCATCATACTTGATCAGAGCAATAAACGCAGTCCGGTTCGGATCGTACTCAATTCGTTCAACCGTCGCTGGAACATCGGCCTTGCGACGACGAAAATCGATCTTGCGATACGCCTGCTTATGCCCGCCGCCAATGTGGCGTGACGTAATCCGACCTGTATTGTTGCGGCCACCATTGCGAGACTGACCCTCGGTCAGCATTTTGACCGGCTTGCCCTTCCACAGATGAGAGCGATCAACAATGACCAGATGACGGAGGCCCGCCGAAGTTGGTCTGAATGTCTTGAGCGCCATAACTCAGTTCTCCTTAAAGACCAGTCGTCACGTCAATGGAATGTCCATCTTCAAGCGTGACAACAGCCTTCTTCACATCACCTTGGCGGCCGCGGATACCGCGAAACACCTTGCGCTTGCCCTTACGGACCAACGTATTGACTGATTTCACCTTCACGCTGAAGAGCTGCTCGATGGCCTGCTTAATCGCCGGCTTACTCGCATCTTTCCGAACATTGAAGACAACCTGGTTAAACTCAGAAGCAACCGTCGATTTCTCTGTAATCACCGGGGAAACGATAATATCGTAGGCATCAATTCGAGCCATTATTCTCCTCCCTCGGATGAAGTCGCAGGCTTCTTTGCGCAGTCAAACCTTTGCTCAAGCGCAGCAACCGCAGCCTTCGTCAAAACCAACTTGTGGCGACGCAGAATGTCGTAAACATTGATCCCTTGGATCGGCAGCACGTCGATCTGAGGAATGTTTCTTGCCGCACGAACAAAGTTCGCTTCTGGCTCGGTCCCATCAACGATCAATGCATTGCTCCAGGCAAGCTGAGCAAATTGCGACTTTAGACCTTTGGTCTTGCCATCGTCTGACGTTGCCTGATCCAGGATAATCAATTCGCCTGCTTTAGCCTTCGCCGATAGCGCGTGACGGAGAGCAAGAGCACGCACTTTCTTCGGCAAATCGATCGCATGACTGCGAGGCTTCGGGCCAAACGCCTTACCACCACCGCGGAACTGCGGAACCGACTTTGTGCGGTGGCGTGCACCACCCGAGCCCTTCTGGCGCATGAACTTGCGTGTTGTCACGTTCACTTCAGAACGGTCCTGGGCGTGATGCGTACCGGCCATCTTTTTGAGTTGCTGATATCGAACCATCCGCTGCAGCAGATCTGCACGTGGTTCAAGACCAAAAATAGCATCCGGAAGTTCGATGGTTCCGGCGGCACCAGCATCCAGATTGGTTACATTCGCTTCCATCGAAACTACTCCTCGGCCAGCGCTGCTGGAGCTTCATCCGCTGCGGCTGCTACACCAGTTGGCGCCCTGAACGCACCCGGCATTGGCACTCCATCAGGCAGCGGACGCTTGACAGCATCGCGAACCAGAACCCAACCGCCCTTGTTGCCAGGGACAGCACCTTTGATCATAACGAGACCGCGCTCAACGTCAGTCTTCACGACTTCCAAGTTCTGGGTCGTAATCTGTTCAGCACCCATGTGACCGGCCATCTTCTTACCCTTGAAGACTTTACCGGGATCCTGGCTGTTACCAGTCGAACCATGCGAACGGTGCGAAATCGAAACACCGTGCGACGCCCGCAAGCCACCAAAGTTCCAGCGCTTCATAGCGCCCTGGAAACCTTTACCCTGGCTCGTTCCAGTGACGTCGACATGCTGTCCGGCAACGAAGTGGTCTGCGGTCATCTCAGACCCGACATCGATCAAGTTGCCAGCTGTCACGCGAAACTCAGCGATCTTCCGCTTTGGCTCGACCTTGGCAATCACGAAGTTCTGCTGCTCAGCTTTCGACACCCTCGAGCGCTTCTTCGTGCCTGCACCAAGCCGCACAGCCGTATAACCATTTTTCTCAGCAGTCCGCTGCCCGATAACTTGGCAGCTATCGACTTTCAGAACTGTCACCGGAACGTGCTCTCCGCTATCTAGGAAGATGCGAGTCATTCCGACTTTCTGTGCAATCAATCCGGAGCGCATGTGCGCACCCCCTTTTCAGATGGATCGTAACGCTTGGCCAGAGGATCCGTCACAAACTTAATCGATCAAGTCTTATAGCTTGATCTCGACATCAACACCGGCCGCCAAATCCAGCTTCATAAGCGCATCCACGGTTTGCGGTGTTGGGTCCACGATATCCAGCAAGCGCTTGTGCGTTCGCATCTCGAACTGCTCACGGCTTTTCTTGTCGATGTGCGGAGAACGAATGACCGTAAACTTTTCCTTGCGGGTCGGTAACGGAATTGGACCGCGCACCTCGGCACCGGTTCTCTTCGCTGTATTCACGATCTCCCGCGTCGAGGCATCCAACACGCGATGATCGAAGGCTTTGAGCCGTATGCGTATGTTTTGGCCGTTCATTGCCAGTATCTCACCTTAATCAACTTATCAGAATCGCTGCGGCGCCCGGTTAGTTCCGGACGCCGCTCAGGCAAGTGTCCCTATTCGCTAATAGATGCGACGACGCCGGCACCGACGGTACGGCCACCCTCACGGATCGCGAAGCGGAGTTTCTCCTCCATCGCAATCGGCTGGATCA
>NZGY01000120.1 GCA_002689605.1 Filomicrobium sp.
CGAACAGAAAGCCTGCGGCGAATAAATCACCTGCACCGGTCGTGTCGGCAACTTGGCTAGCAGATTCGGCAGATACGTCGTGTTTGTTAGAACCAGTGACGATTACAGACCCTTTTTCGCTGCGCGTGACCGCAGCAATTTTAGCGTCCTTCGAAACATTATCTATGGCTGTCTGAAATGACTGCGTTTCATAAAGCGAGAGTATTTCGGATTCATTGGCGAACAAAATATCGATATCGTCTTTTATGAAGCTAAGAAACTCGCCGCGATGCCTGTCAACGCAGAAGCCATCAGATAGAGTGAGTGACACTTGGCAATCAGAAGACTTTGCAATGCTAGCTGCCAAGCGAAAAGCTTCCATGGCTTGCGGCGCATCAAAGAGATAACCCTCAAGATAAAGAATCTTGCTCTGCTTTATCAGGTCGGAATCGACTTCTGAGGAATCTAGCTCGGGACTAATACCGAGATACGTAGACATTGTCCGTTCTGCGTCTGGTGTCACCAGAACAATAGAACGTGCCGTTGGCGTGTCAGATTGAGCTGGCTTCGTCTGATAGCTCACACCGCTTGCATTGATATCGTGAGCAAATATGCGTCCAAAATCGTCATCAGAGACTTTACCGATATAAGCGGCTTTGCCACCGAACGAGGCTACGCCGGCAATTGTGTTTGCAGCAGAGCCACCAGAGATTTCTACTGCGGGTCCTATCGCGCTGTAAAGCTTGTTAGCTGCATCCTGGTCGACGAGCTGCATATGTCCCTTCGACAAACCTTGCTCGTTTAGAAAGGCATCGTCACAGCGTGCGATGATATCGACAATGGCATTACCTATGGCAACGACGTCGTAGCTGGAAACAGTCATTTGGGAGCCCTTCATTTAATCTGTGGCGGAATATAGTGAGGCGCTGCGAGACGAAGTACGCAAAGACGTCGCACGCGCGAATCTGGCTCAGTCCCTAACGTTCATGCCGATCAGACCCGGGTCATTTACGCTGTTGTTTTGCCATTGTCGAAAGTTCGAGTAGCAGGCGTTCGGCAAGAACAGCTTCCATGTTTGATTTGGTCCTCGCGAGCATCGCTATCTCGGAGATTCGGTGCGATGCAGTCTGAAGTCGCTCCTGCGACCATCTCCGGCACTGATCGGCGTAGCTTGCTTTCTGTTTGAAAAATACTGGTGGTCGCAGGGTTCTGGCGGCGTCATCAAACGACTTGCCCTCATCGAGGCCAGCGCGCAAGCGATGTATCCGTCGAAAATGCCTTTGAAGTGCACCAATGATGACCTGCGGGCTATCACCTGCAGAAACCGAGCGATTGAATTCACGAATGGATGTTACGGCGTCTCCGTTGGCTGCTGCGCTCACGATGGTATCGATCGCTAGCTCAGACGCATCACCCACTACGGCTTCAATGTCATCTAGATCAACCTGAGAGCGGTCACCGACGAAGAGTAATAGCTTCTCGATCTCACCGCGTGAGAGCGCCCTATCCGCACCAAGTCGAGACAGCAGCAACTCTCTGGCCTGCGGTTCTATCGTCTTCCCGGCTGCACGCACCATCTCATCAAGAATTCCGCTCAGCCCTCGCTCATCATCTGCGTAGCAGGGAACAGCAGCAGCCCAGGATGTAGCCTCGAACAGCTTGCGCACAGCATCACTGGCCTTAAGGTTGCCGGCCTCGATGACCAGATAGGCGGCGGGTTGACCGCTATCGAGTAGTGACTTGATGAGGTTAGCATTGATGCGGCGGCCGAGAGTGACGCGCACCACCTGCATGCCGCCGAACATGGAAACGGTACCAAGCTCCACTGCAAGGCGGTCAGGATCTTGCTCAATGTCGGAATCTTCGATCCGAATGACATCTCCAACCGGATCACTCCGACCGGCCAGGGACTTCGAAATATCCCGTGCGCGTTCGGAGCAGAGGCCGACGTCAGTGCCAAAAACCAGCACTGCAGTACAGTCGCTTGGAGGAGACTTAGCGAACGCTTCAGCGCGCGCGGCTTTGATCGCTACCATCGTGCAATGCTAACACAGCTAAGCGCTATATCTAGAATTCCTAGGGCCAAGAGGCTTCTCAAGTACGGGAGAGAAAAGCCTCTAGCTGGCTCCTGATGTCTCTAGCCACAGTCGTCGCAACACGGTTTTCTGCATCCTGTCGGGCTCGAACATTGGAAAATATCGACGTGTAGCGTTCGAAGCCGGCACGTCCGAAGCTGTTACCTTCGAACACGGGTTTTGCAGTTGAAGCATCGATAACCGTGTATTTTGCATCGAGACTGTAAATCTGACTGGCGGAATCACCCTCTGCATTCACCAGAGTAGAAACAACGCGCTCAGTTAGTGTCACGTCGAGGCGATATTTTGGTGCCGCTTTGGGTCCGCCGCCTGTAGTCTGAAACACGAGTTCATTACGGATCCGCTGCCCCAAACGGCCAGGTATTGTGGTGATTTTGACCGCTGCAAGTTTTTGGCTGAGAGATCCATTGCTTGTAGAGGCGTACATCGGCTGGAAGCCCGATGATCCGCAGCCGGCCAAAATGCTGCTGATGCCCAGACCAGCCGCAATTACGGCAACACGCAATGACCTGCCATAACGGCCGGTCGACGCAATTACTTCACGTGCCTTAAGCAACGACATTGACAATCCTCTGCGGCACGACAATCACCTTCTTTGGCGGATTTCCGTCAAGCAGCTTTACGATTGGCTCAAGTGCCAATGCAGCCGCCTCGACGTCATCTTTACCCGCCGATCGGTCAATTGTCAGTTCTGCCCGTCTCTTACCATTTACCTGTACGGCAATGATGATCGTATCGTCAACGAGAAGCGCTTCTTCCGCAGCCGGCCATGGTTGTTCCGCAAGTAAGGTGTTGTATCCAAGTCGCGTCCAGCACTCCTCAGCCAGATGCGGCATCATTGGGCCAATCATCTGTACCAGCATCTCTCCCGCCTCACGAACCGCCCAATCCAGGCCGTCATCCGACTTATTAGCAGTGGCTTGAACAGCATTCACAAGTTCGTAGATTTGGGCAACGGAGACGTTGAATCTCAGATTCTCGATGTTCTGGCCCACCTGATGCAGGGTCTTATGCACAACCTTACGCACAGCCATGGCCTCATCACCGAGCTTTTCCGGTATCGATGAACCTTGCTCACATCCCTTTTCTTCAACCAGGTGAATCAGACGCCAAATCCGCTGCATAAAGCGATTGGCACCTGACACCCCGGCCTCGGTCCAGATAACGTCGCGTTCCGGAGGGCTATCTGACAGCATGAACCAGCGCGCGCAGTCTGCTCCATAGCTCGCGATAATATCGTCTGGGTCGACCAAGTTCTTCTTGGACTTGGACATCTTTTCAATGGAGCCAATGGTGATCGCGTCGCCGCTGGACAATTCGAAGGCCTTGCGACCATCACCGTCGCCTTCAAACCTGATTTCGGTCGGTAGCAGCCATCGGCCATCCTTGGCCCGATAGGTTTCGTGAATCACCATGCCTTGGGTGAAAAGCGCACCAAATGGTTCGCTCAAACCCTGCGGCAGGTGCCCTGTTACGCTCATCGCGCGGGTATAGAAACGAGAGTAGAGCAGGTGCAAAATCGCATGCTCGATGCCGCCGATGTATTGATCCACTGGCAGCCAGTAGTTGGCAGCGTCTATGTCTGTTGGGGTCTCAGCATTCGAGTCGGAGAATCGGGCGAAGTACCAGGAGGAGTCTACAAATGTATCCATCGTGTCGGTTTCACGCCGGGCCGCCTTGCCACACTGCGGACAGTCGACCTTGGTCCACGTCGGATGTCGATCTAGTGGATTGCCAGGTTTGTCGAAATTGACATCATCCGGAAGCATAACTGGCAATTGGTCATCCGGCACGGGGACAACACCGCAGTCGTCGCAATGGATCATTGGGATCGGGCAGCCCCAATAGCGCTGCCGAGAAATCCCCCAATCGCGCAGGCGATAGCGGATCACGCCACGACCCTTGCCCTCTGCCTCGAACCAGTCGATCGTCTTGTCGATACCTTCCTGGCTTGTTGCCTTGCCGACACCGGCGAAGTGACTGACGTATTCAACAGTCTCGGATTTATCGGGGACTAAGGCCTCATTGCCAACTTCGACGTGATCGCCAGGCATGTAAAACGCGTTCTGGACCGCCAGATCGTATTTGCGCGCGAAGTCGAGGTCGCGCTGGTCATGGGCCGGACAGCCAAAAACGGCCCCGGTTCCGTAGTCCATCAATACGAAATTACCGATCCACACCGGCAGCTCGCGGTCTTCCGAGGGGTGATGAACGGACAGACCGGTGTCGATGCCAAGCTTCTCGGTCTTTTCAATATCCTCTTCAGAAGTACCCGCCCGGCGGCACTCTGCGCAGAATTCGGCAACTTTCTCGTTTTCGGCCTCGAGCGCTTTGGCGATTGGGTGATCGGGAGATATCGCGATAAAACTGGCACCGTGCATGGTGTCAGGACGAGTCGAGTAGCAAACAATAGTTGACTGGTCGCCGACCGACTTGATCATCTGGAAGTCGATCTCGATACCGCGTGACTTACCGATCCAGTTGGCCTGCATCGTGCGGACCTTTTCCGGCCAGTTCTCCAGGCTATCAAGGGCGGTCAGCAGATCATCTGCATATTCGGTGATCTTAAAGAACCATTGCGTCAGCTCGCGCTGTTCGACCAGAGCACCAGATCTCCAGCCGCGTCCGTCAATCACCTGTTCGTTCGCCAAAACAGTATGATCGACAGGGTCCCAGTTGACCTTGGATGACTTACGATAGGCCAGGCCCTTCTTCTGGAAGTCCAGGAACAGCTTCTGTTGGTGCTTATAGTAGTCGTCGTGACAAGTCGCGAATTCCCGTGACCAGTCCAGTGCCAGACCCATCGACTTCAACTGCGCCTTCATGGCATCGATGTTGGCGTAGGTCCAAGTACCAGGATGGGTCTTATTCTCCATCGCAGCATTCTCTGCCGGCATGCCAAATGCATCCCAACCCATCGGGTGCAGAACATTGAAGCCCTTGGCCCGCTTGTAGCGGGCAAGCACGTCGCCCATTGTGTAGTTGCGCACGTGGCCCATGTGAATACGGCCCGACGGATAGGGGAACATTTCGAGCACGTAACACTTTGGCTTGGAGTAGTCGTTGTTTGCAGCAAATATGTCGGCATCGGCCCAAACATTCTGCCAATGCTGTTCGCGCTCCGGTGCGTTATAACGTTCGCTCGCCATTTGTCCTGTCCGGCACTATTGTCGTTGCGCTTCAGGTTAGTGGAAACACCCGACGAAATCTGGAATTTTCGCAGCACGTAATGCGCCGGATCATGTCCGGTGGTCAAGCTGTGGAAATCGCGCAGGCAGATGTAAGCCGCCAAGAAGACGTTTGAGGCTGAGATGAAATGGCAGAAAGCACAATGAGCGCACAGGATCGACTGTCGGCAGTCCAAGAAAATATTGCAGAAACAGCCAGAGAGGTCAGGCGCTCACCGGACGACATAAAACTCATCGCGGTTTCCAAAACCTTCGCTGCCGATGCCATTCGTCCGGTNTTNGAGGCAGGGCAACGNATATTCGGNGAGAACCGGGTCCAGGAAGCACAGGGTAAGTGGCCGAAGCTGCGNGCNGACTTTCCCNACGTTGATCTGCATCTTATTGGGCCGCTGCAATCCAACAAAACCAAGGATGCTGTTNCGCTGTTCGATGCAATCCATACGGTTGACCGGCCAAAGATCGCGAAGGCCATAGCTGATGAAATGCGTGCACAAGNAAAGCANCTACAACTTTATGTGCAGGTGAANACAGGAGAAGAGGAGCAGAAGGCGGGTGTTATGCCAGCGGATGCCAAGTCGTTCGTNGAAATGTGCAGGAACGAACTCAAACTCGATATCGCTGGTTTGATGTGCATCCCGCCAATTGACGAGGAGCCAGCACTCCACTTCGCGTTTCTATCCAAGCTTGCCCAGGAAACCGGACTTGAGGGGCTCTCTATGGGCATGTCGGCAGACTTCGATACGGCGATTAAGTTCGGCGCCACNCATGTCCGCGTCGGCAGTGCAATTTTTGGGNCGCGTGGGTAGAAGGCCCAAACACCACACGAGACTACTTNGGCATCGGCCATGTATCCGACAAGCGATATCCTTCGGGCCAAGGATCGGCGGGATCAATCATGTGCTGATGCGTGCCAGTGATCCAGGCGCGGCCGGTGAGTTCAGGCNCAATCGCCGGCTTGCCGGAGACGTCAGTCGTCTCAACGATCCGGCAATCAAAGCGCGAGTCGATGATTGAGCGCCCAATGAAGACTTCGTTGACGCCCAGCTGGCCTTTGGCGTGCATCACCGACATACGCGCCGAACAACCAGTGCCGCAAGGCGAGCGATCAAGCTTGCCTGGCTCGATGGNAACGGTGTTCCAGCCCTCCAAGCCTTCCTCGGTCTTCTCGANCGGCTTGGTAAATTGGCAAAACGAAATATGGTTCCAGTCGGGATTTTCCGNATGTGCAAAACCGAGCTGCTCATTGGCAGCCCGCGTAATGCGTTGTCCGGTCGTTGCGAGGTCTTTGGCTTCATCCGGCTTGAGTTCGAACCCGGCGGCCGCAGCATCGACCAGAACAAAGTTGTCACCACCGTAAGCGGTATCGACTGTCAACGTACCGATCCCCTCGACTTCCAAGGTCGCATCAAGCTTATCGGCAAAGGACGGAACGTTGCGGATCGACACGCGCTGGGCTTTGCCGTCCCTGCACTCGGCTTTCACATGCACAAGGCCGGATGGTGCCTCAAGATAGAACGACGTCTCCGGTTCGGTAATCGGAACGATGCCACTATCAAGTAGGACCGTCGCGACGCACATCGAGTTTGAACCTGACATTGGCGGCGTATGGATCGGCTCCATGATGATAAAGCCCATAGCCGCTTGCGGGTNCTTNGGCGGCACCAGGAANTTCACATGCCGGAACACGCCGCCACGCGGTTCGTTCAGCATGATATTGCGCAGCGTATCGTCCTTGGCGATCCAGCGCGATTGTTCCCAAAGCGTCTCCCCTGGCGGCGGTGCAACGCCACCAACAATCACATCGCCAACCTCGCCCTCGGCATGGCAGGACACTGTCTGGATAATACGGCTGGAGCGCATGAAGGCCTCGAAATCGCTATGGCAATTGATTCGCTGCNTATCTTAGTGGATNGATCAATCAATGGGGAACTGTAACGCGCTCCGTCCAACTTCTTCGATGATCGATGGAATTCCGGTTGTTGAGTGCGTATTCGCGGTCGCGGGCGATAATCCGGCAGCGGCTCATCGCTTCTTCGTATGCGACTTGTTTCTCAGCCGCGTGAGGTTGTGCNCCTGCGAGAACTTTNAGTTCTTGGCCAAAAACCTGCTGCGCATNACGAAGGCCGGGCCGGGANGTATTTCCAGCAATACGAATAGTCATGTANACGATCCGATCNGCAGAGACTGCAACGACTTGAGCATCCCTTCTGTACCTTCGATCCTCGTCTGACTGCTTTTTCTTCTTATTTCTGCGCTCGTGTTTGATGATATCGAATGCGCAATTGATCTGTGTATCAACGGCCTCCACGAGGAAGTACGTCTGCTTATTGTTCAATGTCAGCTCTGCCGCGCGGGCGTCGGCGATCCGCCTTAGCCAGACCTGCGGAGCATTGGCATGACCAAGGACCTGAACACGGTACCAGCCGTGTCACAATTTCTTTTCAGAATGTCCGTAGCTTCGTGGCTCGCCGTTGACCATCAGACCGGCGCGATATCCGACGACTTTGAGGGTCTGGTAGTAGGGTTTGCATGCCGTAAGGCTCAGAGTTAACCGAGTCATGGCAAGTTTGAGCCAGGATAAAGAGGCGAAAACTACAGTGCCCTCACGGCACTGCTTTGACTTCCTAAACTCACCCTGCAAACGCATCGGCACACGCCTTACTCAACGATCGAGTTGAGATCGAAGCTTAGAAAAATTAATCTGTCTACAGAGTAAAAGTTTTTAAACCGCTGAACCCAACGTCAGCGGGTGCTAAAGCAAAATCGTTCCGGATGGCATCACCGTTCAACTTGCTCACTTTGTTGGCCGGAACGTAAATCTTGCTCTACTCAATAAGTTTAGAGACCGATTCACGTTTCAAATGGATGCGCCAAACGCTTCCATCTGAAACGATCGGGATCTAGTCAACACCCAAAAGCCCCGCTGCGCTGCGCCACGCAACATGATACCTTTGCGTAAACACGACGATGAGTCGTAGTTGAAGCGAACAGCTGGGAGCGCGCACCATGAGCGAGAAATCATCCTCGTCAATTCTGCAAACTTTTTTGATCGGTGTGATTGCTCTTCTGCCTCTCACCTTGACTGTTGTTGCTGTGATTTGGACGGCGGACCTGTTCCAGCAGTTCCTCGGGCCGGATAGCCTTGTCGGCAAGTTGCTGACTGATCTCGGCTTGTCTTTCGCAGATTCGAAGCTGCTCGCGTACCTCAGTGGTATCGTTCTGATCCTGCTGATTATCTTTACACTGGGTGTCTTGCTGCAGCGTCGGCTGGCTCGCAATCTAATGGGCTTCTTCGGAGACATCTTCCGCCGTATCCCGGTCGTCGGAAAAATCTATGACCTGGCGGAACGCCTTGTCGGCGTTTTCGGTGTCAGCGACGATCCCGATATGAAGAATATGACGCCGGCCTGGTGCTTCTTTGGCGGCGATGGCGGAACGGCAGTATTAGCCCTATTGCCGAGCTCCGAGCCCGTCATGATTGATGGACACGAGTATCTCGCCATATTGGTTCCGTCCGCGCCGGTACCAGTTGGCGGCGGCCTCCTCTTTGTACGCAAGGAATGGGTGAAACCCGCTGATGTCGGCATTGAAAGCCTGACATCGATTTACGTGACAATGGGTGTATCAGCGCCAGCAATGCTGCAGGAAGGCGCTGCAGCTGGCAAGAAAGCCGGAGCGCTCTGATGGAGTATGCGGGCGGGTAGATCGACGCATACTCCTCTGAAACAAAGCTGGTCTAGAACAAGATCGTTTTAGATGGATGCGCCAATTGCTTCCATATGAAACGGTGGGGCTCTAGCCGATCGCAACTTTCTTAAAGTCCTCCGTCGCTTCACAGGCTTCAGAGAAGGCCGCGAGCATTGGGGCCGTACCTTTCAGGTCTAAGTTCGGCCGGACAAACTCAGTGAAGCGATAGGCTACCGCGCAGGTTATGCCGGCTTGGTTGAGCCCGGATCCGGAACGAAACAATGCGTCGGCTCCAGACGATNTGAGTTGCTCCTCNAGATANGNATATCCGCCGAGGACCTGGCTCTCATTCTGTTCAAGCCACGGCTGATGCACTTTCTCTGGCGGTCGCTTGCCAAGTTCATAGTAGGCCCAGACGGATTTNTCTGCTGCACCTGTTNCTACGGATACGAGCTGCAGGACTTGCCGGCGCGCAGGTCCGGAAGTCGGGATCAAGGCCCGCTCGGCGCCAACCATTTGGTCAATCTCGTCAAGAATNGCCCAGCTCTCAATCAGTGTCTCACNGCTGNCTAGTACCAGTGCTGGAACGCGGGTAAGCGGATTATGCTTTTTGACTTCCTCTGGCTCTTTGGACGTCGCAAGCGGGATGGATTCGTAAGGTAGCCCCAGTTGATTGAGACTGACCGCAACGCGCCTGACGAACGGCGATACCAAACTTCCAATTAGCTTCATCTGTTCCCACTCACTTGTTCTATACCACCTAAATCTTTCGCGGCAGTTTTTAGAATAATCCAGTTGAATGGAATATTGCNCACCCNNGATGCCGGCGCAATTCGTGNGACGCCATCAATTCCGATGCTGATCGCTCAACTATACCATTAAGCCAACTGTGGACTTACGGGCTTGGGTCANGGCATTGTAATGCCTCTGCCGGCTTCTTGCCCGCATTTAAGGTGTTCTAAGTTTGTGGCTTCTCATAACGTGTACGATGGTGACGACGCTTTATGCGACCACCATCACGATAGCCAATGTTTCGCTGCCACAGATACAGGGCGCGTTGTCGGCGAGCCCTGATCAAGTCGCCTGGGTCGTCACGTCAAACTTAATCGCAACTGCCGTGACCATCCCATTGGCAGGTTGGATAGCCGGGCGCTTCGGTCGTCGACGCGCCATGATCTGGGGCGTCGTCGGCTTTGCCGGTGCCACGTTGATGTGCGGTCTCTCCACGTCGCTTAGCGAACTAATATTCTGGCGTGTNGTGCAATCGGCATNNGGCTCTCCTTTGACGCCGATCGCCCAGTCCGTGGTGATAGATAACTTCACCGGCGACAAGCGNAGCCGCGCGCTCGCAATTTATACCTTGGGCGTCAGCATTCCCCCAACCCTGGCCCCTGTCCTGGGTGGTTATGTCAGCCAGGAGATATCATGGCGCTGGGTATTCTTTGTGTTNTTNCCGATTGCCATGATTGCACTGATTGGANTGCTCACAGTAGTCAAGCCAGATCCGCCAAACGAAGAGAAACCGAAACTGGACTGGACCGGTTTCATAAGCCTCTCCATTACCGTGGCGTGTATTCAGCTCATGCTTGACCGTGGCGAACGTGCGGAGTGGTTCGCTTCGACGGANATCGTGGTTCAGTTCGCGCTCGTCCTTCTATTCGGTTATATTTTTGTTGCCCACAGTCTGACGTCCGACCGACCGTTTCTCGATCCCCGCCTGCTGCTNAATCGAAATTTTGCGATTGGCATCGGGATTGCCACCGTCTTCGGTATGCTGTTTGTGACGCCGATGGTCCTTGTCCCGGCGATGCTGCAGAATCTTCGTGACCTGCCCGANTTCACGACCGGAACTCTGCTTGCNGCCCGTGGAGCAGGTACCATTGCGGCAATGTTCATTATGATTGCTTTTGCGAACAGTTGGGATCCACGCTTGCTGTTTCTGATCGGGTTCGGCCTGCACACCTATTCAGGTTTCGAGATGGCGAACTTCGATATGAATATCACGATGGATGANGTTGTTTGGACCATGGCGGTTCAAGGCTTCGGCGTTGGTTGGCTGTGGGTGCCTATGTCAATGGTGATCTTCTCAAACCTTGATCCGCGCCGGTCGGCTGAAGGCGCCGCAATGTTCCACTTCGTGCGCAGCGTGGCATCGAGCTACTTTATCTCCGCGAGCCTCGTCGTGGTCTTCCATACCCAGAAGATGAACTATGCCGACCTTGTGCAGTGGATCAATCCGTTCAGAGTCATAACAAGTACGGGTGGCATAGGTGCAGGCAATCTGGATGCGGAAACCGNACGCGGTCTGGCTGGNATTGCGGGCGAGGTCTCACGTCAGGCGGCCAACATCGGATACATCAATTCTTTCCACTTGTTTATGTGGACGACATTGATTGTCTANCCTCTGATCGCTTTGATNGTCTGGCCGCCTCAGCCAATTGCCGCCGGAGACAGGCGTTAGCACTTGTCACCTGACACGAGCCTCAGCAATCCATTACTTTGGATCGTTATGCTGTAGTTCGGCTGGCGGCCCGACAACTTTTTCTTGAAGCTATCTATCGCTGGGCACGCAACTCCGACGCCCGAATCGCCGCTAAAACCATCGTGGTCGTACCACCCAAACTCCAGCCGTCAGAGTCACAGAACTGCCAGCGCCACCTACCCAAGGATTATTTGTGTATTTTGTCGACCCAATTTGGCCAATGGGCGCGTGCCACCAAAAAGTGCGGAGGACCGCTGCAGTAGGGGAAAACCTCTAATTGTCACAGTTAAGCTTTACATAAACGTTGTGGCCGGTGGAGGGGTCCCAGTTTGTACAAGAACAAGACATGTCACTCTTTCCCAAATTATCCGGATCAAACACGTGGGTACAAGTGTTCTGATGCGTGTTACGATTGCAGTCTTGCGCGTTGGGTATGCTGGAGTTCCCCTTGCTGTCTCGATCAGCCTCATGGCATTCCACACGCTTGTATGTGGAAGCGCTCAGGGATGTCGGAGCTTGTAGAACTAGCATCAAGATTGCCAAGAAAATAAGAACTTCCTAACGGTTACTCCTTTGCTTTCGCGTTTTGGTTCGCGCGTCTCGCGCTGAAAGAGCGGGCCAGCAACGCAAACCGTCAATCTCCACTCAACATGAAGCTGCCTGGGACCTAACGGTTTGCCCTTGGCTCACGTCTTGTCACCAACAATTTGCAACTAACACCATTCCAAGTCCAATAACCCAGTCACCGCTACTGACATGCTTTGGAATTACCCGCATGGATTTTGAAGCTATCGCCTGAATCTCCATTTCTACATCTATTATTTTGCGTAATGTCCCCGGCCATATATACAAACCACTTTGAAGTGGAACTCGACTTGTAGTAATGCTTTTTGTCTTTCCGGCAGCTCTTTTTCTCACCTATCGCAATTTGCACGTCTATCCACACCTCGGCACCTTCAGGAATTGACGGATTACTCTTCGGGCCAATCTTACTTAAACCAAAACATGCAGATTGGCCTTGCAGGACATCGCCAGTGAACTTCGGAGATTTTTTTCCATCTTCTTTCCATTTCACCCGAATATCAGAAATAGCGTATCTTCCATAATGGCTCTGTTCTGCCTAAATGTTGTGAGACCTTGCTGACTGACGGTTCGTCACTAGCGAGGATACCATGCAGGCTCAGGATTTTCAGGCACTTGTCGA
>NZGY01000121.1 GCA_002689605.1 Filomicrobium sp.
AACCGCTCGACAAGTGCCTGAAAATCCTGAGCCTTCATGGTATCCTCGCTAGTGACGAACCGTCAGTCAGCAAGGTCTCACAACATTTAGGCAGAACAGGGCCATTATTTCAGCAAGCCAGTCCCCGGGCATAGAGTACTCGACGTTCTGTCTAAGGACCAGGACGACCAAGTCAGCTCAGTCGCTAAGTGCGCATAGTTATGATAGCCGGACTCGGTTAGGTACTACCCCCTACGACTGGATGATTGGGTTAAGGGAATATGAGCGCCCGCTTGGTCGCGACTGCAAGTTAGGTCCGCGACATAAGCAAGAGTTAGCCCCAGCCAAATGACCGGTTTGAGTCATTCACGGCAATCAGTAGTTGTCCGCTTTCGGAAATAATCGGTCAAAGGGCACTATTGAACACTTTTCGACATCCAACTATCAGAACTATCATCATTGAGGGATTGATTGTTCCGCGCCGAACCAGCAGACTTTGCTCCGAGCGAAACGAGGCTACGGGAGAGTTCGGCGATGAAGTTCGGCATTTTCTACGAGTTCCAGATCCCGCGTCCATGGCAGGCCCACACCGAATATCAACTTCACCAAAATGCTCTCGACCAGATCGAGTTGGCAGACCAGCTTGGCTATGACTACGCCTGGGAGGTCGAGCATCACTTCCTGGAAGAGTATTCGCACTCACCGGCTCCTGAAGTTTTCCTTGGTGCAGCGACCCAGCGGACGAAAAACATTCGTCTCGCGCATGGCATTATCCAGCATACAACCAACCATCCTGCCCGCGTCGCTGAGCGTGTGGCGACCCTCGATCTCCTGAGTAAGGGACGTGTTGAATTCGGGATGGGTGAAGGCAACACCTGGACAGAACTCGAACCGTTTGATGTCGACTTCGNAGACAAGCGAGAGCGCTGGGAAGATGCGGTGCGCTGCATCACGCCGATGTTCAACNATGATCCCTGCGCATACAACGGCCCTTTCTACAAGTTCCCGTGGCGCAACGTCGTTCCCAAGCCATTGCAGAAACCACATCCGCCAATGTGGGTCGCTTGCTCGCAATTACCGACGATTCAAATGGCCGGCGAGCGCGGCATCGGCGCATTGGGCTTCCAGTTTGTAAGCGCGGACGCCGCCCAGGCCTGGGTCCACGCCTACTACAACGCCTTCACCAAAAGACTCAACAAACTGGCCGATTACCAGATCAATCCAAACATCGCGCTGGTCAGCTATTTCATGTGCGCCAAAACCGATGAAGAAGCACGCGAGCGTGCCGACGGTCTGACGTTCTTCCAGTTCGCGCTGCGCCACTACGCCCATGGGCCTGACAAACACATGACGCCGAAGGCCGGTCATCTCAACATCTGGGAAGAGTACCAAAAGTGGAAGGCTGACAACAAAGACGCCGTAGCTGCGGCGCTAAAGGGTGGCCTTGTTGGATCGCCTGATACCATTCGCCGGAAGCTCAGAAAATTTGCCATCAGCAATGTCGACCAGATCATCCTGCTCAACCAGGCCGGCAACAACACGCACGAACATATCTGCGAAAGCCTTGAGCTGTTCGCCAAAGAAGTGATGCCTGAGTTCCACGCTATGGAGCCGGCTCATCAGGACTGGAAGCGCAAAGTGATGGCCGGAGAGATCGATCTCGAGGAAATCGACACAACACCGTACCGCGAGCGTTTCGGAAAGAAGCTTGCGGCGATCAAGCCGACCGGCAAAGTCGATGCAGCGGAGTAGGATCGTTCTGGTGGACTACTCTTAACACACCGAACGGGTGGGTTGAGACCTGCTCAGACAACGATCAATTCGGGAGAGAGATATCATGGACGTTTCTAGCAAAAAGGCCGTCGTGTTCGGCGGTACGTCGGGCATCGGATTGGCAACAACACGAATGCTTGCTGCCGAGGGCGCAACAGTGGTTACCATCAGTCGCGATCCCTCCAAGGCCGGTGACCTGCCATCCGGCGTGACGGTCGAGGCCTGTGATGTGACCGACGCCGCTGCAGTCGAAGCGCTCCTGAACAAACTCGCACCTTACGACATTCTGGTCAGCGCCGCGACCGGTGGAGCGCGCGCGGTCGGCCCGTTCCTTGAGATGGACATGGACGGATACAAGGGATCATTCGCCAAGCTGTGGGGCTATGCCCATGTCGTCCGGTTTGGCGCCAAGCATGTCACAGACGGTGGTTCAATCACACTTGTCTCGGGTGCTCCGGCGCGTAACTGTCGGCCAGGTCAGATCGCAATTTCGTCTGTTGGTGGTGCCGTCGAAGCGATGGCTCGTGCGGTCGCAAAAGAGGTTGCTCCTCGGATCCGGATCAATGTTGTTTCACCAGGCACAATCGATACACCAATGGTGGCGTTGCAAGGTGAAGAACGCACAACCGCCTACACTAATATGACCAAGAATAACCTCGTGCCTCGCGCTGGCACGGCGGAAGAAGTGGCTGAGGGCCTGATGTTCGTCATCAAGAATGATTTTGTGACCGGCACAACGGTTGACGTCGATGGCGGCTGGTTGATTGCTTAAACGGCGTTACGCCCGGTAATTCGTGTGCCGACACGATCATTGACAAGATTTGGCAGCTGGAACCAAGCGTTCCGGCTGTTTTTGTTGGGGCATCTCGCCTAGGCTCCTCACAAACAACGAACTGGGAGACGACAGCCATGAAGAAGACTACCAAATTACGCGAGATCTTGAACTCAGGTGAAAGTGTATTCATCCCTGGTTGCTACAACGCAATGAGCGCGCGTGTACTCGACAAGGTCGGGTTTCCTGCGATCTACATGACCGGCTATGGAACGTCGCTGTCGCTGCTGGGCATGCCCGACGCGGGCCTCGCCACCATGACCGAAATGCAGATGAATGCCCGCTACATCGCCAATGCCGTCGATGTTCCGGTAATCGCGGATTCAGACAACGGTTACGGCAACGCAATCAACACCATTCGGACCGTGAAAGAATACATTCAGACAGGCGTTGCTGCAGTTCACATTGAAGACCAGGTTATTCCAAAGCGTTGTGGTCATGTCGCTGGCCGGCGCGTCATCCCCATCGACGAGGCCGTCGGCAAGTACGGAGCCGCAGACTATGCCCGCAAAGAGGTTGACCCCGACTTTATCATCATCGCCCGAACTGATGCCCGAGGCGCCCACGGTGGCACACTAGATGACGCGATTACGCGTGCAAATGCCTACCTTGAAGCCGGTGCAGACATGGCATTTGTCGAAGGCCCTACTGACGTGGAAGAAGTGAAACGCGTTTGTGCCGAAGTCAAAGGACCGATCTTCTATAATCAAACCGGTGTCTCGCCGCGCTTCTCAATGGAAGAGCTGCGTGAGCTCGGCATCGCGATGACAATTACGCCTGGCGCTACGTTCCGGCAAACCATGATGGCGGTTTACGATCTCGCTGTGAAACTGCGCGATGAAGGCCCACTCGCCGAGAAAGCCTTCAACGAGCAGTATCAGAACCACCCTATGGGCGATCTCCACACATTTGCAGGATTTGACAAAGTCATGGCCTGGGAGAAGGAGTTCATGGGCGAAGAAGAACTCGCTAAGTATGCAGACTCGGTCGGCCATCAACCAAACCGCGACGCAGCTGAATAGCAAACGACAGCAAGTGGTGGGGCGGACGCGCCACCCGCGAAGAACGATCTCAAAATTAGCATGTGAATGACCGGCACCAGAGATCTAACGTTGTTGTTGTTTCTGGCACTCGTCATGGGGGGCGGGCTTGCTGTTGGTTATTATACCCGCCCCGGTGATTGGTACTTGGAGCTTACCAAGCCATCATTCAATCCGCCGGGTTGGGTCTTCGGACCTGTTTGGACCGTCCTCTACGTCATGATCGCAGTCGCCGGCTGGCGGCTTTGGTATGCAGCCGACGCTGGCGTGACACGCGCGTTGTGGTGGCTGCAGCTCCTTCTCAATTTCAGTTGGTCACCCGCCTTCTTTGCAGCTCAACAGATCGGCACAGCTCTGGCAATTATCGTCGTTC
The DNA here is from genome assembly GCA_002689605.1 of Filomicrobium sp. Classification (GTDB taxonomy): domain Bacteria; phylum Pseudomonadota; class Alphaproteobacteria; order Rhizobiales; family Hyphomicrobiaceae; genus Tectiglobus. The sequence continues at coordinate 3,998 of NZGY01000121.1, forward strand.
TCCTGATCACTATCGTCTCGCTGATAGCATTGACCTGGCGACATCACCGCATCACATCGCTGCTCTTTGTGCCCTACGCAGCATGGGTAGCGTTCGCAACAGCGCTCAACACGGCGATCTTCCAACTGAACTGATCAATCAACTCGGAGACGTCCGCCACGGCCCTCTATCCGGGCACTGACAACGAACTCCGTGTTCCTCAGAAAATTTTGCACGATGCTGTTGTCGCGATATTCGCCAATTGCGGAATGTCGAATAGCGACGCCGATACCGTTGCTGGCTCACTCGTCGAAGCCGATCTACGCNGCATCCACTCACATGGAGTTTTGCGCGNACCTGANTATGTCGGAAAGTTGCGCNATGAAGGTGTTGATCCGACCGGACAACCACATATNGCCAAGNAGTTCGGCAATCTTGCGGTTGTTGATTGCGGCAATAACCTTGGCCAAATCGGCATGATGTCTGCTGCACAATGGTGCATTGAGAAGGCACAGGAAGCCGGNATTGCTTTCGCANCTATTTCAAACTCAAACCACGCNGGTACGATGGAGTACTANGCTCGCAAGGCTTTGGCCGAAGGCATGATCGGAATATGNGGAACAAACGCANTACCAACCATGGCACCATGGGGCGGCAAGGATAAGCTCGTTGGTATTAATCCGCTCGGCATTGCGATTCCGGGAGGCAGCGAAGGGGACTTTGTTCTCGACATAGCACTTGGCGAGATGGCGCATGGCAAGATCTGCGTGTTCGCCCAGAAAGGTGAACCGATTCCGGAGACCTGTGCTTATGATGCTGATGGCAAGTCAACCACTGACGCAGCCGCAGCACTTGATGGCTTGATTAGGCCGATCGGAGGGCACAAGGGTGTCGGTATGGGCATGGCTATTGGCATGCTCTCCGCGTTAATGTCGGGCTCGGGCTATGGCACGGAAACCGGCAACATGGTTGATGGCCCCAGTCCTGGTCGCGATAGCCAATTCTTCATGGCCATCAATGTGTCAGCGCTGCAGGACATCAATGAAGTCCGCGGCCGCTCCGACAAGATTTTGCGCCAAATCAGGCAGAGTGGCCGTGCAGCGGAAACGGAACAACTTGTTGTACCCGGAGAGATTGAGGCATCTCTCGAAGCACAATTTCATGACGAGGGGATACCGCTCAACAAAGAGACAATCAGCGATTTGCTGACAGCAGCAGAGTCTGTTGGCGCCGATATCAAACCGCTCGCCGAGTTGGCTGCTTCCCGCGCGAAGAGCAATGCGAGCTAGATCAAAGCACAACATTGATTTGGCAGTTGAGCTAACGGTCTCTAAACTTGTTGAGTAGAGCAAGATTCACGTTCCGACCAACAAAATGAGCAAGTCGAACAGTGATTCCATCCGGAACGATCTTGCTCTAACGGCCTGTCCAATTCGCACCTGATGGCAGATCCATTTCGTGATACTTGCCTTTGACGTTTGACCTGTACTGGAATTGACTAAGCTTCCAACCATAGAGTTATCTGTCGATCAGTCAGCCGATCGCAAAGACTATGGAGACCCGCCGGACGCCGCGGTCGCAACCGAATAGCAATGACAAAAACCAACCAGAAAGCAGAGCCTACCATGCATTACGACTATATTATTGTTGGTGGCGGGTCTGCAGGCTCGGTCTTGGCCAATCGTCTGTCTGCCCGAAGTGCCAATAAAGTCTTGGTCTGCGAAGCGGGTGAAGATACGCCACCAGGCGAGGTGCCCGAGGAGATCTTGGACTCGTATCCAGGTACTGCTTATCTCAACAATCGTTTCCTGTGGTCAGAGCTGAAGGTCAGCACCGAAGTCGTTTCACACAATAACCCGGATGCACCAAAGCCGCGTTTGAGAAAGTACGAGCAAGCTCGCGTGTTGGGTGGCGGCTCGTCGGTCAATGGGCAAATGGCCAATCGTGGCGCGCCAACCGACTACGATGAATGGCAGGCACGCGGTGCTCAGGGCTGGAACTGGGAAAATGTACTGCCCGATTTCAAGAAACTCGAAACCGATCTCGACATCGACGATGAGTGGCACGGCCAGGACGGTCCAATTCCGATCCGCCGCGTTCCGCGATCGCATTGGTCCGCTCATTCTGAGGCCCTCGACAAGACACTGGGACGGGCTGGTTACAAGTACCTCGAAGATCAGAACGGACACTTCGAGGACGGCTATTTCCCAATAACGATCTCAAACGCCGAGGAACAACGTGTTTCGGCGGCCATGGGCTATCTCAATGCCGACGTGCGAAAGCGCGAAAACCGGACAATATTAACCGAGACACAGATAACCGAGTTGATCTTCGAGGGTCAAAGCTGTGTCGGCGTCAAGGCAATGGTGCAGGGACGAGAGCAAGAGTTCCGTGGTAAGGAGATCATACTTTCGTGTGGCGCCATACATTCACCAGCGCATTTGCTGCGTGCCGGTATAGGACCAAGCGGTGATCTCTACGATCTCGGCATACCGGTTCGCCATGCCGCATACGGCGTTGGCAAACGACTTATGGACCATCCATCCATCGCACTAGCTGCTTTTGTCAAACGCGGTGCACGGATCGACAACACAAAGTCCCGCCGTCACATGCACCTTGGCGTTCGCTACTCTTCCAACATTGGCGATGCACCATCTGGTGACATGTTTGTTGTCTGCACGACGAAGACATCCTGGCATGCTGTCGGTGAACAGATCGGCAGCTTCCTACTGTTCGTCAACAAGACATACTTGGAAACGGGGCAAGTCAAACTAGCCTCAACGAGCTGGCGTGACGAGCCCGAAGTCGAATTCAATCTGCTATCCGACCGACGCGATCTCGAACGCCTCGCAGATGGTATTCGTAGAATTGTGCCGCTGTTTGATGATCCCGCACTCAAAGCGGTGACGACAGACCCATTCCCAGCCAGCTATTCCGACAAGGTTCGCCAGGTTGGTGAGATCAATACCAAGAATCGAATTCTTACCAGCATTATGGCTCGTCTACTGGATGGGCCAGCGGTGCTGCGTAGCTTCTTGATTAAAAACCTTATCATGGAAGGCTTCACTTTGGACGGTGTCTGCAATGATGAGGGGGAAGCCGAAGCCTTCATTCGAAAGGCTGCTGTTGGTGTGTGGCATGCCTCATGTACCTGCCGCATGGGAGCAGCCGATGATCCTATGGCTGTGACCAACAATGCCGGACGTGTCCATGGTGTCGATGGCCTGCGCGTGGTTGATGCATCTATCTTCCCTATTGTTCCATCCGCAAACACCAACATCCCGACCATCATGACTGCTGAGAAAATTGCCGACGCCATATTGGATGGGCACTAACCTAATTTTGCGGTGTCCGTGGGCACTTCAATATCGAAGTGCAACACATCCTCGCGTGTGCCCAGCTTGGAATAAAGCGCGATGGCAGGTGGGTCGTAATTGTCGGCCTGTACGAACACAACATGCGCTCCACAGTTAGCTGCCACATGCTTACGCGTTTCAATTAACTTAGTCGCTACGCCTTGACGCCTATGCTCATCCAAAACGGCGAGATCATAAATGTAAATCTCGCTCCGTTCTTGCTCGAACTTGATGAGTTCGTAGGCCGCCAGAACACCGATGATCTTACCCGCTTTCTCGGCAACAACGACGAAGAAAGTATCGCGATGCAGTAGCTGGCGCAGGTATGTATCACTCGGTTGCCGGCTCGTGTAATTCTGAGGATCTTCAAAAGCCTCGCTAAAGACCCTAAGCAGGTCCCGCATCTTCGACGTCTCAGTATTCCCCAAAACTCGGTATTTCGGCGCGGTATCGAAGCTCATGAGAGTGATCCGTGAGTTAAGGCGCTATTGGCGAGGCAAGCATTTCACGCCATCATGTGGCGATGGAGAGTGACACGGTCAATAAAGCTTCAACACTCAACGCCAGTGGCGTACTTCTACTTGTTGCAGGCTTAACGTTTGCAGCTCTCGCCGGCGCAATCATGAAACTGTTGTCGGATGATCTGCCAATCACACAGATATTGTGGTTCCGATTTGCCGGCTTCTTTTTGCTTCTGCTGCCTATTGTGGTGATCCGATTTCGCGGAGCCTTTCTCAGGCCAACACCGGCCTGGCTTCAGATCGTGCGCGGTTGCCTGCTGCCACTGTCCACCGGCTTCTTCGTTGTAGGAGTTCGGACAATGGACTATGCCGAAGCAGTCGCCGTGCTCTACGTTTATCCGTTCATCATCGCGATGGTCAGTCCCTGGCTGCTTGGAGAACCAACCCGCCTATCATCTTGGCTCGGCATCGTTGGCGGCTTTGCTGGCATCTTGTTAATTATCCGTCCCTCACCCGACGGTTTCGCCAATCCAGGCACGATATGGGTACTTGGTACCGGGTTCCTTGTGGCGGGTCAGTTGATCCTCAATCGTAAACTCGGGAGGGATGTAAGCCCTTGGCTGACGTCCATATGGGGCGCCGGAACCGCAACAATCCTGCTGACGCCGATCATGTTTCCAGTTTGGGGTCCCATGGAGATTGAGCAACTGCTGTTGCTTCTAGTATTGGGTGCGCTCGCGGCCATTAGCCAAACAATGTTTGCCATTGCCCTCGCGCGCTCGCCTGCAGCTGAGCTAGCACCCTTCACTTACTCCGAGATAGTCGCCGGCATTGGCATCGGGTTTGTTATATTTGGCAGTCTGCCAAGCTTATTGTCGTGGGTTGGGATAGCAATTGTCATCTTGAGCGGCGTCCTTGTTGCTCGTTCGCAGATGTCCAGGTGAGCAGAGAGGAAGCAGACAAACAGGTTTCAGACTCGACTTGAATGCTGTTACGGTGCAGGCCAAGAAAAGATTGCCATAACGCGGATGAAGAAAGGGAGGAACCACATGTTTGAAATCGAGAAGTTCGCCGCAGATTGCCGCGCTGCTATGCAGGGCACAGACTCGATGCAGGGCGTGCGGGAGATTGTGGCCGAAGCAGTATCCGATCCGACTGGGCTGCTCAAGGTTCTTGGCGAGCCCGATCGGGGCACAGTCCAGTGCCTGCACAAGTCCAACGACCTGACGATCCTGAATGTCATCTGGGCGCCGCGCATGACGATCATGCCACACAACCATAACATGGCAGCAGTCATCGGCGTTTATACAGGCCGGGAAGACAACATTTTCTGGCGTCGATTGAAAGACGATGCCGAGGGCCGAATTGAGGCTGCCGGTGCAGACTCACTTGGACCAAAAGATGCCTGCCAGCTCGGCACGAATATTATCCACTCGGTGACGAACCCGACGAGCAATCTGACGTGCGCCCTGCATGTTTATTCGGGAGACTTCTACGAAGAGCATCGCAGCGAATGGAATCCGGACGACCTGACCGAAGCCGACTACGACGTTGAAAAGAACATGAAACTGTTCGAGGAGGCGAACGCACGTCTCTAACATCAACGTCGTCAGTCGACACGATTCTGCCTTGTATTCACTGGGCATCCCGACGAAACAAAAAAAAGACCCGGCTCATTGCCGGGTCTTTCGATTTCACATGGACGCTGGTTGGTCCCTGAGAATCAGCCCATCTGAGTGACGAACTTATTGCTCATGTAGGCTTGGAGACCTTCGATGCTCTGCTCGTGACCGTAGCCAGAGTCCTTGATACCGCCAAACGGTGTTTCCGGAACCGCCAGGCCGTGGTGGTTGATCGAGACCATGCCGTGATCAAGAGCATCTGCAACTTTTGTTGCCAGTCCGGCATCATGTGTGAACGCATAGCTGGCTAGTCCATATGGCAGCTTGTTGGCGCGCTCCAACACTTCGTCAGTATCCTTGAATGGCAGCATGACGGCGACGGGTCCAAATGGCTCCTCGCTCATAATGCGGGCATCTTCAGGTACGTCGGTCAGAACGGTCGGCTCGAAGAAGTTACCCTGGTTGCCGATGCGGCTGCCGCCTGTTGCAACCTTCGCGCCCTTCTCCTGGGCGTCCGCAATGATCGACTCCATCGCGTTGATCCGCCGAGGATTGGCAAGCGGACCCATCTGTGTGTCAGCGTCAAGGCCGTCGCCAACCTTCATGTTCTTGGCAATGTCAGTAAACTTGGCGACGAAGTTGTCATAGACCTTCTCGTGCACGAAGAATCGAGTCGGAGAAATGCAGACCTGACCCGCATTGCGCCACTTCAGGCCGGAGGTCAACGTTGCAACGCGGTCGGTATCGATGTCATCAAAGATGAGCATCGGCGAGTGACCACCCAACTCCATTGTAGCCCGTTTCATGTGGGCGCCGGCAAGCGCAGCGAGTTGTTTGCCGACCGGAACGGAGCCGGTGAACGAGATCTTCCGAATGGATGAATGCGGGATCAGATATTCGGAGAGTTCTGCAGGGACGCCGTAGACCAGGTTGAGAACACCCGCCGGTACGCCGGCATCATGGAAGCAGCGGACCATGCCGATTGGAGACCCTGGCGTTTCCTCTGGGCACTTGACGATGATCGAGCAACCGGCCGCCAGTGCGCCACCGATCTTCCGCGCGGCCTGACTGACCGGGAAGTTCCATGGCGAAAAGCCCGCAACTATACCGACCGGCTCGGGAATCACCATCTGGCGAACACCGTCGACGCGCGCTGGGATGATACGGCCGTAAGCCCGCTTGCCTTCTTCAGCGAAGAAATCGATGACGTCGGCGCTCATCATTACTTCGAGCTTGGCTTCAACGTTGACCTTGCCCTGCTCCATTGTCATAGCGCGGCCGATGTCGTCTGCCCGGGCGCGCATCAGTTCTGCCGCCTTGCGCATGATCTTATAGCGCTCGAAGGCTGACATCTTGCGCCACTCGGCAAAACCTTTTTCTGCCGCAACAACAGCCGCATCCAGCTCAGACTGCTTGGCATGAGGGACATGAGCCAAAACCTCGTCGTTTGAAGGGTTCAAGACATCTTCGCCGGCGCCGCTGTTTCCGGAGGTAAATTCTCCGTCGATATAGAGTTTGAGATCTTCGTACATCATCATTCTTTCCCTTGGCGGTCATTATTCTCAGTCCGTAATAGAGCATGTCCGGACCAAATAGAAGCGGGACAAATGCCATCAGGTTCTTGCAAAGCGGCATAAATATCCGTATAGTGAATATTTATTCGTTTGACTTGCCGATCGCAGCTCGAGTGGGAGTATGATGACTGATACGAGTTCGTCGACGCGCACGATCATCCGTGCGGCATTCGTACTAGTCGTTGCAATATGGATCTCAGGCTGCTCAGCTTATATGGCGGCCAACCAGCCGCCACTAAAGAATTTCGCCGTTCTCAAGCAGGGAACACAGCGCAGTCTGGTCATTGCAGAACTCGGAACGCCGGTTCATTCCGAGGCTGGGAGGTCTGGCAAGAAGGACATCTACAAGTTCACTCATGGCTATCACGGTGCCGTTCGGGCCGGACGTGCTGTCGCCCATGGAGCAGCCTCGGTTGCAACATTGGGGCTTTGGGAAGTGCTTGGCACCCCCATTGAAGGCTATGCCAATGGCACAGAGCTCAGCGTCGAAGTGCATTATGATGCAAACGATCAGGTCGCCCAGGTCGTACCTTTGAAGGGTGCTGAAGAGATCAGTAGAAATTTGGCAGATCTCGCGCCTGAAAGGCAATTGGCCAAGCAACGCGCACAAACCCAGACGCTAAATACGGCATCAACTCAATAAGCCACCATTCGAGTGTGTTTTTCGGACTCTAAACTTATCGAGTAGAACAAGTTTCAAGTTCCGGCCAACAAAGTGAGCAAGTCGAACGGTGATTCCATCCGGAACGATCTTTTCCTAGCGTAGTCGTTCTCTAATCAATATGCCGTCTGATGCTTGCATGATTGAGCGCTTAAGCGTATCTCTCCGTGCTGCGCTGCAATAGTGCGTGCAACAGCCTGAAATTGAGGACAGAATAATGGGCTACAATATCGCCGTTGTCGGTGCCACGGGAGCCGTGGGCCGGGAAATGCTAAACGTCCTCGCCGACCGCAAGTTTCCGGTCGATGAGGTTTACGCAGTTGCATCACGCCGTTCTATCGGTCGTGAGGTTGCATTCGGCGAGAAGACACTCAAATGCCATGACCTCGAAACATTCGATTTCAGCAAATGTGATATCGCATTGATGAGCGCCGGCGGCACCATCTCAAAAGAGTGGTCGCCCAAGATTGGCGCAACCGGCTGCATCGTCATCGATAACTCATCTGCCTGGCGCTATGATGCCGATTGCCCACTGATTGTTCCTGAGGTGAATGGATCGGTGCTGGTTGACTACATGGCGAAGAACAATCGCAAAAACATCATTGCGAACCCGAACTGTTCAACGGCCCAACTGGTACTTGCGCTGAAGCCCTTACATGATGAGAACCCGATCAAGCGTGTTGTCGTATCGACTTACCAGTCCGCCTCTGGCGCGGGCAAGGAAGGTATGGATGAGCTTTGGCACCAGACCAAAGGCAAGTATGTGCCAGGTCAGGAAGTCGGTGCTCAGAAGTTCACCAAAGAGATTGCCTTCAACGTCATTCCTCACATCGACGTCTTTATGGAAGATGGCTACACCAAAGAAGAGTGGAAGATGATGGCGGAGACCAAGAAGATCTTGGATCCCAAGATCAAGCTTTCGGCCACCTGCGTGCGCGTTCCGGTGTTTGTTGGTCACTCGGAAGCCGTCAATATTGAGTTTGAGCGCTCAATGACGGTCGCGGAAGCGCGTAGCATTCTGCGCGAAGCGGAAAACATCGATGTGGTTGATAAGCGCGAAGATGGTGGTTACATCACGCCAGTTGAGGCAGCCGGTGAGTACATGACCTACGTCAGTCGCGTGCGCGAGGATGCAACAATCGAAAACGGTCTCTGGCTATGGGTCGTGTCTGACAATCTGCTCAAGGGCGCCGCCCTCAATTCGGTGCAGATCGCGGAAACAATTGTGAAGCAAGGCCTGATGCAGAAAGCAGCCTAAGCTGCGAATTAGCATTCGGCGAATTGGGCGGGGATCACTAAGATCCCCGCCTTTTTGCTCTGTCGGAAGCTAACTAGTGACTGCCGCGGGGCGCAGAGTAAGTCCGTGCTGCGCCATGGCAGAACGCACGGCGCGTTGTACATCTACGCACCTTTTTTCCGCTGTTGAGGGTTACGTTGCGGCAGAGTCGTCGTCTTTCATGACAGTGTCTGCTACTGCGCACATCAATCTGCTGAACAACGCCCTGGCTCGACATGAGCTGATTGAGCGTCGCGAGGCCGTTCGATGTCGCCGCAAGAACTGCTGCTGAACTGTTGACTGTTAAAACAAGACCAAGGGCCGTAAGCATAGAAAGCAAAAACGATTGGTGCATGGAATCTCCTGACAACTCGATGTCTGTTTTGGAAGGCGTGAGCCCACCCAATTATTAGAGCTGTCGAGGAGATCGTAATTACACGCTTGCTCAATTTCTCGCGCGGGTCACTCACGGGAATATCGCGAGAATTTGTGTAACATGACAGAATAGTTATTGGCCGCAAATCTCAAATATCCGGCGTGGCCGGTGGTGCCTACCGCACATTGACCGTAACTGTTTGCGGTTGCCCAGATGTTGCGCCTTCTTTGTCAGCAACAACGACATTGAAGCTGGCCTTGGCTCCCATACTGCCGTCATGAACGAACATGATCGATCCTGCCTGAAGTTCGGTCTGAGTAAACTTTGTGAGAGCAATAGTGGCAGCACCGGCTTTTGCGACGAAACCCGAAGCTGCATCCGATACGGAGAATGTCAGGTTTTGAGCAGTATCATCCGGGTCAACTGCTGTGAGATCGAGCGGAGTTATACGCACAGTCTGGCCGCGATTTACGGTGAGGTCGAGATCGCCAGCTATTTGCGGCGGCACGTTTCGAACATCAGCACTCAGGTTTGCGCCAGCTTCCATGGCCATCTGACCATATTGGACATTGCCACTAACCGAGCCAACATGGCCAATCTTGATGAGATTGTGTACCGTAACTTCGCCCTGAACATACCCGTTTATTTCCGCTTCGCCAGCCTTGATCTTCCCATAGAGGCGGCCGGTTTCATGAACGACAACGCGATCAGCCTCAACCTCTCCATCGATATAGCCGTGCAGCTCCAGGAGTTTGCACTTGCCAATTCTACCGGTAATAGAAGTGTGCTCCATGATCGTCATCACGCCGGACTGCTGGCTCACAATCATTCTCCATTGGTCAAACACCGCGAACTGTGTAGGCCAAGATTGCGGCAAGCGTCTGAATTTTCTGTCTAGTTGAGCAAATCCTTAGGTGCCTGATTGTACTTCGGCAACACTTAAGGTTGCGATATGCAATAACATCAATAGCTAAGTCTATTCAGCGGCTTGTGATCTTCTATTCCTCTGAGCAATGATGCCGGCTGTCCACGTGTCCGGGCGTTTCAGGAAATCGTTGAGGCTCTTTCCTCGCTCCTGTTTGAAATGCTCATCAAGGATTGCGAAATCGGACATACGATCGAGCCGGAATGTTCTGAAATCATCTCTCAGTTCACACCAAGCCGCCAGACACCACGATGGGCCGAAGAAGGCCAAAGACAGCGGCCGCACGGTTCGCTCTGAGATATCACCAATGGCATCTCGGTAGCCAAACGACACTTTATTGCGGTTGCGGATTGAATGGCGCAGCTCAGCAATGTCAAAAGCGATCGGCTCGACGAAGTGATCTGACAGGGCAAGCAGAGCCGTGCCAGCCATGTACGTACGCAGCCGTTCCGGAACCACGGCTTCGACTTTGGCAATCACATTGCTTGCCGCCTCGGCTAACTCGCAATCTGCCCACGTTCGGACGATTCGGGCCCCCAAAACGAGGGCCTCAATCTCTTCCTCTTTGAACATAAGGGGTGGCAGATCGAAGCCATCCCGTAGAACGTAGCCTACACCGGCCTCACCTTCGATCGGCACGCCACTCGCCATCAAATCTCGAATGTCACGGTAGATCGTGCGTTCGGATACCTCAAGCGATTCGGCGAGGTCGGCAGCACGCGCGAGCTTGCGACGGCGCAAATGCTGAATAATCTCAAATAGTCTATCGGCGCGGCGCACGTTTCTTCCTCCACACGCAGCCAGGACAGCTTCAAGTCCTCAATGATCGCACTGTACGATACTCCTCCTGACAGGCCTTGTCAGGAGACAGAATTCCTCATGACATTAGGTTGTCAGGAGGCCTCTGGCATTGTCTCTCTATCGCCAAGGACAAAGAAAAAACCGGCGACAAAGACAACGTAGATTTAGAGATGGAGATGAACATGCTGTCACTTGCACAAATGTCAGAAACTACGGCAGAGACATGCTCAGATCGCTCATTCATCGGGCGGGTCTGGGATGCAGTTATTCAGTCGCGCCAGCGCGCCGAATCCCGTGCTGCCGTCGCCAGTTTGCTTGATCAGGACGATCGCATGCTACGCGATATCGGCGTCACGCGCGAAGATGGAGCTATGGGTGAAACTGGTGTTCGGGCGGTTTGAAAGCTGGCGGTGCATCTGGTTGGTTTGATGTCGCCAAACAAACCAGCAACCTTCGAGAAC
>NZGY01000122.1 GCA_002689605.1 Filomicrobium sp.
AATCCTGAGCCTTCATGGCATCCTCGCTAGTGACGAACCGTCAGTCAGCAAGGTCTCACAACATTTAGGCAGAACAGAGCCGCGATGAAGCGTGTTATAACAAACAGATCTCAAAAGCGTTGAGTTTCACCGGCTGTTAGTTCTCTAATTCCGTCTGAAGACAAACCGCTGATTGATTGTGTTCTTCTGAAACGGGAAACTCGGGGCATATGCGTTTTGTCAGCTGGCTTTGGAAATACATTGGCTGGAGCCGATTTGCAGCTTTGATCTTGCTACTAGGCATTCTCCAGTTCCGCGCCTCCGACAGTGTCTTCCTTGAAAGCCTCCTACTACGGACGTTCGACCTCTACCAGTGGATGANGCCACGCGAGGACAAGCAACNACCAGTCGCGATCATCGATATTGATGAGAAGAGCATCGCAGAGTTCGGGCAATGGCCATGGCCGCGAAACCGCATCGCGNAACTGATTAAGAACGCTNAAGCCAATGGTGCAAAAGCCATCGCATTCNATATGGTGTTTCCTGAGCCCGACCGGCTCAACCCNCCATTACTAGCCCGTCAATTGCCAACATTGAACGATGATGCCCGCGCAGCTCTGAGCCAACTGCCAAGCAATGACAGCATCATGGCAGACGCCATACGCAACTCACGTGTTGTGCTCGGCCGTTCAGGCACCCACGACAAGAGCGCTTCAGACAAACAACAAGATTGGCCACANACACCAATTGCAACATTCGGCGGTTCACCAAAGGGGCTCCTCCTCAGCTACCCAAGCGTTCTGCATAACCTACCAATACTTGAGAAGGCTGCTTCAGGCCGGGGCTTATTCAGCATTGCGCCTGATTTTGGCGGCACTATTCGCCGGGTCCCCTTGGTTCNGCAAACGGGTGATCTGGTCGCCCCCTCCCTCTCCGTCGAGCTACTTAGNGTAGGCACTCAAACAGANACGCTTATCGTCAAACGTAATCAACTCGGTGTTGATCAAGTCATCGTCGGACAGAACGCTATCCCAACCGACCGCAATGGAAGGTTCTGGGTCCACTTCGCAAAGCACGATCGGTCTCGCNATATCTCAGCTGTCGACATCATCAACAACACNGACACAGCCAAGCAATTGAACGGCAAGTTCGTGTTGGTCGGAACATCAGCCATNGGCCTGTTTGACTTGAAGGCAACGCCCGTGCACCCGGCNATGCCCGGAGTGGAAGTTCACGCTCAAGTTCTCGAAAACGTTTTGACGAAATCTTTTCTCTCTCGCCCTGCGAATGCAGTCGGCGGTGAAGTTGTTTTGGCTCTGGTCGTTGGATTATTGGTCATCATTTTTGTGCCTATTCTCGGCGCCCTACGCGTCATGGTCTTGGGCGCTGCATTGGCGGCAGCACNGGCCAGTCTGTCTTGGCAAGCCTACANCAGTTACAACATGCTGATCGATGTCGCTTATCCATTGGCATCAAGTTTTGCGGTCTTCCTCGCTCTTGTCTTTGTCAATTACTTCCGTGAAGAAAGGCAGCGTCGCCAGATCCGTGGTGCCTTCGGTCAATATCTGGCACCGGCCATGGTAGAGCAATTGGCCCAGGACCCTTCACGNCTTGTCCTTGGCGGAGAAACCCGCAACCTAACNCTGCTGTTTAGCGATATCCGTGGATTTACATCGATATCCGAGACCTATCTCGACAACCCACAAGAGTTAACCTCGCTGATTAACCGCATGCTCACCCCCCTATCGCACGCGATCATTGAGGCGCGCGGGACAATCGATAAGTATATCGGTGATGCTATCGTTGCGTTTTGGAATGCGCCTCTGAGTGACGAGGATCACGCTGCAAACGCTTGTACNGCTGCGCTCAACATGATGCATCGACTTGATGCTTTCAATGAACAACGACGCCAGGAAGCCGAAGCTGCAGGAACGGCCTTCGTACCNCTCCGTNTAGGCATCGGGCTCAACAGCGGAAACTGTGTTGTTGGCAATATTGGATCTGATCTGCGGTTCGACTACTCCGTCCTCGGCGACACNGTGAACCTGTGCGCCCGCCTAGAGGATCAGACAAAAACCTATGGTGTTCCGATTATCGTCGGACCGACAACCGTTGCTGAGCTGGGCGAGCGCTTTGCATTTATCGAAATGGACCGCATACGGGTNACTGGCAAACAAGAACCCACCACGGTTTATACGTTAGTTGGTGACCAAGAAAACGCAGCATCGTCGGCCTTCGTTGNGGCGCGTAAAAATTGGTCCGAGTTCCTGGTAGCATTNCGCGCGATGAATTTCGAGCAGGCACGAACGGCACTGGAGCACTGCCGCGCAGTGCCCGACCCTTACGGATTNACGCCCCTCTATGACCTTTACCNGCNACGTCTGGAGCAGTTCGCAGCAACACCACCTAATGCAGACTGGGACGGNGTGTTCAACATGGAAAAACACTAGCTATCGCCNGTCCTCTTCACCGACGAAAGTCGTGAACTCTTCANCNNNCAATCGCGTTGTGCGAAAACTATTCACGATCGCATCCGGATCCGCATACCCCATTGACATACCGCAGACGAGCATCTGGTCGGATGGTGCACCGATATGGCTCATGACCGTATCGTGGAAGTTGCAGAACGCGACCTGGGGGCAAGTCTCAAGTCCTTCGCCGCGCGCTGCCAGCATCACCNATTGAACAAACATTCCGCAATCGAACCAGCTTCCGATTTCCATGTCTCGGTCGAGCGTGAAAAATAAGCCAACTGGTGCATCGAAAAACGCATAGTTACGACCGTGCTGCTGCCGCATCGCATCCTTGTCACCTTTTGCAATGCCGAGTTTCGAATAGAGCCCCCACCCACATTCTCGACGACGATCAATGTATGGCGCACGCCAATTCACAGGATAGTAATTGTACTCGCGGGTCGCTTCATCTGCTACCTTGTGACGTGCCATGCATTCAGCAATAAGTGCCCGCTGCTTTTCACCACGGAGCACATAGACATGCCAAGGCTGAATGTTTGAACCCGATGGTGCACGAGCAGCAACTTCAAGAACCCTCTTAATCTTCGCCTGAGGAACTTGTTTGTCGCTGAGAAAGGCACGAATACTTTGTCGACCTGTGATAGCCTCCGCAACGTCCATCCGGGCAGCTCCTCTAAATCTATAATTGAAGTGGTCATTTGCCATGTGTAAGCGCGATCGTCGAGGTCTTGTTGACCACACCAGCCGCAGTCATCGGATTAAAGATTAACTGACTAATTGTAACATACTGATCTAATTGTGTTTTATTGATGCTAGTTTTTAATGTGAACATAAATGTAAACATTGCCGTCAGCTCGTGACTTTACATAATCAGTTGTTTAGGTCAATTTAGTGATCCAATTCAGCACCTCGCTTCGTTGATTTGCGACTGGATCTTGGTTTCCTAAGGCACACCGGTCGATGTGACATCCAACGTTTGTGTCACCGAGGTGGTGGATCGCGTCGGTGACACAACTCATAGGAAGATGGTCGGGACTGACCACAATCCCATGCATATCATTCGACTAGTAGTTCGAGCAGCTTGCTTAGCTAGTGGACAGTCATGTGACCACATCAACTTCCTTAGCAATGGCACGTGTAATCCTATCTGTTGTCGTGAATAGGTTATCGATATCGTCCTATAGTTCTTGATTTAGTGGTTTGCTACTGACGACACGTGCAATACATGCCACAACTATTAGACGCTGATGTGGACGACAGAAAAACTGCCGACCAATCCGCCTTACACGAGATCAATGGCCGGCTTACAACTGATTGATTAGTTAAATTCAAAGAGATTCGGCTCCACTGCCGAGCCATGTCGAACCCACCCCATCCTGGCCAACCATCAACGTCTGTCCGAGACGAAAGAATTATTCCATCGATGTTTCATGTCAGAATGTTGAAAGTCTGAAATGACCAAATCATTGGTTCCGGTAGTTCTGGCGCACGGCACAGATGCAGCTCAGATGCGAAAAGCTGGCACGAAATCATCTTCGTTGATCAACTTAGCCCCGGTCGCAAGGCCAATCTGATGGCAGCGCTG
Source organism: Filomicrobium sp. (assembly GCA_002689605.1). GTDB lineage: Bacteria > Pseudomonadota > Alphaproteobacteria > Rhizobiales > Hyphomicrobiaceae > Tectiglobus. The sequence continues at coordinate 4,039 of NZGY01000122.1, forward strand.
TAAATTCGCTTTCTGTGCAAGGTCTAGTTGTTGCATGCGGATGAGTGCTCGCTCGTTAAACCCTTGCCGTGCGGAAAACTCATCACCGAGGTTCTCGATGAGCCATTTGCTAGACAGAGTCGGATTGACACGGCGGTATGAGAGCAGCGGATGCCAATCAATCTTAAGATCTGTCATGGTCCCGAGGTTTTCGTCTACAAAATGGCCAGCAGAAGTATCTGAGAATGCTTGTAAAAGGGTCACGCCAGTTTGTTCGGCATCCGCCATCACCGAACGTAGGGCGTATAGCCCCTTGCTCACGGCAGGCAATCTCTGAAAAACTTTGGTATCAACGCGGTTTTGCCAGCTGCCAGTTCCCAATGACATCATATAGAGGCGATTTGCTCCCGTTTCCCAACCGAAACCAAATGGAGATCGTCCAGGCGTTCCACCATCTTGCGGAAAGGATTTGAGCGTTGTCATCAGGAATAATTCTAGTGACGGATTATTGAAAGGGCTGACTGCTCCGTCGAAGAAAAGGCCCGTCTCGTCAGGACCAATTGCAAGTTCGATCGCATCCAGATAATACGGCGCTGCTGCGCTAGCCTGTGCGAGCTTGCGCAACTCGAAATTCTTATTGTCATGAAACCCCGCAGCCTCTGGTCGCTTGCTCCAATATTCGGACCAGTATTCGCTCGACTTATCCCAGAATTTATGTTGCGGATTGTTCGTTTGCACCCAGACGCTACCAGTGTCGATGCGCTTGGTCACCAATGCGAGGCCAGTCTTCAGAAGATCCGTCCCCACGGTGGGCTCATGTGGTTGCACGCCATTTTTGATAAGGACCTTCTGGAAGGCGGCCTTCATACTTGCATCAAACTTTTTAGTGTCGAACTTAGACCAGTAGCCCGGAATCCATCTGCCGCCACCGAAGATCTTCGGACAAATCTCAAAATAAAGATCCGTTATGTCATCGACGGTTTCACCTAGCGCAAGCAATGTGGCGATGATTGCGCCGGTCGATGTGCCACCAATGAGATCAAAGTAGTGACAGATGCGGAAAGTCTCTGGCTCAGCAGATTGTGCACGTAAAATATCTTCTACGCGCTTGAGCATGCCGAGTGTAATCAAGCCCCGCACGCCGCCACCATCTAATGCCAGAATACGTTTCGGCCCGGGACTGAAGAGGTGGTGATCCCGCTCTCGTGCAGACATTATATTGGCTCCAAAAGTTTATTTGCGCGGAGGAGTAGCCCTGGTCTGGATGTGCGCCGGTTCGATTGATGGTACGTTCTCTCAAGTTTTGAAGAGATAAAACTGCGCGGAAACCTTGATGACACAAGTCTACCCTGATGCCATCGACCTCATGGGGAAAACTCGATCTGATGATTGGAAGCTCGATCCCAGGCGAGATGCCACCCAGCTGCCGGCAACTGCGGTGGACCTAGGTGACCATCTACGGTCTTCAGGTATTCAGGAAATGATGGAGCGCTACGCCCGTGCTGATCAGCACGCGATAGCAGCTCAGGAGCGTTACAAGCGATTGGCACGGCTCGCAGCTATAGCAAGCTTTTCCGGCGTTCTATTGGGGACTGTTGCGCTTCTCGCTCTGCAGTTTAGTGTTCCGCGATCGATCCTGACAGTTGCGGCGCTGACCCAAGCCTTGCTCGTTATCATCTCAATCTCAGCAGCATTGCTCAATGCCCGGTGGCGCCCCTTCCAGTCATGGCAAGAACAGCGAGCGGAAGCCGAGAATTGCCGGATTTCTCTCTTTGATAGTATTGCAGACATCAAAATAAACGACACACTTGGCGGGCGATTGCAGCTCGCGTTGCGCTTGGAGTATTTTCGCCGCTATCAGCTTGACGTCCAACATTCATACTACGGAAGACGAGGTGCTGAGCATCAGGCCAATGCCCGTCGATCCAACAGATGGCGTTTTATCGCACTGCTCCTCATCATCGCGGGAACGGCTTCGCTTCTTTGGTCACTGANGCAACAAGCTTGGCTACCTGAAATTGTTCTACAGGTGCTCAACCANATTCCTGAGCGAACGCAGCTTGGTCAGACATTATTTCTGGCTCTTGGAATCTGGGCGTCAGCNTTNCAAAACCTACTGTCTGCTTTCAGCCTCATNTCACTCGATGAGCGTAATGCANGCAGATATCTAACAACGGCNTCGAACCTTGGTGATCTGAAGGCAGAACCNCTAGAAGAGGTTCGTAAGGCGATTGAAGACCAACCCATTCAANANGCTGCCGAGATGGTGAANAATTTCGTAGCNNTGGTGCATGATCANATTTCNTCAGAGCACCGCGAGTGGATTGCNCTGAGNAANGTCGCGCCCGAAATGACTGTTGCGCNTCTGCGCCANAGACGCAGCTGACNGCCCAACGAGACACAAGGAGTTAACCCATGCCGGCCTATNTGCCCAAGCCAATCGATACATCCCAAATCAAGCTGCCGAAACGTTTGGNAACTCTAACNGAGAAATTGGCCGAAAACGNNCANGACCGCTGGGCNTCTCAACGCATGAAGGATGGCTGGACTTGGGGCAAGAGNCGTAATGATNGTCACAAAAAACACCCAACGCTCGTGCCGTANGCAGATCTCCNAGAGAGTGAAAGAGAGTACGATAGAATTACAGCCNCNGAGACACTCAAAGCTGTGATGGCTCTCGGATATAAGATTGTGAANAAATAAGAAGCANTCATATGTGCTTTAGATGCTCTGTGGANATCATTGGNTTNAGNGNAACTGAGCCGAAGTTGCNNGACTANGTCGTGTGGCCGTTGNACGCTNATCGCCGTTNTNTTTCTTTATNCCAATCNNTGATGCGCACGGGGCCNGAGTTTTTNAAAACNANAAAGTCACNNCCTTCNCGCTCAAAAANCCAATGGGGNCGGACATCAGAGTNCCAGCGCGCTATCCGTCCATNATCATCNTCGNTCTCAATNCCNTTAAACTCNNTCGTTGTGTAGGCAAAATCATCTGGNTCGAGATNCNTAATGCCATCTGGGGTGTAGTACTCGCCACTCCAGGAGCCATAGAAGCCCGGGGCGTTGAAGNTGACATGAANNGCAGGANCGGCTGGCTCAAACGCGANGTGTCCNTCTGGCGACCCTACATCAATCCAATTGCCAATCNCTCCTCNTCCNACGGCNGCACCGGGAATCATTGTGACATCACATTCACCNTCAAACGGCGGTGNCCATTCGAAGGTGTGCCAATAACGTTCTGANGCAAATANGATTGAGCCATTAGAGAGACCAACNACATGCCATATNGGCAGGTCAAGATCATGGTCGGTGATGCCATAGGCGTNNCGCTGGACGGANTTNNGAGTGATGCGGTAGATTTCAAGAATGACATCGTCTCGCTGCGTGCCACCAAGACTGAAGCCNAATGTNAGGCAAGTGTCAGCATCAATAAAGACNACNGAATTAAATCGTTCATGCGTCCACCCANCNGCATCACCNTCAATTTCCANGCCNCTNATGCGCTGACCATTNAAGCNNAAAAGCCCNCCAGAAAGCTCGGCTAAGTGCTGCTTGTCTGCNANGGCNATCCGATTGTCGATCAGGAAGAAAAGCGCATCCGTTGTNTCGCCTAAAAACGTGANATCCTCTTTTCCGATTATGATCTCCGTCCTNGATATTTGGTTCTCAACAACGAGGCAGCCCCCCCATTGCCAAGATANCTTCAATGNGGGNTGNTTGACGGTGTGTGTGACTGCTCGCNGGCGATCNTNNGGATCGGGCNCGTNAAAGGGTGTCGGTATTGTGGACAGNCTAAGCGTGNTGGCGACACTGCTGAGAAANTCNGCAATCCTNTTCAGGTNGCCAAGTTCAAGACGCTCNCGGATGGCGCCTGTNNTCCGATCTATGAGGCGAAGNCTTCCNGCTTNATCCCAAACTGCAATGATACGCGATGAGATTTGTGCCATGCCGGCCATNCCATCCGGCGCAGCCACCATATCCATCAANGGAGGTGTGTATTGCTGGNGCGCCGAGTTGACGAGTACTCTCCAGTCNGGNGGGTGCTGCTGCAAAATGTNAAGCGCTTGTCNGCGTTGCACAAGAGTGTCGTCNGCTTCAAGGAGCAACTGAAATAGGATGCGATGNGCCGGCCAATNGCTGTCTCCTTGTTCAAGCATTGGTCGCCATGCGAGAAGTCGTGCGTGCCAGNCNGCCGATGCGTNAGCGNCTTGNCNAANAGNGNCTCCATGNNCCAGTGATGCGATGTCCTGCATCAGGTCGGCGACGCGATTAGCAGCACATTTGCCAGCAACAAANCCAACGTCGTNAATAAGCNNAGCAAGNGCGGCGTACTCGCCAGCAGCAGCNANTTGCCACGGTTGTTCCATGATNCGGCGTAACGNGCGGGGNTCTTGAGCCTTGGTGACGTCGCANGNGCCATGAAATCCCCTTNCAGNAGCNTTTGCGAANACNGTCGCCAAACGNCGNTGNATGGCTGATTTNTGAGATCCATCAAGGAACTGNCGCGCAACCACCTCNTGAAACTCNCGATGNAAGAAACGGTAGGTGAGNGTGCCATCGATTCTNTGTTCGGCGAGNTAGGGNGCAATATCTNCGTGNAGGCGAAACCAAAGAATGGGCGGTAGATGCNGTTCGTCCCAGTCATGGAATGAACGCGCNCGAAANTCTGTCCATACTTCAGGGGCGCTATCATCCGATAGCACTTCGGATANCTCGCTGTCAGATAAGCCGAAACGGGAGGCGGCAATTGCAGCAAGTGTNTNGCGTGTGAGAGCCGGACCATGAGCTGCNGCGTCTGAGAGNTCGGTAATCCGCGCTAGNATCAGCCCCTCAACNGTGGTTTCTAATGTGCNACNGATATCATCCGAATGCCAAAGACGCGCNTCCTCGAAAGCNAGCCGAGTCCATAANGGTAAACCTGGTGATGCGCGCTCGATTTCGTTGCGTTGCGCAGGCGTGATTCTNCGCNCAGCNTCCGCCAGAAGCCGATCGAGCATCGTCATGCTATCGTTCTTGTCCATTGNGGAGAGATGGATGAGACTCGTTGAGAAACGTCGGCGNGCTTCAGTGGCGATCGNTCCGTCACGCGTNGTTAGGACCAAGCAGACGGCCGCAGGAAGGGAATCTGGCAGCCAATCGAGAAGATATAGCTGATCGGAAGCGGCAAGCTGATCCAACGCGTCAATCACTAGGACGAGGGGGCGCTCGGTTGTGGCAAAATTCAAAACATGCAGGAAACTGTGGGATGCGGCGTCGAAGTTCGTGGCTGATGCGTCGCTAGTCTGGCCATAGGCGGTTGAAATTGTCTGCGCAAGCTCTGAGAGTAGTGACGCAAGCGATTCACTGCCGGGCACTGCGCCGATGAAGCGTGTGACCACAATCGATTGTTCATTTTTAGACTCGAGGCGTCGCGCGCATTCCGCGAGCAGCGCCGATTTTCCGGTCCCGCCTTCTCCAATAATTATGAGTGGGGAACGAACTCCTTCTACGTCAGACGCCGCGCAATATGTTCTGGCATAGTTTGTAATCCGCGACACCTCAGCAGCACGGCCGACGAACAAGCTGGCTCGATCTTCAGCAAATCGCCGATGCGCTTCATTAACATTAGATGTAGCATGTGTGTGATCTTCTGCCGCCAATGCTCGATTGATCAATCCAATTTGATCGGACAGGAATTGCTCACAGAATTGCTCTAAATGGTCCGTGGCTATTCCGCCATCATCCCAATGTGTCGTGGTGCGCCGTAAGTTTCCGGGAGCCAGATGTGCTGACAAATGCTGTTTCATCGCCTCCAAACGCAGATGTGCAGTTTCATCCCAAGCATCACCCGTTGTATCAACGTAGGGAGCACCTGCTACTGATAATGGTAGCCCTTTGATTTCGCGAACGTAGGCAAACACATCTGCTGTACCAACAGGAAGTGACAGTGCACCTTTAAGGATCTCTTGATGGGTCGCGCTGAAGAAAATCTCAGGATGGTCAAGCGGTGAAAGCTTTGCTGCAATCGCGGCCCGTCTTACTGCGGAGACAAGAGCCGTTCTCTCATCGCTTCCTGGCCTGCTGAAGGTATGAGTTTTAAGTCTCCAGACGACCGGCATTGAGTTCTTATCAGGCGCATAGTGCGCATTGAGCAGTTGGATATCTGATCCTGCAGCCGACATGATCTGCAACCAGACAGCGCCCGTGATCTCGACGGGTGGCGGTTGCCAGCCGTAACGGTCTCCCAGTAGTACTGCGAAGTTTGGTGGCAGGCCGATGCGCTGACACCGTGCTATCTCGCCAAGGCAGATGCTAAGGGTGTGGTTGTTGTCTTGAGCTTCTCGGCTTATGCCCCAGCGTAGATCTACGACCTCAAAGCGGGCGCCATGGGCGCGCGCATGTTCATCGAGCACTGGGAAAACTCTCTTATGCAGGGCCCGCCGTTCATGCTGAAAATCCGAGAAAGTCGAACTTAGGAAGAGCCTGAAGATAGTGTCGCGCATCAATATCTACCGTTTCCCACACCCACAAGACAATAGCTGATGCTAGCGAAAGCGGAAGCCCCCTCCCCGGCTTTGCCGGGGTGGCAGTAAAAATTTGACGTATCCGGCGGTCCATCGCGAGATTTCGAATCGTGAGCAAATACAAACGCGAAAGGATCTCCAACGATCAACAAACGTGGAAGTCTAAGTCACACCCGATGGAACTGCAAATATCACATTGCCTTCATCCCAAAATGCCGGAGGAAAACGCTTTATCTGCAACTGCCACAGATAGAATTACAGCCGCCGAGACACCCAAATCTGCGATGGCCATCGGATGTAAGATTGTCAAAAAATAATCAGCTGTTGTCTTCTTCATCGAAGTTTCCGAGATCAGACAGTTCTGTCAGGCCAAAAGGGTCTCTCTCAATCGCTGTCTGCTCCTGGCCGAGCTTCACTACACTTTCCGCTGCTTTTACACTCACGTGCCCTAAATCAGAGTCTGCGATTTCGATGAGACGCGCAACCATCGCCTCGCTGTTTCGCGTGGCCAACCCTATCGCTTGGTCTGTACCGACGGCAACAGGGCGTACGAGGCGTTCGCGGTCGAGACCGGCATCACCCAGATGGCACTCGTCGCTAGCCAAGATGAGCGGACCATCGGCTGCTATCACACCCAAAACGTCAGCGCCTACCAGAGCCGCTTCAAGGGCTGGATGGCGCGCCTCAAAGGTGTCGCTTTGAAATATCTGCCGAGCTACCTCGGTCGGCGCCGCATGATCGAACGTGACGGCGAGCGACTTACGCCCCGCCTCTGCTTGGCCAGCGCCATGAGTTAGCAGGGAAAACTACATCAGAGCCGAACAGAGCCTTTTCAGTTCATCTCATATGGTGAGTTGTTCAACCCAACTTCTGCTCAATTTGGCAGCAGCTCATTTCTGCCATGGTAATTTCTGGTCAAGTTTAGGAAGTTTGCTATCTGCAGATGATCCGGTTATCGCATCGACATTCCGTGGGTCTCTTACGCGAGATTTGCCATAGAATTGCTCGATCATTTGGACGCTTGTGCCGCAATTGCTAGCAATCAGATAGACGTCAACACCGTTCGCGATGGCATTGTTGATGTAGCTATGCCGTAGGGAATAGATAACTCGGTTAGCGCCAGTTGAGTCATATAGCAACCCGGTCTCTTCGAGCACCCGTCTAAACGCATTTTTGAACGAATGGATTGGACGTCCGTCAGGATGACAGAATAAGTACTCACTCTTATCTGGTTCCTTGCCGCCGAGATCGATGGTTCTCTGCTTCCAGAGACGTTCAAAGTAACGAAAAGTGTATCCCCGCATGACAACCGTACGTCGGCCAGTCTTACCGCGAACGTTGAGGGTCAGTTGTTCCTCACCAAGTGTATTCTTAGTGGTCGCAATATCCGCCCATCTCAAATCACGAGCTTCACCAACGCGCATTCCCGAGTTGTATAAGATAAGACAATAGTTCTGGAGATATAACCGTTTACGACGCACATAAGCGGGTGACTTCTTTACGTTGCGGTCAAGATATTTCCAGACCTTTCGCCACTCGTCCCGTGGTATATCTGGGCGAGGGTTGATACGTTTGGGTACTTGGGGAACTTCTGGTTCTCGGTCAATACGTCGTTCTCTGCACAACCAGTGAAGTATATTTTTCAGAATAGCAAGGTGCTTCTTGAGTGTGGAATTCGCAGGAGGTTGGTCGCTATCGACTTTAGACTGAAGCCATCGGTTGATATGCGCTTCACTGATTTGGTCTATGGGTATATCGTCAAAGAATGGAGCAATATGAAGTTCTAACATACGTTCTTGACCATCAGCATACCCTGGCTTTCTGCCAGAAGTTCGAGCTCGCATATGAACAACCCAGTCGTCCTTGATATGCGGAAAAAGTATAACATCAGGCTTTCTAGTTGTGGTCTCACCCTTAGCGATTTTGTCGGATAACGATTCGTGGATCGACCAAGCCGCTTTGATAGCATCTGTTACTTTTGAATGCTTTGTCGAACGTCGAATGTACTTCCCACCCTTGACGCGAATTCTCGCCTGATAGACGGGATTGCTCGACACGTCTTTTCGAAGGTATATGACAAGGGCTCCATCGCCTGACAGGTCACGAAAGTCATCAAACGATTTGCTGGTCATGATATTCGCCCAAGTTCTCGATCTATACGTCTGCGCGTAACACCGGTGGTCCGTACTATATGAGCGATAGTATGCCCTTGCTCATACAGATCGTGAATTGTTTGTCGTGTGTCCTCGTCCATCGCCAGTCGTGGGCGACCCAAACGAGTTCCTTCTGTTCGGGTACGTCTTAATCCGGCTTTGATTCGTTCTGATATCATTCCACGTTCATATTCACCGAACGCGCCAAGCACGGACACCATCATTTTCCCTGCTAACGTCGATGTATCCAAATTCGATTGAGCGATATAAATCTTCTTGTCCGCTTCGTTCAGGTCATTGATAAACGACAATAGGTGTAACCATTGATAAACGACAATAGGTGTAACAGTGACCTGCTTAGTCTGGTAGAGTCCCAGATAACAAGTATGTCCCAAACGTCATTACTCATATCTAGCCACAGTTGGTCGAACCCAGAACGCTTGTCTCGACCCTTGGCGCCCGATACGCCTTGGTCCTCATACACCTTTGTTAGTCTCCAACCCCGATCACTAACAATGGTTTTTAGTTCAGTTAGCTGATTGATTGTCGTCTGCTCGTTAGTTGAGACACGAGCGTAGATGCATGCTCGCATGGTGTGTCCTCCTCTGTTTGTTCGAGATTAACAGCGAAGGTAGTATATCATAATATGTGGAGATAATGTGAACATTATCACCCACAAAAACGATTCAGAAATCGTATCAATGAAAGAGGTTAACCATTGATATTATTGCATTATTTGATAAACGTCGATGTCGTGATTAGATATGGTCAATGGATTTTTGATCCAGGATACCTAGCTACACAATTCCAGTATCGCTAGGCTGAAATCATGACCACTGATGAAGCACCTGGAACGCGAGCGGCTAGCTCAGTCCACCCCGTTTGCCGCCTCTTATTGGCTGCGTTGATTGGAACAGCTGGTGGCGCTTTCTTCGATTGGCTGACGCTGCCTGCTCCATGGTTGACAGGAGCGGCAACAGCCGTGGCGATAGCTGCGATTGCCGGACTGAAGGTCGTCGTACCGGGCTGGCTCCGCAATGGATCAATGATCTTCTTGGGCGTCCTGATGGGTAGTTCAGTGCCTCCGGATATCCTCACGCAGCTACCCAAATGGCCAATCAGCCTTGCCGGGTTACTCATCGTCGTCTTGGCAATGATGTTTACCGTCTCGTTTTTTCTTGAGCGCACCCAAGGGTTCGATCCCGTGACAGCTCGTTTGGCATGCATCCCAGGCAACATGACGTATGTGCTTGCTCTCGCTGAAGAAAGCTCAGCGGACACCCGCAAGGTCGCCATCGTGCAAGTCATGCGCCTTGCAATTCTGCTGGCCTGCCTACCATTTGCATTTGACTTGTTGGGCTTCCCGGCACAACCGGTCAACGCCGATTTGACGCTTTGGGAGGCCGACGTGAAGCAACTAGGCTTCCTGGTCGGCATTTCGATAGTTGGGGGTATAGTATTTCATCTTATCGGATTCCCCGCCGGGCTCATGTGCGGCGCCATGCTCGCCTCCGCTCTTTGCTCCGCCAGCCAGATCATAGACGCGAAGGTTCCAGGTGATCTTATGATACCGGCGTTCGTCGTTTTGGGTGCAGTTACCGGAGCAAATTTCGTCGGAACAGATCGAAACTTTCTGCTGCGCACAGCTGCTGCGGGCGTGGGAGCTATCACTATTGGCGCGCTTATCGCTGTACTCGTTGCCCTCCCCGTGGCTCACATTATGGACACTTCAATCGCAAAGGTCTTCCTCGCCTACGCTCCTGGCGGGTCCGACACAATGTCAATTCTAGCGTTGGCGCTCGGACTGGAACCAGCATTTGTCGTGAGCCACCATGTTATTCGCATGTTCGGATTGGGTCTAATTGTCCCCATTTGGCTGCGCTTGTATGTTGGTGAATGGAACGTCAAAGCTGGATAAGTATGCGCTTAAACATTGTCTCGCCAAACATGATCACCATATGCATCGGCGGGTCACGGCAGTATAAAATCTGAGGCGAACTCTCTTGGTATTAGTCGTCATATTACTATTGAGCATCCTTGCGTTATCGGTGCTTCCGCAAATGTGGGTGACACGCGTCATTGCGCGCCACTCAACGCCGCGGAACGATATCGGACGGTCCGGTGCCGATGTCGCTCGATATCTTTTGCAACACGCAAGAGTTCCAGACGTAGCCGTCCAAAAGACTGATCTGGGTGATCACTACGATCCCGAAGATCGGGTCGTGCGGCTATTACCAAAGCATTACGAAGCTCAGTCGTTGGCAGCAGCGGTAATTGCCGCACACGAAGTGGGCCATGCGATCCAGGACTACGAGAACTACCGGCCTCTGAAGCAACGAACCCGAATTGCCAAGCAAGCTCAGCAGACGCAAAAGCTGGGCTTCTTCGTTATGCTCGCAGCACCGATCATGCTGTTACTGTTCAAGTCCCCTGCCATACTAGCCATCGAGTTTGGAGCCGGAATCCTCCTGATAGGAATAACGGTCATCATGCACGCCTACACTCTCCCGGTTGAGTTCGACGCGAGCTTCAAGCGTGCTCTGCCACTGCTTCGCGCAACAAATCTCATTCCCGCAAATGATTTTCCGGCTGCTCGCGAGATCCTCTGGGCGGCAGCACTTACTTATGTCGCGGCAGCCGCAATGAGCATGCTTGATGTTATGCGCTGGCTGCGCGTGCTAAGATTCTGATCGATGGCGCGATAGCTCAGTCTGCCTGTTGTTAGAATGGCTCCGTTACGAACCATGCCAAGTCAGCTAAACTTCTATTATCCGGACACGCCCGACATTCCTTTGCCCGAGGCTCATCGCTTCCCGGCCGGCAAATATCGAGAGCTTCGAAACCTTGTCAGCCAAGAGGGACTACTTGGCGGTGCTGCACTGGCACCCTCTCCTCCGGCAACGAAGGAACTCCTCCTGACCGCGCATGACGAGACTTACGTCGACAGTGTTCTAGAAGGTACTTGGACAAAGGACGTGCAGCGACGCATCGGTCTACCTTGGTCAGAAACCTTGGTGGCGCGCTCACTTGCAGCCGTTGGTGGATCACTGGCAGCTGCTCAGAGCGCTCTTCAAAACGGCGTATCAGGGCAACTGGCAGGCGGCACGCATCACGCACATCGAGACTTTGGTTCGGGCTTCTGCGTATTCAATGATCTCGCAGTTGCCGCAATCAAGTTGCTGCAGGAAAGACGAGTACGGCGGGTAGCGATCCTCGATACTGACGTCCACCAAGGAGACGGTAACGCAGCAATTCTTACACCACGCCAGGACGTATTTGTCGTAAGTGTTCATGGTGAAAAGAACTTCCCTTTCCGCAAAGTTGCCTCAGACCTCGACATTGGCTTGGCAGACGGCACAACGGATGACGCTTACCTTGCGGCTACAGAGCAAGCACTATCAGCGATAAGCGGTTTTCGACCGGACATTCTGCTTTATCTTTCAGGCGCAGATGCCTTGACCAGCGATAGCCTTGGTCGTCTGGATGTAAGCTTCGATGGATTGCAGAAGCGTGACCATCTTGTTTTTGCAAAAACACATGAACATTCACTACCTATATGCCTCGTTCTCGGAGGCGGCTATGCCAAACCGATCTCAGATACAGTAAGTGCTTATGCCAACACACTGCGCGCAATGCGTGCAGTTTATGGCTTTTAGCACTGGATTAGTCGGATCCACCGCTCCAATTGCCTTCTCGAATCAGATTGATTGCGAAGATTAAGGTCTAGAATCTAATTTTCTATGACCCTTTCAGGCCTGTCCGGAAGGAACTCTATGGCAAATTTTGCGACGCATATTGGAGTTGGTACTGTCGTTAGTGGTGGGATGGCGACATTAACTCTCGCGGCGGACGTCATTTCTCCGGAAAGCCTTGTTGCAGTCACCATGGCCGGTGTTCTTGGTAGTGTTCTACCCGATATCGACCTCAAAGATTCGCGTGCCAGCCGTGCCTTCTTTTCAGGTCTCGCGGTTTTTATCTCGTTTTGTGTGCTCTTCGTGAACGCCCAGGCCTACTCTATTACCGAGCTGTGGTTGTTATGGCTCGGGTCTTTCGTTCTTGTCCGATATGGTGCCGAAGCGGCGTTTCATCGCTTCTCGTATCATAGAGGTATCTGGCATTCGCTGCTTGCTGCCGCGTTCTTCTGGTTCCTCACCGCCGTAGTCTTCAAACATGTTCTGGGCCGCCATGAAGGCGTTGCCTGGCTCGCCGGAGGTTTCATGTTCGTCGGCTACATCACGCATCTTCTGCTCGATGAGCTCTTCAGTGTTGACCTTATGGACAAGCGGTTAAAGGCTTCGTTCGGTTCCGCACTAAAATTCTATGACGCTAAGAATGTTGGCGATACCAGTCTGGTCGCAGTGCTGACGGTAATCGCATTTCTTCTGACGCCACCATCAGGCGCGTTCGTCAATGGCATCACGTCACCGCAATTGTGGTCAGGACTGCATCAGCGACTACTGCCAGATGACAAATGGTTTGGCTTGTTCGGAACGACACGACAAGTTACTCAGGACCAGACAAAGCCAGATCTTTCGCGGATAACGACTGGCTCAATAACTCAGAAAACGGGCGACACAAACGCGACCACTGAGAAGAAAGAAGCCCTACTTCCAGACAAGTAAAAACCGCGGCCAATCCCTTGACCGCGGTTCTGAAATTCGTCTGCGATTGAGTAGTATGCCTCAGCTTAGGCTGACGGAGTGCACTTTTGACTATTGAACTCACTTGAAGATGACAGTCTGGGCTTCAGATAAAATTTATCGTCGAAATCAATCGTGCCATTGATAAAGCAACTGAAGATCAGCGGCGTATTAGCGTATTCAACTTCGACAACTACGACACTTTCACCTGCCTCAACAACGCCAGTAGGAAGTGTATAGCTGTCGCCCACGCTGTAATTGTTGACTCCACAATGGTAGTTGTGAGACCAGCAAACAACTGTATTTGAAGCATTCGAACTACTAGCAATAACGTTCGACACTGTCACTTTCATTGGCATGTCCGAGTACGGACGCATCAGCACCTCAACAACATCCATGATCGAATTGAGATCACCAGTAATTGTCGAGTCGGTCCGCGCGATCAGATCTGCCGTCGAACTCGCCACCTGGTTCACCCGGCGATCAACTGTAATCGCCTGACTGAATTCGACAATTCCCATGAACATCATCACCATGACCGGAGCAATCATCGCAAATTCAATAGAGGCTACGCCTTTGCGATTGCTCCACAACGACCGTGGCTAGAGCTTCCTGACAAAGCGAGCTGTTAATGACTGACGAAGTGTACTCATAACCGTTTGTTCCACGCTAAATCTTTGCCGTCGTATCGGTTAGGATCAGCTGTAAGGCTCTGTTCGGAAAGCGGTCGCGGCTTCGATTAGCGCTGAACCGTTACTCATTCCGCCAACGTCTAAAAATGGTAGCGAACCGGCTAGTTTCCATTCGTAGCAAACCATAACCAACACGACCTAGCCGGCTGATCCAGGCACAGGATCATTGGCCGGATTACCAATCAGGTTCCCTCCGCCATCGAGACAGGATGTTGGTATCGCCGAGTTAAAGCCTGACACCTGGATAACGTTCACACGCAGATCAGTCGTGCAATCGATGAAGCCAGGAGCATGCGAACAAACACTGGCTTTGAACTGATCTTTGGTCATACCGGCAAGTTGTGCCTGACCTGTTCGTATTTGTCTTGAAGCCTGCTCGACAGCGTTTTCTAGCGAGAACGTCACGAAGAAATATAGGCCAACGATCATAGTGCCCATAAGAAGCATAAGAAACGGACCGACGACGGCAGCAAACTCAATTGCCATACTACCGTCTGTGTTCTGGCAGTAGCGCGTCTGCAGTTGTGACCATTTCCGACGAAAACTCTGAAACATGAGATAGCTCGTGGTGTGTTATGGCTAAGGGCCTTTGATGAACCCCATCGGGGGTCCTAGGCTCTCAACATCACTCACGAGGAATGAACAAATACTTGCAACTCTTAAATAAACACGCCGTAGGGTTAAGGATTAGCAATCATTACGTTGCAAACGGCAGTTCCGTTAAAATTTGATTCATACTCTAACGGACATGGACACCTCCCCTCAGCAGTGATATCTGCGAGGACGAGATGACCAAGAATCGAACAATTTGTGTAGAGCTTCAGTTGCTGAGCGGGTGAAAGACCTTATTCACCGCCACCTCGACCGCCATTAGTCTGTGCCTCAGACAAGCCGATCTTCAATTTCGAACTTGCAGCCACTACTTGTAACAACTTGGTGTCATCGCCAACAGTAATCGTTGGGTTGCACTGCGACGAGCAATTGTATGATCTACGGACGGCGCCGAGTTGAACGTTGATGACCTTCGACTGATCTCTCTGAACAACAATACGCTGGTCCTGTATAATGTTCTTCTTAGAATCCAATGCGATGATGTTGGTAATGCCAAATGACTTACCAGTTACAACCAGCATCTTACTGGACTGCACGGTCACATCCGCAATGCTCGGATTACCAATAATAATCTCGGATGCCGCTGTCGGTAGACGAAGTATCTGTGACTGATCATATTTGATCACCAGATCTGACGCACGAGCCACTTGAGGTGCGGAAAGAAATGCAGCAAGCAGTGTCACGCTCACCAGAGCGGCCAAGTATGCTGAAGACAACATGCACATATGAGACTGAGATCGCGAGAACATACTTCGTCGTCCTATCCTGCGTTGATACCCCCTCATATCGCCAGAAAAAGATAAACGAATTGCAAACATCTGTTTCAAACTAACCCGAATCAATTCTCACGACCCGACTAGCCTGCTCTCCCGCACATGAATCCTGCCATGCAGCACCGTCTTCCAATACCAACCAATCTGAAAAGCAAATTCACTCTGACAACCGCCGAGTTGGCTTATCTACCAGAACGAAGGCTTGCGTTAGAGAACCTTGGTACAAGAACAGGTCTCGACACGATCAAAGCAACCACGACAGCAATGGTGCAGGCCGACAGCTACGGTACACCAATCGGACAAGCCTTGCCCGTTATGGCAAAAGAAAATCGCGATCTGCGCATTACGGAAGCGGAAAAAAAGGCAGCGGCGCTCCCGCCAAAGCAGACTGTTCCGATGATCGTATTCTTCTTGCCGGTCTTGTTTGTCGTGATCCTTGGCCCAGCTGCAATTACAGTTTCCAAGATCAACTTCTAAGCACCGCAACGGACAATACTCACTAGCTCTGAAATTCAATAAAGGCGGTGTCTCGAAGTAGTGCTAGAGACACCGCCATTTTTTCGTTGATCTAACTGGGGAAAGTAGGATCGCACTTGCCGAACCGAAGTGAGCAAGGAATCCAACATTATCTGACGGTCCAGGAGAGCTCCGCAGCTACTCGCCTTCAAGGAGTCTAGAATTCCTTTGCAACAACGTGAGTTGGAGAAAGCGACCATACAGAAGAAACTCGACAAAGTTGGAGCCCCAGTTTCTGCATCGCCTCAAACAGGCAATTTTAGCAGTTGTTCGTCGCGAACAGACAGCAAGATTTCTAGAGATTAAAAAACAAAAACCGGGGCCGATTGCACATCAGACCCGTTCAAATTTATCCAGAAGCCGCCGTGGGCCGATAGCAAACGTTAGGTCGTTTACCGCTTAGCTGCCCGTGCGACTTGCGAGCCCACAAGGCCGTTGGTTGAGTGCTGCGGGGCGATAGACTGTCGTATCCCCGGTTGCGCGCCAGTGGCCTGAGCAACGCGCTGTGCATCAACATCGCGCCCTTGCAACCGCAGCACCAAAGCTAGGTTTTTCCGGACCTTTGGTTTCGCAGTTGGCATCGCAAGTGCTGAACGCAATAGGCTTTCAGCTCCCTTGATATCGCCATTTGCAGCCTTAGCCATCGCGAGATTGTTCATAACCGTCGCGTTCAACGGGGCCAACTTGTTTGCCTTCTCAAAGAAGCGAATAGCCTCCGCATACTTGCCCTGCTTGGCAAGAGCTGTCCCGCGCGCGGAGCTAACACGCCAGTCTGGAGCTGCAGGATCATCAGCATTGACCAGCAATTGGGTTGCAAGTGAGACCTGACCTGCTGACAGAGCTGCCCGGCCGTATGCAGATGAAAACTCACGGTCCTTAGGGTGATGCGCCGATGCTGTCCGGAGGATCGCAAGCGATTTAGACTTGTGTCCGCCATCACTCAACGCCTTTGCATAGGCCAGAGCGATTTCCTTGTCTTTGGGATGATCAGCGAACAACTTGCTGTAATAAGCCAAACGTTGCGCGGGATTATCTGTGCTGGGAGCATTCTGAGAATGATCATCTGGCGCCATGCTGAGAAGATCGCCACCCAGATTCTCTGAGCAAGCACCGAGCGAGAGTGCAGCAGCCAGAACAACAGCAAACTTGGGCCATTTCCTCGCTTCTACCAACTTGCACGACCGAGTATCGATCATGTTATTCTCTCTTATAGGCCCAGCGGCGTGATTCGTTTCTGTTGTAAGTTTCTAAGACAGTGCTCAATAAACTCTTAACTACCGCAATTGCCGCGAAACAAACCAAGCCATTGGTCTGAATTGTCGAGAGGTCAGACGTGACAAACCCAAGCTTCGAGTTACCAGCGACATCAGCCGTGTTCGCAGACAGCGATACAGGCGCTTCTGTCCCAATTCACCTCCTACGCTCAGCCTCTGACATCGAGGTCATCTCAGATCTGTCAGCTCAACAGCAGGCTTGGATTGAATCTTGCCAATTCAAAGCATCTCGCCGGACACATCTGTTGCTCCCGGACAGCGAAGGCAGGATATCCAAAGTCCTGTTTGGCGTTGGTAGCCACGGAGAAGCAGAGCCTTGCGGCCCGAGTGAGTTCTTGCTTGGTGACCTCGCAACCAAGCTGCCAGAGGGTAGCTACCAGATTGGCGCTGGCTTCGACGACAAAGAAGCGGCCGCTATCGCTTGGGGATTGGGTGCCTACAAGTTCTCTCGCTACAAGTCCAACGCGAAGGGACAGCCTCCAAACCTTCTTCTGGACGGCGATATGAATGGGGACCGCATACGAACAATCACGCAATCAGTTTGGCTTGGCCGCGATCTCATTAATACACCGGCAAACGATATGGGGCCGGATGAAATTGAAGCTGCCGCCAGTGCGGTCGCAACGCAACACGGCGCGCGCATGAACGCCATCATCGGTGACCAACTCTTGGCCGAAAACTATCCGATGATCCACGCCGTCGGCCGCGCAAGCAGAAGGGCACCACGCCTGCTTGATCTGACTTGGGGAAATGAAGATGCCCCAAAAGTGACACTGGTCGGGAAAGGCATTTGCTTTGACACAGGTGGCCTGGATCTGAAGCCTGCAAGCGCCATGCTTCTCATGAAGAAAGATATGGGCGGTGCAGCGGCTGCGCTATCTTTGGCGAACATGATCATGGGGCTGGGCATAAATGTTCGACTACGCCTACTGCTGGCAGTTGCCGAGAACAGCGTGTCAGGCAATGCATTTCGTCCAGGAGACGTCCTAACAACACGAGCCGGCTTCAATGTTGAAATTGGCAACACCGATGCTGAGGGTCGCTTAGTCCTAGCCGATGCCTTGTCCCTCGCTGACGATGACAAACCTGACGTGGTTGCATCGTTTGCCACACTAACCGGTGCAGCGCGTGTAGCTCTAGGCGCAGACCTACCAGCAATGTTTTCAAGCGACGACAAGCTAGCCGATGACATCGCACAGGCAGGGATCAAAACAGCTGACCCTGTTTGGCGCCTACCTTTCTGGGCCGGGTATGACAGAAACCTCGAACACGGTGTGGCAAACTTCAACAATATCTCTGAAGGCGGATTTGGCGGAGCGATTACGGCAGCCCTGTTTCTCAAACGCTTCGTGAAGAAGTCGGACAAATATATCCATTTCGATCTCTACGGTTGGCGCCCTGCGAATAAGCCGCTTGGCCCCAAGGGCGGCGAGCCACACACGGCGCGGACAATGCTAAGTGTGATTGAAAAGATCGCGAAGAAATAAACGCATTGCTTGATGCTCACACTGCACTGCTGCCCGTCAAATCGAACTGCGTCACTCTTCTGCTGGGTCGACGCGTCGCTTGAGAAACAGTGCTGCCTCTATTTGACTTGAACACGCTCTAGTAGGGCGCAAAGCGCCTTTCGGTGACAACCGCATCGCCGAGGCCGCGTTGTTGCCCGAGCGCGGACAGATCTTCGATGTACCATGCCTCCCCATTGGCCAAAGGCACAGTCATCGCTGTGCCCAGCAACGGCTGTGTAGCAAGGCTATGGTACGTCCGAACGACAGGCAGTCCCTGTGCAATCGCATCAAAAAGCTCAACGAAGAACTCAAACTGTTCGATCGGCTGATCTTCGACCGATGCTTCCAATACAATAAGATCGTAGCAACGATCATGTCTGAGTACGAGTTCGACAGAACAAAGCGATGCCTCTGACGGCGCAACCTGTATCCGCCAGAAACCTGCACCTTCATCGATTATGATCTCGGCAGCCGTATGATGTCTCTCAGCCCAAGCTTCGAGTGCGCGTTTGGTATCTGTAAGTTGGTTGCCAAACGCATCATCCGACAGCATAACGATGACCTCCCGTTAGCGAAAATGACTAGTAGCCGGCATCTCGGTCGACAACATTCTGCATAGGTTCACCGCTGTCCATACGGCCTACGTGCTCAAGGAAATACGCCACGATGCTATCCGGTGTGCTTTCCGCAGCATTATGAGGCGTGATCACGACTCGCTCATGTGCCCAGAACGGACTGTCAGCGGGGAGTGGCTCAACTTCGAAGACGTCGAGGCTCGCCGCATACAGCTGCCCTGACTCCAGACAGGCTAGGATATCGTCACCAACCTGTACGCCACCCCGTCCGGCGTTGATAAGAACTGGCCCTGGCATCCGTGGATGACGTCCACGTAGTGACAGCTTGTTCAACAAATCCCGATTGATGAGCCCCTTTGTATCGGGTGTAAACGGCAACAGGGAAACGAGAATATCAGTCTCTGCCAGAAAGGCGTCCAATTCGCTCTGTCCGGCAAAACACTCGACACCATCCATTTGCTTAGGCGATCTCGTCCATCCTCTCACCTGATATCCCAAAGCTCGCAACGCCTTCGCTGATGCTTGTCCCAGGACGCCAAGCCCCATGATGCCAACACGAACTTCATGGGCAGCAGGCTCTGGCAGGTACTGCCAGTTATTATCGGACTGCTGTGTACGATACTCAGACATCCGACGCGTGTGATAGAGCGTCTGTAATGTGACGTACTCAACCATGCGCCCTGTTAGGTCCGGATCAATGTAGCGAATTATGGGCACACTCGGCAGATCAAGATCCTTGAACAAATGATCGACACCGGCCCCGACCGAGACAATTGTCTCAAGGTTAGGAAATGACTTGAGAACACCCGCTTCTGGATGCCATGCGAGCGCGTGCTTAATATCCGCAACAGCTCCGACATCCGGCCATATGCGAATGTCCCGGTCAGGTTCTCTCTCGGATGCCGTCTTGTGAAAATCTGCAGCACGGTCACTTCCAATGATCAGCAGCGCCATTCGTCTTCTCTATCTGTTTCAAATCTGCCAGTAAGTTGCCCGAGCCTACTTGCCAACTGCGGTGTCCGAACGCGTTGTCAGATTAAGCGCAGCTGACAATAACGACTGGGTATAGGCCGTTTCCGGCGATGAAAAAATCCGCTCAGCGGGGCCTTCCTCAACCACATTGCCATTCTGCATCACAATGACATGGTTGGAGAGCGCTCGAACAACCTTCAGATCGTGACTAATGAATAGGTAGGCGAGCTGTCTACGTTGCTGAAGGTCACGAAGCAAGTCGACAATCTGTGCTTGCACGCTCATATCGAGAGCACTCGTTGGCTCATCGAGCATCACGAACTTAGGCTCCAACACCATCGCTCTCGCAATCGCAATACGTTGGCGTTGCCCACCAGAAAACTCATGCGGATAGCGATCTTTGGCAGCCGGGTCAAGACCGACTTCATCTAGCGCCCGCCCCACGGCCTCGCGCCGCTCAGCATATCCCATACCAGGACTCTGAATGAGAAGACCTTCCTCGATAATCTGTCCAACGGACAATCGTGGACTGAGCGAACCGAACGGATCTTGAAAAACAACCTGCATTTCTTTGCGAAGAGGGCGCATCTGCCGAAACGTCGCCCCGTCAATTCGGTTGCCTAAATAGACGATTGGTCCTTCAGACGAGATTAGACGTAACAGTGCCAAACCAAGAGTTGTTTTACCGGAACCTGACTCGCCGACTACCCCAACGGTCTGCCCCGCCCTAATCTGAAGCGAAAGGCCATCGACGGCTTTGACATGGTCAACCGTTCTTTGCAGTAACCCGCGCCTTACCGGGAACCAGACCTTCAGGTCTTCAGTCTCAAACACAACCGGAGCGGTAATATCCGCCTTAGGAGGGTCTCCTTTAGGCTCAGCCGAAAGCAGATGCTGTGTATAGGCTGCTTTGGGAGCGTAAAAGACTTCGGAAGTTGTGCCGTGTTCCACAACCTCACCGTCTTTCATGACATAGACGCGCTCAGCCATCTTTCGCACGATCCCCAGATCATGCGTGATCAGCAACATAGCCATACCCATCTCGCGCTGCAGTTCTTGCAACAGTTCGAGTATCTGAGCCTGAATAGTAACGTCGAGCGCTGTCGTTGGTTCATCCGCGATCAGCAACTCTGGTTCATTTGCAAGCGCCAGTGCGATCATCACACGCTGCCGCTGACCGCCCGACAATTGGTGTGGATAGTCACGAAGCCGTTTTTCAGGATCGCGAATACCAACCTTACGCAACAGCTCAACAACTCTTGGTCGAGCCTCGTTACGCGTCCACCCATGATGAACTTGCAGGACTTCTCCAACCTGCTTTTCGATCGTGTGGAGAGGATTGAGCGACGTCATCGGTTCTTGGAAGATGACTGAAATTCGTCGGCCACGAATGGCCCGCATCCCACTTTCATCCAAACCAAGCAGGTCCTTGCCGTGAAAGAAAATCTCACCACTTGGATGTGATGCCGTTGGATAGGGAAGCAACTTCAGTATTGATTGCGCCGATACCGTTTTTCCTGACCCGGACTCGCCCACCAGCGCGACAGTCTCACCTTTGTTGATCGTAAAGGAAACATTCCGCACTGCATGAGCCACTTGATCGCCGGCTTGGAAATCAACGGACAATCGGCGGACATTGACGAGCGTCGAAGTGCTGGCTGACATGCTTCTATCGCACTCCTATCTCACACGAACGTTTTGCGCGGATCCAGCGCATCACGAACGGCTTCCCCAACAAAAACGAGCAGGCTGAGCAGCGCTGCCACCGAAAAGAATGCAGCGATACCAAGCCACGGCGCCTGCAGGTTGTCCTTGCCCTGCTTGAGCAACTCACCAAGGGATGGCGACCCAACCGGCATCCCAAGCCCAAGGAAATCGAGTGCGGTCAAAGCTGTTATTGCGCCAGTGAGTTGGAACGGTAGGAAGGTCAAAGTGGCGACCATCGCATTGGGCAGCAGATGCTTGAACATGATCGTCGTATTGGACAATCCAAGCGCCCTCGCCGCACGGATATATTCGAAATTTCTTCCCCGTAGAAATTCGGCGCGAACGACGTTGACGAGTGATGTCCAAGAGAACGTCAACATGACAAGTAGGAGCGTCCAAAAGCCTGGAACAAGAACTGACGAGATAATGATCAGAATATAGAGGTACGGCATCGAGGACCAGATCTCCAGGAACCGCTGCCCTATCAGGTCAACCCATCCACCGAAGTAACCCTGCAATCCGCCAACAATAACGCCGATGATTGAAGCGAGTATCGTGAGCACCAAGCCAAACAGGACTGAGATGCGAAACCCATAAATGATACGGGCTGTTACATCTCGCCCCTGGTCATCTGTCCCAAGCCAGTTCTGGTTTCCAATAGCGTTGAAGCGTTCAAGCCTGTCTGCCGGAGCATCACATAGCTCAGCGTTACTTGTCCAAATCGGTGGCGAAGGAAATCCCAGACAGTTACCAGTCTTTGACTTGCGCAGCGGGTAATCGTTGTTCACGGATGAATAAGAGTAGCGGATCGGCGGCCATATCATCCAGCCGTTATCTTCAATTTCTTGCCATATCTCTGGGTCCTTGTAGTCGGTAATCGCAAGAAACCCACCAAACTTCTCTTCCGGATAGTCGATCAATACCGGGAGCAGAACCTCGCCCTTATAAACGGCGATAATCGGCTTATCATTGGCAATGAATTCCGCGAAAAGGCTGACGACAAACAACACCATAAACAACCAGAGACTCCAGTATCCTCGCTTATTCGAGCGGAAATTCTGCCAACGCCTTTGACTAATAGGTGTTAGTGAAAACCACCGCGAAGATGTGGCACCTTTGTCTGAAGAGTTATGTAACTGCTTATCCAGCGAACTTACCCTGTCAGTATCTGTGCTCACCGCTTAGACCTCTCGATTCTCGAAATCGATACGAGGATCGACAAGCGTGTAAACAAAGTCCGTTATGAGCTGAACGACCATTCCGAGCAGTGAGAAAATGAAAAGCGTCGCGAAGACCACAGGGTAGTCGCGATTGATGATGCTTTCGAAACCAAGCAAGCCAAGACCATCTAGCGAGAAGATCGTCTCTATGAGGAGGGACCCAGTAAAGAACGCAAAGATGAACGCGGCAGGAAATCCTGCAATGATGATCAGCATCGCGTTGCGAAAAATGTGCCCATAAAGCACTTGGTTTTGCGTCAGCCCCTTTGATCGAGCAGTCAGGACGTATTGCTTGCGGATTTCATCAATGAACGAGTTCTTTGTGAGAAACGTCAGCTGTGTAAAGGCACTGAGCGCAAGCGCGATCAGTGGTAGCGTGATATGCCAAGCACGGTCGAAAAGTTGTCCGATGAGCGACAGCTCAGCATGGTTCTCCGAAGTCAGGCCACGCGTCGGAAACCACTGAAAGAATGATCCTCCCGCGAAAAGCACGAGAAGGAAAACACCGACCATAAAGCCTGGCAAAGCATAACCAACGACGAGAACGCCGCTCGTCCATGTATCAAATGGCTCGCCATCATGGACCGCCTTACGAATGCCGAGCGGAATGGAAATGAGATAGGTCAGCACCACCATGCAGATGCCGAGAGATACCGAAACAGGAAGCTTCTCTTTAATCAGCTGTATGACAGGAGTGTCGCGATAGTAACTGTTGCCAAAGTTGAATGTGACGTAGTTTTTCATCATCAACAAGAAGCGTTCATGCGCTGGTTTGTCGAAACCAAACTGCCGCTCAAGCTCTTTGATGAACTCCGGGTCTAACCCTTGCGCGCCGCGATACTTAGACGTTACTTGCGCAGATTCCGCTGTCGTTGCAGCTGACCCGCCGGCCAGACCATCACCACCACCACCAATCCGAGACGTGGCGCTCACGTCATTGCCACTGAGTTGCGCGATCATACGATCAACGGGACCGCCTGGCGCAAACTGGATTATGACGAAGCTGATAAGCATGATCCCGAGCAGTGTCGGGAAGATCAGTAGAAGTCGCTTGATCAGATAAGCTATCATGAAGGTATGCGCCAGCGTCTGCCGAGATATAGGGTCAAATGCATTCCGATAGCAGAACCACTATTGCCTATTCAGCTTGGCAGTCTTTTCCTTGTCTTCCCACCATATACCAATGATACCTCGAGCATACGGTGGCTTCTTTTCCGGGCGACCGAACTTGTCCCAGTAGGCAATGTTGTGCGCGCCCTTGTACCAATTGGGAATCCAGTAATACCCAGCGAGCAACACGCGGTCCAGTGCTCGAACAGCCGTATTCAGTTCTTCTCGAGATTTTGCGTTATTGATCGCCGAAATAAGCGTATCCACAGCCGGATCTTTGATGCCAGACACATTGAAACTGCCGTTGGCGGACGCCGCGCGGGAATGGAAGCGATTGAAGAGTTCAATGCCAGGAGTTCCCGACATTACCATCCGCATACTCAAGATATCATAGTCAAAGTTCTTGCGACGCAACTCATACTGGGCCGGGTCAACGGGCTCAATCTTAGCATCGATCCCCAGCGCCTTCATATTCTTGACCATCGGCAAGAGAATGCGATCAAATGTCGGAGCGTACCTCATGAAAGAGACTGACAGCTGCTTGCCATCTGCATCTAAGCGTTTGCCGTTGACCAGCTTAAAGCCTGCCTCCTTGAGTAGCTTATGCGCTCGCCCTAGCTGCTTCCTGTTTCTCCCGCTGCCATCAAACACTGGCGGCGCTAATGGAGTTTCAAAAACAGTTGCAGGTAATGAGGCTTTGAACGGCTCTAGCAGAGCCAGCTCCGCTGCCGTCGGCTTACCGACGGCCTTCATATCGCTGTTCTCAAAGTAGCTGGTTGTCCGCTTGTACAGCGAATAGAACAAATTCTTATTGGTCCACTCGAAATCAAAAGTGTAACCCAGCGCACGACGGGCCCGCGGATCAGCGAACTTTTTTTTGCGCGTATTGAAAAACCAACCCTGTGTTCCTGAGGGGTTCTTATCAGGCAATGTCACCAATTTCACCCGACCATCCTGCACGGCAGGAAACTGGTAACCTGTAGCCCACTGCTTGGACGTAAACTCTTCTCTGAGATCATACTCGCCACCAGCGAAGCCAATCAGACTGGCAGAACGGTCTTTATAGTAATTGTAGGTGATCTCATTGAAGTTTTTGGTGCCGACGTTCACTGGCAGCTTTTCTGCCCAGTAATCTGTGCGACGTGTGTACGTCACAAACTTATTCGCCTCAAACTTGGTCAGCTTGTAGGGACCGGATCCAAGCGGTGCCTCCTTCAATGTCGTCTTAGTGAAATCAACTTTGCTATAGTAGGCCTTGGAAAAAACCGGCAATCCTCCAACCAAAAGTGGCAAGTCCCGAAGGTTGTCGCCCTTGAAAGAAAACCGAACTGTGTGCTTGTCCAGCGCCTCACCCTTGACCACGTCCCTTAATAGGGTGCGGTAGAAGGGATGTCCTTTGGTTTTGAGAGTTGTAACAGCAAAGACAACGTCCTCTGCTGTTAGTGGCGATCCATCTGAGAACTTCGCTTCTGGACGCATGAAAAACGTCACAGATTTTTTGTCGTCGGCGAGCTCAACAGAGTGTGCAATCAATCCGTAGCCTGCGCCAAGTTCGTCACCCGCGCCTACGAGTAAGGTATCGAACAATAAGTTAGAAAGCCCGTTGGGCGTATTCCCTTTCAAAATGAATGGGTTGAAGCTATCGAAGCTAGCCGCACCTCCCGTCGGAACCGTCGACATGCTACCGCCCTTCGGGGCATCGGGATTGACGTAGCTAAAGTGTTTGAAATCCGGAGGATATTTAAGGTCGCCAAATGTTGAAAGGCCATGTTGTTTAGTCGATGCAGCAGCTGGCGCAGCCAAAAGTGAGATTGAGCTGACGGCGGCCAAGGCAATAACAGTTAAATGGCGATTTAGCATCAAGGGCAACCTCCTCCCTGCTTCAGTACCGGATCAAGCAGTTGATATGGGATCACCCTACCTGCGCCCAGGTCGAGCGTCACGTTACAATGCTGTCATGGACAATCATTAGCAAAATGACAGCTCTTAGCTTTAGACACGAAAAAAGCACCACAGCTTGCTAGCGGTGGTGCCAATTAAAATTGCAAGCACTGACAAGACCAATAGCCAGCAAGCCAGAACGCTGAACTATTGCGTAGGAAAAGCGACAGGATTGTCGCTCAAAGACCGCAAGTAGGCCAACAGGTTGGCGATATCCTGTGGCTTCTTAAGTCCGCCAAAGGCCATCTTTGTGCCCTTAAGCCACTTTTTGGGCTTGTGCAGGAACAAAGCAAGAGATTCGTAATCCCACTTCCCGCCCTTCTCAATCAAAGCCTTCGAATAGTTGAAGCCGTCGACTTTCCCCAAATCGCGGTCAACAATGTTCCAAAGATTAGGTCCCTGACCATTCTTACCGCCCTGGTTGGGAGTATGACAGGTGGAGCACTTTTTGAAAACGCCAGCACCTGCATCTGCGGTTGCAGCTGGCAGCAACGCGAAGACTTTTGCGAAATCGAAACCAGCGGCCGGCTTAGGCGCGGCGCCTGAAGCCGACGCACTCGCAACCTCCACAGGCAGCACGTAGCCAGCCTTCTGCGCTTCCTTAGCGTGTCCCTTCCCGGCGATATAGATTATCTCCTTACCGCCAAAAATAACCAGCAGAGCCGCAAGCACAGCGGCTGCAATCTTGTTGAACTCCCAG
>NZGY01000123.1 GCA_002689605.1 Filomicrobium sp.
CCTAAAGGATAAACGTCGCGCCGGAATCGTGGCCAAACCAATGCAGACAAGGCCGGCCAAGACAAAGACGACGACCAAGGCAGAGGTCGATGGAGCTGTTTGTTGCCCTCACGCGTGAGGGCAACAAACAGAAAGACAAGGTGGGTCAGATTCAAAGTGCCGTTGACAATACCGAACCGACCGTGTGATTGCATCTCGCACAATCCGAATATTGAATACTCGACATTTCGGTCGTCGCCGCACTAACATGTTGAAGCAATCACTTTCGCGGATCATTGGCTATGAACAAAGCGGCTATCGACCTCTCATCGAATGATGTCTTCAACATCATGAAGACCACCCGTGCTATGCGCCGTCTGAAGTCGGACCCCATTCCAGATGATCTTGTCATCAAGATATTGGACGCAGGAATTCGAGCACCCAATGGGGGCAACCATCAAACCTGGCATTTCGTTGTCATCAAGGACATCGCCATCAAGAAGGCAGTTCAGGTCTGGTATAAAAAAGCCTATGATAAAATTATTGGACCAGGATATGCCGGGAGCGCGCCACCTCCTGGATCAAACTCTGACAAGTACCACCGGCAGCACACTGCTGTTGAGTACCTGACCGACCACTATCACGAAGCTCCAGTCTGGATCGTTGCATGTATCAAGCAAGGCAAGGCTCAACCTAGCAGGATGTCTGGCGCGTCCATCTATCCGGCGGTACAGAACATGCTACTGGCTGCCCGAGCTCTTGGGTTAGGCGCATGCCTCACAACCCGACATATGTTTTTTGCTGATGAAGCCGACAAGGCACTGGAGTTACCACCCGGCGTACTTTCGTACGCCATAATCCCGCTGGGTTATCCGATGGGAAACTTTGGCCCAACCGGTCGTGGAAAGCTGTCCGACTTCGTTTCATTGGATCGTGTCGGCAACAGCTGGGATAAACTGGATTAGATAAAAGGGGCTATTGAAACAGCTGCATTCCCACCGGACAATCAGAGTATGTGAAACACGTCGTAAGCCGCATGATCGGGCATCCTGCGGCCCACACCGACCGATACGATCCTATTAAGCCAATCATACTTCTCTGAAGAAGTTTCAAAATAGGGCGTATTGCGCAGATAGTACTCTGAAGGAGCTACCGTTTCACCATTCGCGATACGATCCATCACATCTTGAGTGCCGTAACGCACACCGGTGTAATGCATATAGATCAGAGCATCATCGTCTGTTTTGAGAACCATTCCTACATTCGGCTTCATCGCGCCGTCTGCACGAAAAATCTTCTGATCTATTCCGCCGGGCAAGACCACTCCTTTGAGCTTTGGCCCTTCGAAGGTTCCGGCGCCGAGCATATCTAGATGACGCGTCCCGAGCGGAACGCTGCCAACGTCGTGCAGCTCATCCACAGTCACACGGATTGTAAACAAATATTCCGAACTCAAAATCGGCATCGCAAATCACCTCTCTCGATAGATACACCATCCTACCGGATTCACTATAGCATATGCTACTGGCAACCTGGGTCAGACAGCAGATCGTCCCAACGGACATTCGAACCGCCTAGTTTGCCGACATTTCTTGACTGTCAACATTTACGATTTTCTCCAGCCAGTCAGTCACGACCTTCACTCTTGATAATTGCTTCTGGCTGCGATGTGTAAGCAGCCAAACCTCACGACTGAGAACAGTGGTGTCAGAACCGACGCGGATCAATCCGGACACGGCTCGCGCGATAGGAATTGGCAAAAGAGTTCGCCCAACACCGGCTAGAGTAGCCTCCAAAGCAATTTCCATATCCAGAACTCTAAGCCCGGAGAACGATTGACCGGGCGCCCGCGCGGCTTTTTCTATCCATTGCGCTTGCGGAAGATAGGACATGCTTTCGTCGTATCCTATCCATGGAAGAGCCTCCAGCTCCGTCGACGAGACACTACAAGATGCGAAGACTGCGAAATGCAGCTGGCCTATCCGCCGCTCCAATGTATTCGATCCACCAGTTCGTGGTCGTGACAAGCGCAACGCTATATCGGCCTCTCTGAGATTGAGGTCGAAGTCGCGGCTGTCCGGGATAAGGTCCAGTGTCAATCCAGGGTGGCGCTGTAAAATGTCTGAGGCGTATCGAACGAGCCAACGATTAATGACCATCGGAACAGACGTCAGTCGTACAAGACCAGCAACTTGCAGCTTGTGATTACTGAGTAGCTCTGAAATTTGGTCGATCTGACTTTCCATATCAGACGCACGTGCAGCAACCGCCATGCCGAGATCAGTCGGCGTATAGGTTCCATCGCGCTGGCGCCAAAACAATTCGTCGCCAAGCAAGATCCGCAAAGCTTTAAGACGGCGAGATACAGTGGTTTCATCTGCACCGACAAGCTGTGCTGCACCGCGCAGCGTGCGCCCGCGCTCTATTGCCAAGATGTATCTTAGATCATTCCAGTTCAAATGCTGCATGAATGCAGATTAAATCTGCATAATAGTCTATTCAATATGCATTTTTGCAGTCCTATGACCAAGTCTCTAACAGCAGGAGAAGCGTCATGAAATTCATCATCATGTTTGAAGACAATCCGGGCACCAGCGACACAGTTAGAGCACAGTATATGCAGGATCATTTGAGTTTCCTCGAAGCCAACAGTGAAAGCATTCTGGCTGCTGGACCGCTACGAGAAACAAATGGAGCTGATGCTGGTGGCTTATGGCTGGTCGACGCCGTTGACGAGACAAGTGGACAGCAGCTCATAGAAACCGATCCTTTCTGGCCAACCGGTCCCAGAAAATCAGCGCGAATACTCGCATGGAATCAAGTCTTCTCAGAGGGAAAGCGGGTAGTCTCCATTTGATTCAAAGCAAATCATGAACCACATACCCAGGCTGTCTGCCCAAGTCCGTCGATATCATTGAAAGTCAATGAATTTGCAATTGCGCGTTTCAAGATTATCTCTGGTATCACAATGATAAACTAGACGAACCCCACTCATTGGATACCAGAGACAGACGAATGAACATCGGCGCGGCTTCTGAACAAACCAAACTTCCAACCAAAACTATTCGGTACTACGAGGATATTGGCTTGGTGGTTCCGTCAAGAAGAAGCAATGGATATCGCGACTACTCGTCTGATGATATGCATCGCTTAGCATTCATTCAACGCGCGAGAAATCTAGGGTTTGACATAGAGACCTGTCGCAAACTGCTCGAACTATACTCGGACCGAACGCGCGCCAGCGCTGACGTCAAGAACCTCGCAAGTAGTCACTTGGAGGATATCGAGCAAAAGATGAGGGAGCTCGAGGTCATGGCCAACACTCTGCGCCACCTAATCCACAACTGCCACGGCGATGGACGCCCTGACTGCCCCATCATCGATGAGCTCGCAGGACCCAACCCGAGCTGAGTGTTGAGACATCCGCGATGAGCGCTCACTAGTTCACCCGTGCCAGACGCCCAGTTAGCGAATTGCCCCGTTCAACAACTGCCTCTAAAACTTTGCCTTCTATCAGAGCGCTATCCGAAGCATTGATTATCTTGGCATCTACTTGACCTGACACTGGTGCGGAAGGCTCACGATCGACCTTCTGCGCGCGCACATCCCCATTGATCCATCCTTCGAGCTCTACCCAATCGGCAACGACATCTCCATCAATGGTACCACTGGATTCGACAACGACTTGTGACGCCGACACGTTCCCATTCACTTGCCCCGAGATGATAAACGCTCCTGCTGAGCTAAGGTTACCCTCGTAGCAAACACCTTCACCAATTATTCGAGCTGCGCCTTTCGGTAAGGGTAAGTCACTAACATCATCATTACTGGTGCGAGGAGCCGGCAAGGAAATCACGGGAGCATCAGAAAGTGGCTCGTCGAAACGCATAAGATAAGCAGATCGATCAGCTTCATTTTCATATCGAGCGGGCTCAACCATCCTTATCTGATGGCCACTCATATGACGAATATTGTTGACAGACGCATCGGCCATCGGGGGCTTGGTTATGACAACTTCCGCTTCGAGGCCTTCACTATCTTGTTCATTTTGGGTGGCTGGAAGTTGCAGCATCCGACCGAATGCCAAGCGTGACGGTGCAGCAGGATGTTCTTGCGCTAGCGTCAAACGCAGCTGCTCCAGCGCGTCGTCATAGGTCAGGTATCGATGCGTATTTCGCAACCCAGTCAACAACAGCGGTGTGCCATGAGGGGCCATCAGCGCCAAGAGCACGAACAATCCCGAGACTAGGAAGGCATAGTCAGCGACTTCAGCACGAGCCAGTCTTGCTTCATTCCATTCTGCAAGAGCAGCAGCTCCAGCAGCTTTATGAGCCAACGTCATATCTTCCGCGCTCAGGGCACGCGGTGAAGCCTGTTGCTTAGGTACAAAGTGATAAACATGCTTCTGGACGATGGACGGCGCGGGCATCGCTTGTTTGCCCTGCTTTGCAGCAACAGCAACTGGTTGTGATGGTGGCGCGTCTCCTTGGCTTCTGCGCATGAGCACTCGTGCGAGCTTTGCAGTCTCAGCAGCAGTCCGCTTACCAAGATACCCCATCGTTGGAAGTGGCGGTCTATCTCGTCGATAAAGCCTTTGGACATCATCTGTGGTTGGCACGGTCACGACGGTCACTTTAAGCGACTTGATGCCGAGCTTCTCCAACCCAAGATCGCGCGCGACCCGTTCAGTAACATCAAGCTCTCAGTTCACCCAGAAAGGCCCAAAATCATTGACGCGGACGTGTGAGACGGCACCTGTGTCTGGATTGCGAAGCAAAAGCTCTGTGCCATCAGGAAGTGTGGCGCTTGCGGTCCGAGTTGGATCGTTCGCGTTGAACCTTTCACCATTTGACGTGAAGGTCCCGCGGTTGAACGGATCCACCGAAGGGTCACCGTAGTGCGATGCTGTCATCCTGACTGTTTTACCAAGCAGCCCTTGGACTTGCGAAACAGTCAGGACTTTCACGCAGACGCCGCGATAGCAGTGACGCTTCCCGGGCGCCTTGCCAAATGATGGCCCCGCGAGCCATGCGCCAATGACTACCATAAGCCACAAACGACCAATGGCACCCATCGTTTTGAAACTCGCAGGTCGGCTCATCACGCTAGCCAACTCATCTCCTGCAATCGCATGCGCGTATGGTAGAGTGATTGCCTGCCAGTTTAAGCCACAGCGCTGAAGAAGATCATATACCAAGTTGTACAAGCAGACAGATTCATAGATCGCCGCTGCATTGAGCAAGAGAATTGGGAGATATACCGCCTACTCGCCTACTCGAACGTCGGCTTTAGATCTGCTGATTGAGCTTTGGCTTCCAAAACGGTCGGAACAGCTCAATCTTCGGGCACCGGTCCATCACAACCCTCATGCCTGCGGCCTCGGCGACCCGTGCAGCCTCGTCGTTTCGAACACCAATCTGGCCCCACAATACTTTGGCACCAATGTCAACCGCATCATGGGCTACACCAAGCAAGGCATCCGACGACCGAAACACCTGCACCATATCCACGGGCTCATCGATATCCTGAAGCTTCTCATATACCTTAAGACCGCGGATCTCATTGCCGGCTTCCTTCGGGTTCACCGGGATCATGTTGTATCTGGTTTCATGCAGAACCCTCAGCACACCATAACTAAACTTAGTCGGATCGTTGCTGGCTCCAACCATCGCTATGGTTTTCACCGACTTCAGAATATCGGCGATGTATTTCGACGTGTACTCCACATCATGATCCATATAGCGCGCACGCTTCTTCGTAGCGGCCTTGGACGCAGCAGGCTTCTTCACTGCAACGACTTTCTTCGTTGTCTTTTTTGTGGATGTCTTCGCTTCGGCAGACTTCTTGTTTCCTTGCTTTGCAGGAACGGCACGTTTCGCATCCTTTGCATTCGCTGCTTTCGCAGATGACTTTGAAGAAGAAGCCTTTGACTTAGCCGAAGTTGCCTTCTTCGCGGTTGATGTTTTCTTTGCTGCTTTCGTGTTCATGACGTCTCCTCTTGCGGCAGCGCCTTGCCGCGAATATCGGCCTTCAATTCATCTGGCCGAAGTGGACTTGCAAACGGATTGCGATAAAGCGTGTCGTGGCTCTCAACGCCAATATCAAGCGTGCAATCACTCAATGGACGCGCCACACAAAGCAACACATAGCCATCGTTAAGCTGACGGCCGTTCAGAGCAACTTGTGCCTTCTGGTCAATCTCGCCATCGAGAAGTTTGGCGGCACAAGAAATGCAGCCGCCATAGCGACATCCGTAAGGCAGCGAAACACCCTGCTCTTCCAATGAATTGAGCAAAGGACGGCGACGATCCACTTCAAAGGCTTGCCCGCCTTGGTTCGCCAAAGTGATTGTGAATGTCTCACGCATCACGAGTACCTCTAGATCCAGATATCTGAAGTACAGTCACCGCCGGGGTACCGTGTTTCGTGGCAGCGTGCCGGGCCGTGGGGTTCCTTACCAAAGTCGACAAAGAAGTCCTTATCGATCTCCATGCCACCGTTCTCGGTATCGCAGTTGACCATCAACATGCAGCCACCGTTGGTGCGAATTTCCGGGTAGAACTGGTTGTCCCAGGTTGAGAACAAGGAAGTGGTCACGTAGAGCCGCTTGCCGTCCAGGGATAACTGGATCATCTGCGGACCACCGGTAATCTTACGTCCATTGACCTTAGGTGCCTTGCCTAACAGCCCCCCCATCCAGACCTGTCCTGTGAACTTCGGATTGTGTGGATCTGTAATGTCGTACTGGCGAATATCGCCATGCAACCAATTGCAGAAGTAAAGGAAGCGGTCATCCATCGAGAGAAGAATGACACTGATGAGTCCTGGAACAGGTATTGGCCATTCAGGATGGGGTTCATTCTCCACATCAATGATCTTCTCCCATACCCATTCATCATCCTTCTTGTACCAATGGATGATGTTGGATGAGAGCGCCGCACCGACGAAACCATGGCTGGAGTCCGGATTATGATGGAAGCGAACTTCCAAAGGCACCAGACCGTCTTCTCCGAGATAGTGTGTCTTTGCTATCCGCTTCTCTTTGAAATCCCAGAAATGAAGGCGTCGGCCGTACTTTAGGTGGCCAACTTCTTCGAGATCGAAGCCCGGCATGAAAGTATTTGGTGCTGCCCACTCACTTGAAACCATCACGTTGTGACGCGGCTGATACCAGAAATCATAGTTGAACAGCATGCCGGTGATGTCGTTCTCCCAGCGCCCAACAATCTCAAAGTCTTCATTCAGATGCAGGAAACCACCGGGAGCCTCGCCCTGGGCATCGCCTAGCATCGAGATAATGATATCAGTCCCAAGACAATGCACCGTATGAGGCGCCGACAGGTTTGTCTTTGCCTTGATCTCATCTCCCGAGATTACTTTGTGCATCTTCGGATTGCGCGGGTCGGTAACACAGTCAACGATGTGCAAATTAGAACTACGTACGCCAGGGACTATTAGATATCGTCTCTCCTTTGTCGGATCGCCATGACAGGATGAGCATGCATTCCATCCGATGTGATGAAGCTCATCACCGATACCTGGCATCTCAAGTCGACTGATAACCTGGCTATAGGTCGGGCTTTCCGGATCAGCATCAACTGTGGCGAGGTAGTCAGGTTTTTGGATACCGGTACCGATGTACAAAGCGACGGTGTAGAGCAGCTTCTCAGCTGGTGCCTTCATTGCCTCCGCAGGTGAGGCGTATCCTGGCCCACAACATGCCACTTCACTCATCATTTCCCTCCCATTGCGAATGCAGCTTGCTTAGCCAGCCCTGTTTCTCGTATATTGAGACAAGCGTATTATAAAATGAGAACAATGCAAGCATGAATCTCGACCGTCTGATCGTAGTGTTGGAATCCGTGGCCGCGGCAGGCAGACCGGTTTCAGCTGCTGAAATACAAAGGGTGACGGGACTACCCCGCCCGACTTGCTACCGCCTTGTTCACACTTTGACGGAGCATCGCCTCCTCAATGAAACGGAAGGGGCATCGCGCTACATTATCGGCGAGCGGTTCAAACGAATTGCGCTTTTGGGTCAACTCGATGTGGATGTCTGCCAGGCGGCTGCCTCTACACTGAAAGAGACTGCAATTGAATTTGGAGAAGCAGTCTTCTTATCGAGGTTTAGAGACAAGTCCGTCGAAATCATTCACGTCGAGACACCAGTCGACGCGGCTCGCTCTTTTATCCATCCAGGCTTAGGTAACCGTCCACTTCATGCCTGCTCATGCTCGAAAGCCATTGCAGCATTCGCCGATTACGATTTTCAAAGCGAGATTCTGGCAAGTCCCTTACGAGCCTACACCGATCAAACAAAGACGAGACCGGAAGACATTGAAAAAGACTTCGAAGTAATCCGGAGTCGCGGTTATGCAGAATGCGTTGAAGAGATTGAGGTTGGCGTTTCCAGCGTCGCCGCGCCAATCCGGATTGGTAGCATAGGCGTACCATTCAGCGTTGGTGCAACGGGCCCGATACGTCGTTTTACGGGTAAGCATCGCAAGAAAATCGGTGCCAGCCTGACACAAGTCGCAGACCAGATAGCCAAGAACCTGCAGCTCACGTACTCAGGCATCACAACTTAGCTGGATACGAACTCTCAGACCGTGGGGAAACAAACAGTAATGTCACAAGAAACCTTGGCCCCATTCAAGAAATTCAGCTTCGGCACCCAAGTCCGGAAGTCTCCGTTTTCGGATGCAGCACTCCGATGGGGTGCCAAAGGTTTCTCTGTCTATAATCACATGTACATCCCACGCGACTTTGGCGATCCAGTCCAGAACTTTTGGAACCTCGTCAATGACGCAATACTCTGCGATGTCGCCGTCGAACGTCAGGTTGAGATCACCGGACCGGATGCCGCGCGGTTTACTCAGTATCTTAGTTGTCGCAATCTCTCAAAGTGCCAGGTCGGCCAATGCAAGTACGTGCTGATAACGGATCAAGATGGCGGCGTTATCAATGATCCAATCTTGCTAAAGCTGGCAGAAGATCATTTTTGGCTATCTATTGCGGATAGTGACGTCCTACTGTGGGCCAAAGGAGTGGCTGCCAGTTCAGGCATGGACGTCATTGTACGCGAGCCGGATGTATCTCCTCTCCAGCTGCAAGGCCCGAAATCTCGGGACGTGTTGCGGGCAGCGTTTGGCGACGCTCCAACAGAACTCAAGTACTACTGGTTCATGGAGTATGATTGGGATGGTGTTCCGCTAATCATCTCGCGAACTGGATGGTCGAGCGAACTCGGTTACGAAATTTTTCTGAGAGACGGCTCTGCCGGCGACCGCCTGTGGGAACACATCATGCAAGCGGGGAGTGCTTTCGGACTGAAGCCGGGGCATACCTCCAGCATTCGCCGGATTGAGGCAGCAATGCTCTCGTATCATGCCGACATGACACTCGAAAACAATCCATTTGAGCTCGGACTGGATCGTCTGGTCGACCTGGAAATGGATGCTGACTTCGTTAGTAGAGAAGCTCTATCTCAGATCAAGAAGAATGGAGTGAGCCAGCTGTTAGTCGGACTGGAACTTGACGGACGTCACTTGCAAGGATCAAACGATAAGTACTGGCCAGTCATCAGGGATGGACAACAGGTCGGCAAAGTCACATCGGCCATCCACTCGCCACGTCTCAAGAAAAATATTGCGCTTGCTATGATGGCGCGCGAGCATACAGAGATGGGCACACGCGCTACCGTTACAACAGCTGACGGAATGAGAAACTGCAAGATTGTTCCCAAACCGTTTTACGATCCAAAGAAGTCAATCGCAGTTATGACTTAATCTTGGGTAGCCCAAACGAAGAGCTCGAAGAGCCAATTTACCAAATGCCTTATCAGGCAAACAGCCATAGTCAAAATCGCCGCTACATCACTGCCGCACCACCAGTCCCATCAGCTTGAACGAACCAATCACCAATCTGGCTGGACGTTGAAAACACCACATCGTTTCGTGCCATTAACAAATCGAGCGCCTTCTCAAAATGGTAAGCGATGTGCGGCACACCAATAATATGAGGATGCAGACCAAACGTGATAATACGCGGCTGCTCTTGCTCCACCATCTCGCGATCAAAAATGGCAAGCGTTGCCTCCAGCCGCTTTAACATCTCATCCGATGAGCTTTGCTGAACGGCATGATTAACGACATCATTCAGCTCAAACGTATAAGGCATCGCGACCATCGGGCCATGCTTCGTCTTGAGCCAGCAAGGTAAGTCATCCAGCAACCAATCATGCAAGAACTCAATACCTGCAGCCTTGAGGAGATCTGGTGTGTCGTCGGTTTCACCCATACCGGCGCCCAGCCAAGCCCGCGGTTTCTTTCCATCGAGCGACTCTAGTCGAGCAAGACACTTTTCGATCTCTTCCGCTTGATTTTCAGATTGCTTGAGAGAGCGCTGGAACCAACTGTGCCCAACTAACTCCCAACCGACCTCCACGACCGCTTCCGCAAGCGAAGGATAAACGTCGGCCACCTGCGCATTTAAGAATGCGGACGCTTTGATACCGCGTGCTTTCAGCATGTCCATGATCCGGGGCATGCCACATCTGAGACCGTACTCCACCCAGACAAAGTTGGGCACATCGGGCGGATCGGCCGGTCGCCCATGCGGCGCTGGCAAGATGCCCCGGGGCATCTGCCGATCGAAGGGCCAATACTCAATGTTCATGACAACATTGATGATCAATGACTTCCCATTCAGCGGCGCCAGTTTTGGACGGTCAGAAGAAAGGCAGAAGGGGACGCGGGGGTTGGACCACATAATTCATTGCCTCCTGCAATTGCACTTGCCTCAGGTCGTCGCTGCAGCTGGCTTCCTTGGCGACCAGTTTTCGGTCCACACTGCCAACATTACAGTTAAAACCATAAAGCCAGCCGAGATACCAAACAGCAAACGGGGAATCTCTTGATCAAGAATATAGCCGAACATCATCGGCCCCAGGATACCGCCGATATTAAACCCGGTCGACACGATACCAAATGCACGCCCTGCCGCCCCGGGAGGCGCTGCCTTGCGCACCAACATGTCTCTTGATGGAGAAATCAATCCAGACAAGAAACCGGCAAACACAAGCGCCGACATCGTGACCATCATCTCCATCGGCACAGCCGCAATCATCGCAAAGATAACCGCGTTGATCGCAAAACAAGTTGCAGCGATGTAGCCGTGATGGCGGGTTTTATCCGCCAAAACACCACCAGCAAGAACACCAATTGACAACGCACCAAGATAGATCGACAGCGTCAAAGAAGCCGTTTCGAGTGAGAAGTTGTAACCGCCTTGCAGCGCTGCAATTCCAAACGTCGACACACCACCATTGGAAAGGCTCAACAAAACGAAAAATACTGTCAGAGCAAGAATTGCAGGGGTTAAGACGCTTACTTTTTGGGAAGGCTTGCCATTTGCCTTGGCAGCGCGATCGGTTGCAGTTTCGCTTTCCGGCACACGCAACAGAATGATTGCAAGGGCAGCTATAGGGCCGAACGCCCCCATAACGATCAAAGCGACGCTGATGTCAAAATGCAATGCCAAGCCAAGCCCGATAGCTGGTGCCATAGCACCACCTGCCATGCCACAACATGTGTGGACCGAGAAGGCTCGACCTATCCGCCGCTCATCAATCGAGGACGATAGGATCGCATAGTCGGCAGGGTGATAGACACAGTTAGCCAACCCAGAAACAAGAGCACAGATAAGCATGTTGGCATAGGTTGGACTGAGCCCAAGAAGCATGAAGGACAAACCGCCTAAGCACAGCCCAGCGATGAGTATCCGACGGGCTCCGAAACGGTCTACGGCAAAACCCATGGGGGCCTGAGTTAGCCCCGACACGATCGCGAAGAGCGTGACAGCCAAGCCAAGCTCGACATAGGTCACGTCGAACTGATCTTTCAGGATTGGAAAAAGTGGCGGCAGCGTCAGGATATGGACATGGCTGACCCAGTGCGCCAATGAGGCACCAATCAGCGTCCGTGTCTGCTGGCCGAACACAGGCGCATTGCCGTGTCCGGATGCTTCACTCACCATAAATTATCAAAGCTCCAGCCGCGCCGGACACAGGTCCATGTCAGCGCAGCAATTTAGCGTAGACGGGCGTTTATGCCTTCCAACGCTTTCGAACCAGGGCAGAGTTCACTCATCGGCACGTCATTCAATGGCCGATCAGTTGTACCAATGACATTGTGTAAGTCTTGCTCGCCATCATCGACGTAAAGTAATCCGGTCGCGACCGAGCCTTCAGCAGATTGCTTTCGAATTGCCATGATGGCCTCATCCGCATCACGGACATCGTGGCTCTCGTTCAGCTTGTGCAGACGTAGCATGCCACCATCGTGCAACTTGACGTCAATAGTTGCGCCGTCATCGTATTCGACGGAGATTTCTTCCATCTCAGGTACAAAATCGAGACGTCCCAACATCTGATAGTGGTCGCGGATGTACTCATATCCCTTTGTCGACGTCGTATGATTGTTAAAGGTTACGCAAGGCGACAACACATCAAGGAAGGCAAATCCGTTATAGGAAAGTGCTGCTTCAATTAGTGGAACGAGCTGCGCCTTATCTCCGGAAAACGAGCGGGCCACAAAACCAGCACCGAGCTGGATGGCAAGTTGGCACAAATCAATAGCCTCGAATGGGTTCGGTTCACCCTTCTTCGACGGCGAGGACTTATCATTCGTTGCCGAGAACTGCCCTTTGGTCAGACCATAACAACCGTTGTTCATGACAATATAAGTCATGTTGAGCTGTCGGCGCACAGCATGACAGAACTGCCCCATTCCGATCGACGCGGTATCACCGTCACCGGACACACCAATGTAGGTCAGGTCTTTGTTCGCAAGGTTGGCTCCCGTCGCAACAGATGGCATTCGGCCATGAACACTATTAAAGCCATGGCTTCGGCCTAAAAAGTAAGTCGGCGACTTCGACGAGCACCCGATACCGGACACCTTAGCAATCCGGTGAGCAGGCAAATCAAGCCGGTAGCAGGCTTCGATAATCGCGGCAGTTATAGAATCGTGCCCACAGCCAGCACAGAGCGTTGACATGGTCGCTTCGTAATCACGCCGAGTCAGCCCGATCTGGTTGCGAGGCAAATTCGGGTGCTGGGCAACTGGCTTCTGAATATAACTCATTGTTTCTGCCCTTTTCCTACTCTGCCGCCTGACGGGCTGCTGCAAGGCCGTTGCAGACAGCATCGCGAACGAACTTAGCCGTCATCGGCGTACCATCGAAACTAAGCGACGGAACCAGCTTCTGTGGTGAACATTCGAGCTCGGTTATGAGCAGCGAGCGCATCTGCGCATCGCGGTTTTGCTCCATTACGAAGACTAGGTCATGATCATCTATGAAGTCGCGCACTGCCTTACTGAACGGGAACGCACGAATTCTGAGCGTGTTGACCGCTTGGCCTTCATCCTTGAGAAGATCTAAGCCTTCATTCACGGCGGCAGTATTTGCACCAAAGTAAACAATACCGACCTTCGACGTTTCGCTCGCCGTCGTCCGCTCGGGCTGCGGCAGGATTTCCGCACCATCATCAATCTTTCGGGCAATACGTTCTAAAACGCGCGCGTGTATAACGCCGTCTTCGGTATAGCGGGCGCTCTCATCGTGGCTCGTGCCTCGCGTAAAGTAAGCACCTTTGGTCGGGTGGGTACCGGGGAGCGTACGATATGGAATACCATCACCGTCAACGTCCTGATAGCGCCCCCATGACTCTGCTGCCTCCAGCTCCGCTTCATTCAGGACTTTTCCGCGATCATGTACGCGAGAATCATCCCAGGCGAACTCGTCTGTCATCCAGTCGTTCATACCGATGTCGAGATCACTCATCACCATCACCGGCGTCTGAAGTCGCTCGGCTAGATCGAACGAATCCACCGCCATGGTGAAGCATTCGTTGGGATCTTTCGGGAATAATAAGACCTGTTTCGTGTCACCATGCGAGGCATAGGCACATGAGATGATATCGGACTGTTGTGTCCGCGTTGGCATCCCCGTCGACGGTCCGCCACGCTGGATATTGAACAAAACTACGGGTATCTCAGCAAAATAAGCTAGACCAAGAAACTCGCTCATCAGTGAGATGCCCGGGCCGGATGTTGCTGTAAATGCGCGAGCCCCATTCCAACCGGCACC
This sequence comes from Filomicrobium sp., assembly GCA_002689605.1. Lineage (GTDB taxonomy): Bacteria > Pseudomonadota > Alphaproteobacteria > Rhizobiales > Hyphomicrobiaceae > Tectiglobus. Next base: position 14,131 of record NZGY01000123.1, read on the forward strand.
AATCGCAATGCCTATTGCTGCGAGTTCGTCTTCGGCCTGAACGATGGCATGATTGTACCGGCCATCAGCATCTTTGCGTAGGCGCTTACAGTAACGTTCGAACGCCTCTGCGAGAGACGTGGATGGAGTGATCGGATACCAAGCGCACACGGTTGCACCAGCATAGAGCGCGCCAAGTCCTGCTGCATCGTTGCCCGACACCATGATCTTGCCATCAGTGCCATTACTGGTTCGGACCTGGATCGGCAGTGGACACTGAAAGTGTTCCTGTGCGTACTCGCGACCGAGTTGAACTGCCTCAAGGTTGGCACCGATCAACTTCTCCTTGCCGCGTAGCTGATCAGAAATAACACCTTCAAGCGCATTCAGGTCCATATCGAGCAGCGCAGTCAAAGCGCCAACATAAACCATGTTCTTGAAGAGTTGGCGTTGACGCGGATCAGACCATTTCTGAGCACACATCTGCGCGATCGGAATACCGATAATGTTGATGTCGTCCCGCGGCCATATCCTTGGCATGGAAGAATCGAACATCAGATAACCGCCGGGTACCACTTCTTCCAAGTCCGCCTGATATGACTGCGGATTCATCGCGACCATGAAGTCAATCCCGTCGCGACGTGCAAGATAACCCTTCTCTGAGATTCTCACCTCATACCAGGTTGGCAAGCCCTGGATATTAGAGGGAAAGATATTCTTCGGAGTAACCGGTATACCCATTCGGAACACGGTCTTGGCGAACATCGCGTTGGCACTGGCTGAACCTGAGCCATTGACAGTTGCGAACTTGATGACGAAGTCGTTGATGCCACTCATTGGCCCGCTGATCTCCCGTGTGTCGTCATATCTAGGTGACTCGCTATCTCAAATAGGCTGCGTGATGCACATTGCACGCTGCTGACACTTTGGCTTCGGCATAGAAGTATTTCTGCATATCCCATGCACCGGTCGGACAGCGCTCGGCACAAAGACTGCAATGCAGACACATATCCTCATCTTTGACCATCACGCGGCCAGTCTTGAGTGCATCAGACACATACAGATCTTGGTCCAGGTTGTTTGCAGGGACGCGAAGCGCGCTTCGTAGACTCTCTTCCTCATCATTCTCAGTGAAGTTGATGCAATCGACAGGACAGATGTCCATACAGGCATCACACTCGATACAGAGGTTGTCGGAAAACACTGTTTGAATGTCACAGTTAAGGCAGCGCTCAGCTTCACGTATCGCGAGTTTGTCATCGAAGCCGATCTCGACTTCAACGGACAAATCCCTAAGTGATTGAGCAAGATCCGCATGCGGAACCTGTGTACGGTCCTGGGCATCATAGTCGTTATCGTAAGACCACTCGTGGATGCCCATCTTTTGGCTGACCAAAGTCCGCCCAGGTTCGGGTCTGTCAGTTAGATCTTCACCACGGCAATATTTATCAATCGAGATAGCTGCCTGATGCGCGTGCGCGACGGCCCAGATAATGTTCTCAGGTCCCCAGGCTGCGTCACCACCGAAGAACACACCAGGCCGTGTTGACATCATCGTCACCCGGTCGACCTCTGGCGTATCCCACTCATTAAACTCAAGACCAATGTCGCGTTCAATCCAGGGGAACGCATTATCTTGACCAATTGCCATGAGAACATCGTCACATGGGAATGTGATTTCTTCGCCGGTAGCAATGAGCTTTCGACGACCGCTGTCGTCGTACTCAGCCCTCATCAGCTCAAACTTGACGCCAACCAGCTTACCATTCTCAAGGACAAATTCTTTCGGATTGTGGTTGTCGAAGATAGGAATTCCTTCCATCTCCGCTTCCTCGATCTCCCAGTCCGATGCCTTCATGTCTTTACGCGGCGAGCGAACCGTAACCTTGACGTCTTCAGCACCGAGACGAAGCGCGGTTCGGCAACAGTCCATGGCCGTATTGCCACCGCCAATGACAACCACGCGCTTGCCAATCGACTCGGTATGTTTGAAGGCAACCGAAGTCAAAAAGTCTATGCCGATATGAATGCTGTCGTCCGCTTCTTGCCGACCTGGGATATTCAGATCCTTACCACGTGGGGCTCCAGTCCCGACGAACACCGCGTCGTAGTTTTCGTCAAGGATGGCCTTCAGGCTGGTAATTTCATGGCCGAATTTGGCCTCTACGCCAAAATCGACGATACGACCCACCTCTTCGTCCAGCACATTGACCGGCAGACGGAAGGAAGGAATGTTCGTCCGCATTAGACCGCCACCCTGCGGATCCTTCTCGTAAAGAACGCAGTGGTATCCCAGCGGCAGCAGATCACGTGCCACACCAAGTGAGGCGGGACCAGCACCCAGCAAAGCCACCCTCTTGCCGTTAGAGGGCACCGGGAACTGCGGCATGAACTGGTCTACTTCGCCTTTGTAGTCGGCTGCGACCCGCTTCAATCGGCAAATAGCAACAGGCTGTTCTTCAACGCGACCACGCCGACAGGCTGGTTCGCAAGGTCGGTCGCAAACACGCCCAAGGATGCCCGGGAACACATTGCTTTCCCAGTTCAGCATGTAGGCCTGGGCATACTTCCCCTGTGCAATAAGCCTGATGTACTCCGGCACAGGCGTGTGCGCAGGACAGGCATACTGACAGTCAACGACCTTATGGAAGTACTGCGGGTTGGAAATATCGGTGGGTTGCATCCCATGGGATGCCGCTTCCTTTGCGATACCGCTCGGCTGCATAACCGCGATATCCTCCCTGTAATCATCTCTATCTAGGTATCACCGACAACGCATATGCATCGATGATAGGTACCTGGGTGCTAAAACACCCCACCATAGGAAATGTAGCCGTTAAAACACAACCATAACCATTCGGATTGTCACATTGCAGTTACGATAACCATAGAATCAACGGCTAATGTCGCGCCAAAGCCACGCTCTACAATAGAATTTATCGATCAAGGAAGATACCCTGGCTTGAGGCGCCCTGCACCCTAGGGAAAGCGCAATCGCGCGCAATTATTTTCCGAAAATCGGGTCAAACCATCTCAGGTTTGATGGAACTCCTAACGACACGGTAAAGAGCCGCCGTGGAACATAGAGCAATATGGAATCTGGCCTAGTCTGGTTGAGGAACCCCACTTCGCGCCAGTTCATCAGCGCGTTCATTCTCTGGATGCCCTGCATGCCCCTTGACCCAGCGCCAATCTATATCATGGCGCTTACTGGCTTCGTCCAATCGTTGCCAAAGCTCCGAATTCTTGACCGGCTTTTTCGCCGCGGTCCGCCAGCCACTTCGGCGCCAGCCATGTATCCACTTGGTGATACCATCCTTCACATATGTGCTGTCAGTATGCAAGACGACATTCGATGACCGCTTCAAAGCATCAAGCGCCTCAATCGCTGCCATCAATTCCATCCTGTTATTCGTAGTCTCACGTTCTCCCCCGAACAATTCCTTGCGATGTTCGCCTGATATTAGAATTGCCCCCCAGCCTCCTGGGCCGGGATTACCCGAGCAAGCACCATCGGTATAGATCGTAATATTAGGCTTGGCCGGTTCACTCATCACGGCACCTCAATTCCGTACTCACCAACTGTTTTGATTGCCTGATGGAATCTTAACCGCCGCAAATAGTCATTTGGGTTGTGTGGCTTAACAAAAGCATCAGGCGCTGTATTCAACCAGTCATAGGATCGTGTCAGAAGAAATCGCAAGGCTGAACCTCTCGCCAACAGCGGCAAGGCATTGCGCTCCGAGTCGGCCAACGGTCTGACGCTCTGATAGCCCCGCAGCAAAGCCTGCCCCTTGGTGATATTGAACGAATAATCAGGCTCGAAGCACCAAGCGTTTAGACAAATAGCGACATCGTAGGCAAAGAAATCATTGCAGGCGAAATAGAAGTCTATCACCCCCGATAACTCATCGCCCCTGAAAAAGATGTTGTCAGGGAAAAGGTCCGCATGGATTACCCCTCCCGGCAAATCCGCCGGCCAAGCCGGCAATAACACATCGAGTTCATTTCGTATCTCATCACCCAGACCAGCGCTTATCTCATCTGCCTGATCACTGAACCGTTCAAACAGTGGGCGCCACCCATCTGGACCGAGAGCATTCTTTCGCTGAATCTCAAAATTCTTGCCACACTCGTGCAACTGGGCCAGGGCCCTGCCAGCCAATTCACAATGCTTGGCCCGAGGCTTGCGCACATACAGGCCTGATAGAAAAGATACAAGCGCAGCCGGTCGTCCGCACAGTTCACGCAGATTCCGACCTTCAAGATCTCGCAATGGCGTTGGACACGTGAACTGGGCGGCAGCGAGATGCTCCATAAGACCAAGAAAAAACGGCAAATCCTTTGGCTGCACACGCTTTTCATACAGCGTCAGGATGTATTGGTCGCGCTCTGTAACAACGAGATAGTTCGAATTCTCGACCCCCTCGGCGATACCTTTGAACGACAAAACTTCTCCCAACCCATAGCTCGCGGCGAAGGCTTCGATTTCGTCGTCTGGAACTTCTGTGTAAACAGCCACTGTCAGATCTCAGTCATCGGTCAGGCATCAGCGTCGCGCACATCCCTAAGAACACGCGGAATATTGAACGCTATGTTCTCTTCAGCAGTCGTGACAGTGTTCATATCAATCTCGAACCGCTCGGACAGAGCTGCCGCGATCTCATTAACAAGAATCTCTGGCGCAGAAGCTCCGGCTGTGATCCCGACTGAATGAATGCCCTCAAGATCATCCCATTCGATATCAGTAGCTCTCTGGACAAGATAGGCTTTTGGACAACCGGCCCTCTCAGCAACTTCGACCAGCCGCTTTGAGTTTGAACTATTAGGCGCCCCAACCACCAGCACCCGCTCGCAATCTGCTGCAATGGCTGCAACAGCTTGCTGCCGATTGGTGGTTGCGTAGCAGATGTCTTGCTTGTGAGGCCCTGCAATATTGGGAAACCGCTCTTCCAGTTTTGCAACGATCTCAGCGGTGTCATCAACCGACAAGGTTGTTTGTGTTGTGTAGGCAAGCCGATCGGGATCGTCTGCCTCAAAGGCTATTGCGTCATCCAGCGTCTCAATGAGGGTGACGCTACCTTCTGGCAACTGCCCAGTCGTACCAATAACTTCCGGATGGCCTTCATGACCGATTAGCAAGACCTGCCGGCCAGCGTTGTGGTGCATCTCAGCTTCCCGGTGAACCTTCGTGACCAACGGACACGTTGCGTCCAGGTAGAAAAAGTTCCGGGTCTTCGCTTCCTCGGGGACGGACTTAGGGACCCCGTGTGCCGAGAAGATCACAGGTGCGTCAGTTTCTGGAATCTCGCTTAATTCCTCCACAAAGATGGCACCTTTGGCTTTCAGACCTTCAACGACGAAGCGGTTGTGGACGATTTCATGTCGAACATAGACCGGTGCTCCGTACTTCTTCAGGGCAAGCTCGACAATCTGGATTGCGCGATCAACACCCGCGCAAAACCCACGTGGTGCAGCCATATGCACTTTCAAACGGGGACGACTATTTTGTTCATTTTGCTGTGAATTGTCCGAGAGCAGAGTACTTTCAGCCATGATTGGGGCTCATTCTGGTGAGACGTTCAGCTTTGCGTCGAGTGCTACGCTGTTGGCATCAGTGTGTCCAGAGTGCTAAGACAGATTCGCGATTTATGAGTTGTGGGACCAAGTAGTTACTAACACTAAGTGCTGGAACTCGGGGGAAAAAGGATCGCCGTGACGCAGGATTTCAAATGCTACACTAGGTTCAGACGGAATCTGGCTGCCATCGGGCTTATCTCGGTGTCTCTATCAGCGTGCGGCATCTCATCGCTAACGTCCGGTCTAAGCGGCGGAATGTTTGGTAAGGCCAAGCCAGAGCCGGTCAAATCTGTGACGGAGGCTCAGTTGCTGTCGGCGGCCAAAGCCGGTAACGCCACCGCAACTGGCTCGGTATCCAACATCGATGTGGCTCACGGCTGCCCCAGATTCCAGGTTTGGTCGCGAGATAACAGTCTGACCCAGTTTGCTGATGGGCAAGTTGGCGACAGTCTGGCTGTCGTTTACCGAGGCGAAATCACCCGCACAGCACGAGAGTGTCAGGTGGAGCCCGGACGCGTCACTGTAAAGTATGGTTTTTCCGGCCGCGTCCTTCTGGGGCCAAAAGGACAAGCTGGTCGCGTGACACTTCCAGTGAATGTTTTTGTTACCGACGCGAAGCGTGAACGCATTGCAGCGGACAAAATGATGGTCTCAGCCGATGTCTCTGTGGAGAATCCAATTGGATATTTCTCGCAGGTGAAAACTGTTACTTTCAATATTCCTCAGGGGACACGCCCTGGTGAGTACGAAGTCTTCGTCGGTTTTCAACAGCAGGCATTCACTCCACCACCACTAGATCAAGGCGGTTTCGGGAATCGCCCCATACAGGGCGGAGGATTTGGCCGGCCAGGCCAAGGCTAGAACGCGACGTGCTGAGTTCCTAGCAACGCGCTTTCGCGAATTACATCTAATCTCTTGCTTGTCAGCCCACGCGGCTCTTAACCTGCATACAATCTAATGCAGGAGCTCTGCTATGACAGTTGCCGCAAGTATCCCGGAAAACTATTCGCCGGCTCAGATTATTCGCGCTGAAGTAAGAGCGGGTTCGCATAAAACAGTTACAGCCAATCTTGCGCATGGCTTCGTTCAAGCCAATCTGGCAATTCTGCCTTCCGACTGGGCGGACGAGTTCGAACACTTCTGCCTTGCAAATCCAAAACCTTGCCCTCTGCTGGCGCGTGGCGAAATTGGGTCGCCTCACTTTCCCACGTTGGGCGCAGATATTGACGTCAGAACCGATGTCCCCTGCTACCGTGTTTTTGAGAACGGGATCGAGGTTTCGCAACCAACTGACATCCGAGACTTCTGGCACAAAGACCTCGTTGCATTCGCAATTGGCTGCTCATATTCGTTCGAGTGGGCGCTTCTCGAAAACGAGGTCCCAATGCGGCACCTGGAGCAAAACAACAAAGTTTGCACATACCGTACGAACATAGACACGACACCGCGAGGACGTTTCGCGGGAAAGCTGGTTGTTTCCATGAGAAACTTCACAGTTCCAAATGCAATACGCGCGATAGAAATCACATCGCGCTATCCGCAAGTACATGGCGCGCCCATTCACTTCGGTGATCCATCAGCGATCGGCATTGTCGATATCAATCAACCTGAATATGGCGGACGGCCAGACATTCGCCCCGGAGAAATCCCCCTCTTTTGGGCATGTGGCGTCACTCCTCAAAGCGTTATCGAGAGCACACGCCCACCATTTTGCATCACGCACAAAGCCGGACACTTGTTGGTCACTGATCGGTTGAACGAAGAGTTCCGCACAGGATAGCAGGTACATGCGAATGAGAAGAGCATTGATAGTAGGGGGCTCCCGCGGGATCGGCCTGGGCCTCGTGGAAGAACACCTCGCGCGTGGATGGAATGTGGTCGCCACAGAACGCACTATATCGTCCGAACTCCATGCATTGGCCACTGAGAATCCGGATCGCCTCTCGATTGAGAAACTGGACATACGCAACCAGGGCCAGCAGCGCGAGTTAGCTGATCGTTTAGCTGACCAAACCTTTGACTTACTGTTTCTTAATGCGGGCATCTTGTTCGGACGCGGGACATGTCTGGCGGAGATAGCTGATGACGATATTGCTGATAAGTTCCTAACGAATGCAGTTGGGCCAGTACGCACGGCAGACGCCTTATTCAACATTGTTCGTGATAGCGGCATGATCGCTTTCATGTCATCGTTTCTCGGTTCCGTTTCGAAAAATGACGATGGACGCGCAGAATTGTATCGCGCGAGCAAAGCTGCATTGAACTCACTCGTTCTGAGCTTCCACGCGCGTCACCATCCATCACAAAAAACAGTATTGTTACTGCATCCAGGTGTGGTGAGAACGGACATGGGTGGCGCTGACGCCCCACTTGATATCGCCACCCGCGTCAAGGGACACGCAGATGTGCTTGAGCAGCGCTGGGGCGAACAGCACCCACTGTTTGTGGACTACAACAATCAAATCATACCATGGTAGCCAGACGGCTGGTTCATCCGCTTTTCACCAATACACAGCCTGGTTGAAAGACGGCGATTGACATCGGGACGGATCAAACTAGTCTCTGCGAACTGCCAATTGACGCTTGCGGGAGAGTTCGGTTGAGATCAAGAAGATCGTTTTGATCGATACCGGCGCCGAAGGAGCAACCGCCCCGGAAACTCTTAGGCACCAAGGACCGCATAGCGAATGGCACTCTGGAAAGCGATCGGCTGCTGTGACGGCAGATGATCCGCCGAAGGGGTCAACGCACCCGACGACCTAATAGTGTCGCAGGAATGCCGAAATCTCTCAGGTTCCATGACAGAGGGGGCTCGATCTTGTGTGCATCCGCACGCAAGCGGGTCAACTTTGTGATTGGGTGTCGGCATGGCAGGAACCACAGCAGACGCAACAGGCCAAGAACTGAGGCACGCCAAGCTTCAGGCGCGCCACATAGAGCGTGGCGCAAAATGGTGCCTTTCGCGGGCTACAACATGCCTGTCCAATACCCACTGGGCGTCCTGAAGGAACACAACTGGACACGGGAAAAGGCCGGTTTGTTTGACGTAAGCCATATGGGTATCGCCTACCTTCGCGCCCATGACGGCAAACACGAAACTGCCGCAACTGCACTTGAGAGCCTCGTTCCTGCAGACATTCTCAACCTGAAACCTGGTCGCCAGCGTTATACGCAGCTCACCAACGATGAAGGCGGCATCATGGATGATCTGATGGTCGCAAGATCAGCGGATCCTGAACATGCCAGCTGGCTATATCTCGTGGTCAACGCCGCCCGAAAAGACGTCGACTACGCCCACATCGGTGAACGTCTCCCGAACGACGTTGAACTGATGCCCTTCGACGGCTTCACACTTGTCGCTTTGCAGGGTCCGGAAGCAATCGATGTGATGGCTAAGTATGATCCAGCAGCTCATGAACTGCCTTTTATGGGCACAGCGCCTCTCAATATCGCCGGGCACAGTATCCACGCCACTCGCTCTGGTTACACGGGAGAGGATGGCTTTGAACTTCCACTGCCCAACGAACATGCTGTCGCTATCTGCGATGAATTGTTGAGCGACAAACGAGTTGAAGCTATTGGGCTTGGCGCACGTGACTCACTAAGGCTGGAAGCAGGCTTGTGTCTCTATGGGCATGACATTGATGAAACAACATCACCAGTCGAAGCAGGATTGACCTGGTCTATCCAGAAACGTCGACGAGAGGGTGGTGGCTTTCCAGGTGCCGCGCGCATTCAGCATGAGATTGCAAACGGCCCTTCGCGCAAACGCGTCGGAATAAAACCAGAGGGCCGCGCACCTGCGCGCGAGGGAACAGTTATCCAGGACACGGCCGGCAACGATATCGGCGGGGTCACATCCGGTGGATTTGGCCCAACGGCTGGTGGCCCCGTCGCAATGGGCTACATCGCAAGTGACCACGCTTCAGCCGGCACAGCAATCTCTTTGCTCGTCAGGGGCAAGCCTATGCCCGCAACAGTCGCTGACATGCCGTTCGCGCCGCATCGCTACAAACGTGGCTAACCCAAAGTTCCCATCAAACAAACAACATCAGACCTGAGAAGGAAATTGTCATGTCACAGGAATACTACTCTGAGGATCACGAATACATCCGTGTTGACGGCGATATTGCAACGATTGGAATTACCAATCATGCCCAGGAGCAGCTAGGCGATGTTGTCTACGCAGAAGTACCCGAAGTTGGTCGCAAGGTTTCCGTCGGTGAAGCTGCCGCCGTGGTTGAAAGCGTGAAAGCCGCGAGCGAAGTCTACGCCCCGGTCTCCGGTGAAGTTACAGAAGCCAATGGAGATCTCGATGGCAATCCGGCCTTGGTAAGTGAAGACGCGGAGGGCGCAGCTTGGTTCTTCAAGGTTCGTCTTGCTGACAAGAGTGAGCTCGACAAGCTCATGTCACGCGAGCAGTACGATAAGTTTGTGGCGGAGAACAGCTGATGCGCTATCTGCCCCACAGCCCTGCCGAGCGCACGTCCATATTGGATGCCATCGGCGTCGAGGCGATTGATGATCTTTTCTCCGATGTCCCTGAGGGAAAGCTGCTTAACGGATTAGTCGATCTCCCCAAAGCCAAGGGTGAAATGGAAGTTGCACGGGAACTTGGCAGTCTGGCAGCTCGCAACACAACAGCTGCATCGGTCCCATTCTTCGTCGGTTGTGGCGCCTATCGCCACCATGTTCCCGCGACGGTCGATCACCTGATCCAAAGATCAGAATTCCTGAAGTCCTACACACCCTATCAACCTGAGGTCTCACAAGGCACGCTGCAGACTTTGTTCGAGTTTCAAACTCAGGTCGCCTTGTTGACGGGCATGGAAGTTGCCAACGCTTCAATGTACGACGGATCGACGTCCGCGGCGGAAGCAGTATTGATGGCCCATCGCATAACAAAGCGCGATAAAGCTGTGATCTCCGGCGGGCTCCACCCGCAGTACCGCGATGTTATCGATACGATTACACATCACTCCGGTTCCAAGCTAGCCGTGCAGCCTCCGGCACCAACTGGCAACGAAGATCTGGCGTCCACAATTGACGACGAAACATCATGTGTTGTCGTGCAGTACCCAGACGTCTACGGCCACATCCGTGACCTTTCCCCTATTGCAAAATCGGCTCATGAACGTGGTGCACTTCTGATTGTCGTCGTCACAGAAATCGTTGCACTCGGCCTCATCGAGTCACCCGGTGAAATGGGTGCCGACATTGTAGCTGCCGAAGGTCAATCAATCGGCAACGGCCTGAACTTCGGTGGACCTTATGTCGGCTTACTCGCCTCCCACCAAAAGCACGTTCGGCAAATGCCTGGCCGGATATGCGGACAAACAGTCGACGCCGACGGCAAGCGCGGTTTCGTGTTGACCCTCTCAACGCGGGAACAGCACATCCGACGCGAGAAAGCGACAAGCAACATCTGCACAAACTCCGGCTTATGTGCATTGGCTTTCACAATCCACTTGTCGTTGCTGGGGCAGAGTGGCCTAAGAAAACTGGCAAAAATCAATCACGCCAATGCCGTGGCACTTGCCGACCAACTAGCAAAGATCAATGGCATCGAACTCCTCAACTCAGCGTTCTTCAATGAGTTTACAATTCGCATTCAGGATAGTGATGCTGCAGACATTGTCGAACAACTAGCTAGCAAAGATATCCTGGCCGGTGTGCCAATTTCCAGACTCGAGCAAGGCAATGAAGACCTCAAGGATCTGATCATTCTCGCATCGACAGAAATTAATACAGCTGATGATCGCACAGCCTTGGCCAACGCTTTGATGGAGGTGCTGCAATGAGCATGAACCGACAAGGCCGTCCGACTGCACCGTTGTCTACTTCTAACAGTAGTCAAGACAAGATCACGTTTACCGGCAATCGCGGCCTCCCGATGGAAGAGGCGCTTCTTTTCGAACGCGCTGATAGCCTTAATAAGTCCGGCGTTGACTTGGCTGAGCCCAAAACTAACGAGACCCGGCTTGGTAATCTAGAACGCAATGAGGATATCGGCTTACCAGGCCTGACTGAGCCAGAAGCCATACGTCACTATGTGCGCCTGTCGCAAAAAAATTATGCGATCGACAGCGGTCTCTATCCGCTTGGCTCATGCACAATGAAGCACAACCCGCGTCTGAATGAGCAAATGGCGCGCTTACCAGGCTTCTCTGACGTCCATCCTTTGCAGCCGCAATCGACGGTACAGGGCGCGCTTGCGCTGATGCAAACGTTGTCTGGCTATCTCCTGGAACTCACCGGTATGCATGGCGTCGCACTAAGCCCTAAGGCAGGCGCCCACGGTGAACTTTGCGGAATGCTTGCAATCAAGTGCGCTCACGAAGCAGCGGGGCAACGGCGCAATCTTGTGCTTGTGCCTGAGTCTGCGCACGGCACAAACCCCGCGACAGCAGCTTTCATGGGTTACACTGTGCGCACACTCCCTGCCAAAGCAGATGGCACCGTATCGGTAGAAGCAGTCCGTGAGGCCCTCGACGATACCGTTGCAGGCATCATGCTGACCAATCCAAACACGTGCGGATTATTCGAGCCGGAAGTCGCTGCGATTGCAGATGCCGTTCATGAAGCTGGAGCCTATTTCTATTGCGACGGTGCCAACTTCAACGCCATCGTTGGCAAAGTAAGACCTGGCGACCTCGGCATCGACGCCATGCACATCAACCTGCATAAGACATTCTCCACTCCACACGGCGGTGGCGGCCCAGGTTCTGGTCCTGTTGTGTTCTCTGAGGCGCTCTCGCCTTATGCCCCACTGCCGTACACCATCCGCGATGGTGAGAACTTTCGCCTGATCGAAGATCAAGCAGCAGCTACAGCAGATGGCGTCTCGCCGCTTGGTCGTTTGACAGCCCTCCATGGCCAGATGGGCATGTTTGTACGCGCGCTCACGTACATGATGAGCCATGGCAGCGATGGCATGCGTCAAGCGAGTGAGGATGCTGTGCTCAACGCCAACTATGTCCGGAACGGCTTGCGCGATTTGTTCACGCAGCCGTTTGGCGACAAAGCATGCATGCATGAGGTTTTGTTTGATGACAGCTTCCTCAAAGACACGGGTGTCACCACTCTAGACTTCGCCAAGGCGATGATCGATGAGGGTTATCATCCGATGACCATGTACTTCCCACTTGTCGTACATGGTGCGATGCTGATCGAGCCTACCGAATCTGAATCGAAAGATAGTCTCGATCTCTTTATCGCAACGTTGCGGCATCTTGCTGAAGAGGCCAAGGCAGGCAACGTCGATCTATTCCAGAACGCCCCCACACTGACGCCACGCCGCCGTCTCGACGAAACCGGTGCTGCACGTAAGCCAAGGCTACGCTGGTTGCCAGAACCCGCACGGGAAGCCGCTGAGTAAGGCTCCATTCGCCCGGTGCCGACCACATCAGCATCGGGCCTCACCGAAGCTATGGCTTTGCAGCCGCAGGTTGCCGCAAATCTGCCACAGGAAGGCCTCTGCATCTCACGCTTTTGTACCAATACCGTCATAACAGCGTGGCACATCCCAGCTGTCGCAGTAATACTGCGGCACCGGAAGGTGGTTAAGCGATAAATACTATCGGTTTTTATACCTTGGAGTGCGAAAAAATGATCAAACAACTTTGCCTGGCAGCTGCAGGTGCAGCCTTTTTGCTAGCAGGCCCTGGCGCCATCGTCATGAGTGACTCAGCGGAGGCGCGAAACTGCAAAAAGGGTTTTGTAACCGCCTGGGGCAAGCGCAAAAATACCATGTATGGTGCCCGCGTTAGCGCGCGCCTCGCTTGGAAGCGCGCATCAAAATCCATCAATGGCACAAAGTACGACACTTGGTGGCCATCCAAACGCAAAAGCATGAAGTGCTTCACCAACCGCGTCGGCAAGAAGCGGTGTCGTGCGCGTGCGCGTCCATGCACAATCCTCTAAGCTTGTAAGCTACAGCGCAATCCGAGGGCGGCATCAGCCGCCCTTTTTTGTTGTCGTTGACGAAGTGGAAAAAGCGAGACAGACTTGCTTTGCGGACGTCAGTCAGAGTAGTAACCGGGTCGCCGAATCCTCTTTGCTGGGAACTATCCCAAGGTCATTCCGTTTCACGGCAGGCCCCACATCCCGGCGGAAGGTTAACAACTGTGCGGATTGCTGCATCATCATAGGTACGAAAGTGCTAGCCGGATCTGAAGACACCATTCTGCTCGTTGTCGGCGCATTAGTCGTATTCGGTGGTTTGGTTGCTGGATACGTTCTTCTAAAGAGACCCAAAACGGCAGGTGGGCAACTGAAGAATAAAGCACCCAAAGCTGCCGCTCCAGAAACTGAGACTGCCGCGTCATCAATCTCTCCCGCGCAACCGTCTCCACGCAACGAACAGCCAGCCGAGCGTGTGACTATCCCCAAACAAACATCGACACTGCCAGCCGATGAAACGGCCAATGTTGAAGAAGAACCTCTAGCTCAAGACTTGGACAGCCGACTGTCGAACCTCGATCCGCAACTAAAGCATCGTATCGTCTACCGCTTCATGCCTCATCTCAAAGGCATGCTGTTCGAAGGCGAGACGCTAGACGGCTATTTAGCTGATGCCATCGAACGTGCCGGTCAGCGTGGCTGGACAAATGAAGAACTACTCACTTCCGCCAGCAGTGGCAAATGGAAAAAGCCCCGTACATTTTCCATGCATCGCAATAAGCGCTCAGATTTGTAACTCTGCAGCTGCTTGAGCAACTCTACGACAAAAATTGAAATGTCAGCCTTGCCGCTCATCAAATACGCGTCGGTACCAGCCCAAAACAGTGTCGATCCCTGGCCGCCAATCAACATCAATCATGAGGTTGTGGGCTGCCTCGGCAAGATTGACATTCTCCGCGCCGTAAAACTCCCCAACAGCAGCGTCCTGACCAGGTGGATGGGTAATAGGCCAGTCTCTTCCTGCCGCAATACAGAGAGCCGGGCAATTGATTTTCTCGACCTCAACAGCAACGCGTAACTTGTAGCGGTCATTGACGGCAGTCGAGCTTTCCGGACATTGCCGTTCCAACATAGCGGAGATATCGATGGCGGTATGATTGGGCAGATACTTCTGTCGAACCGTCTCCTCGTCCGCGGGCTGAAGCGGCTTGGTTTCATCGACAGGGGGAACCGCCTGCGCACCCGGCAGGTTGGCCGGCGGAGATGGTGTTAAGAGGATCAAACCGGAGACCGGCGTGCGGGTCGCCGCAACTCTAACCATCACACCACCCATACTGTGACCAGCGAGGACCGGCGGGTGCTCGAAAGTCTGGGCAACTGCCGCAACGTCATCTCCATAGTTGCTTAAACCGGCTCCTATGAGATCTTTGGTAGGCAGTCCTCCATGCCCGCGCACATCAACAGCCGTGGCAGCAATTCCGGCGTCGTGCACCACCTTCAACCAATGAGAGTAAATCCAGGCACCCTGCATATTTCCATGAACAAAGACGAGAGCCGGTCGCGAAGACGTATCTTTTACAGGCGAGATCGTCATGCGAGCCAGGCCAACGCGTCGGGTAGGAAGTGAATCGATGTAACTGAAATTAAAAGAGCCCAATACTCATCTCCGTCATCTCTCAAGTTCATTCTGCCTGCTGCAAGACAGGTGTACACCGGCAGCCAAACTGCTATTGGGCTTACGGATACGCAAGACTGCCCAAGCAGTCACCAAGACAATTCGGAGTTATTGCAATGACAGTCGACCGATACCCTGCTTGCCAAGGTCCGGATCCCCAACCAAATACGCCAGGCTTCGAAGTGCCGACGGCTACAATTGACTGCCATGCTCATATTTTTGGGTCAGTAGACAAATACCCATTCTCACCGGCGCGTGGCTACACACCACCGGAAGCCTCACTCGAAAGCTATCAACATCTTCACAAAGTCCTAGGCAACATTAAGCGCGCAGTCCTCACACAACCGAGCGTCTACGGCACTGACAACAGCTGCATGATGTATATTCTTGATCAGGTGGGCGAACAATATAAGGCCGTAGTCGCTGTTGATGCCGATGTCACTGACGAGCAACTGGATGCTTTAGGTAGACGCGGTGCTTGCGGCGTTCGCGTCAACCTAGCTGACAAGGGCGGCAATCCATTCGAAGACTTGCGCGCTGTCCAAAGGTTCACTGAACGGCTGAAAGACTCAGGATGGCATTTGGAAGTCTTGGTTCACGTCGACGACTTCGACGACTTGTACGACACAATCCAAGGGATGGCTGTTGACGTGTCTTTTGGCCATCTCGGTTACATGAAGACCGATAAAGGCATCGATCATCCGGGCTTTCAACAATTCCTCAATCTTCTGCGTGATGGCAAAGGCTGGGCAAAGCTCACAGGGACCTATCGCATCACAACGTCAGAGGTGACGCCGTATACAGATGTCGAACCTTTTGCCAGGGCAATCATTGAGGCCAATGAAGAACGCGTTGTCTGGGGGACTGACTGGCCTCATCCGACATTCAAAGGCATTATGCCCAACGATGGTGCGCTGTTCGATCAACTCGCAGCATGGGCTCCTAGCGAAAGCCTAAGACGTAAGATTATGGTAGAGAACGCCGAAACCTTTTACGGCTTCCCCATTATCAGTTAGAGCTCGCCAAGACGAACGCGGGAAACACCAGACATGGCTGAAAAACAGGACAGACAAAAAAAGGCCGGTCATTGCTGACCGGCCCTGAGTGCCCCGGTGGCCCAATCCCTTCGGGCCATACTGAGACGCTTCTTTCGGTGCTCCTAGTCTCGTTGCCAACGCACGTTAACCATAACGACGTGGCGTAGCAAAGCTGTAGGCCAGACTTATTCCAGCCTTCACCGTTCACAAGAAATGTTGTTAGTTGAGTTGTCCGCGTAGGTCTTGAATGCTCTGATCAATGAGCTGGTCAGCTTGACCACCAGAGACACGCCCTTGGATAATCCTCTCTGCAGCAGCTATAGCCGTTTCGACCGCAGCACCACGTACTTCTCCAAGTGCTTGGGCTTCTGCGCGAGCAATTTTCTCTTCAGCCTGCTTTGCCCGCCGAGCTACTGATTCCTGCAGTGCTTGGCGTGTTTCCGCTGCCACCGCTTCGGCTTCACGCTTGGCCTGATCAACAATGACCTTGGCCTCTTCTTCTGCTTCTCGCGCCTTGCGCTGGTAATCGGCAAGTAGATTTTGCGCTTCTTCGCGAAGCCGTCTGGCTTCATCGAGTTCCTTGCGGATAGAGTCAGCTCGATCGTCGAGAGCTTTCCCGATCATGCCCGGTACACCGAAATACATCAGCGCTCCGAGGAATATAATGAAAGCGGCGGCAACCCAGAAATCAGGTGTTGAGAGCAGTCCGTCTGAAGAGGCGGCAAGCATCACCATCATAGACTTTACTCCCCGGCAGACGGTTGTACGGCTGCGCGGGCTTCATCCGCAGAGACGTCAACGCCAATCAGTTTCTTNACGACAGCAGACGCTGTGTCTGCAGCGATGTTGCCGACTTCAGCCATTGCTTNATTCTTACGCGCCAGAATTTGCGCTTCAGCATCAGCAATCCTGGCAGCATCTTCNGCATCGGCCTTAGCACGTTCACCGTTGACCTCAGCGGTCAACTGCTCNCGAGTTTCNCGGGCNATACCGTTGGCACGACCTCGCGCTTCNGCAAGNGCCTGTTCGTANGCNGCCANCGCNGCGTCAGTNTCTTCCTTCAACCGCTCAGCTTCATCGAGATCGCGCTGAATGCGATTCTGACGCTCCTCNATGACAGANGCNATTTTCGGCAAAGTNACACGCGACAGCACGATGTACAGCAGGCCGAANGTNAGNGCCAGCCAGATGAGCTGTGGNGCCATATCCGGAATATTGAGCTGCGGTAGTCCGCTCTTTTTCTCAACAGTATCCGGCACACTGGNCAGCACAACTGTAAGCCATGCAAGCATGAAACTNTCTCCAACGACGANCTGTTATNTCGTGTTCGCTNACGCTCGCCAGGGCTNANGCCCTGGCCAGGTGATTTCGGTTCNNATTAGCCGAACAGAATGATCAGAGCGACNAGCAGACCGAACAGACCAGTCGCTTCAGCAAGCGCGAAGCCGATCAGAAGGTTGGTGAACTGACCAGGTGCTGCTGATGGGTTNCGNAGAGCCCCAGATAGNTAGTTNCCGAAGATGTTACCGATACCGATACCAGCACCGATAAGTGCGAAACAAGCGAGGCCTGCACCGATAAACTTGGCTGCTTCCGCTTCCATGACGATCTCCTTTTAAATAAACCGGCAAAGTCCGTTTTAGAGGTTGATAAGAGTTACGGCCCGACAGCGCCAAACCGTTACATGAGGACTAGTGATGATGCATATTCACCGCGTCGTTAAGGTATATGCAGGTCAAGACTGAGAAGATGAATGCCTGCAGGAACGAAACGACAAACTCCAGTCCGGTGAACGCGATNGTCGCAATCAGNGGCACGAAGCCGAATGCGCCGAGGCTCACAACGAAACCAGCGAAGACTTTCAACATCGTGTGTCCGGCCATCATATTGGCGAACANTCGAACNGAGAGACTNATCGGCCTGATCATGTAGGANATCAGTTCNATTGGCACGATGAGAATGAGAAGAACAAACGGGACACCGTCTGGAACNAAAAGTTTCAAGAAGCCAATACCATGACGGGCAAAGCCGATCAGTGTNACGACAACGAACACCAGTGCNGCTAGNGCNAACGTAACGACGATATGACTTGTGACGGTAAATGAGTACGGCAGCATACCCAGCATGTTGCAAGCGAGAATGAACATNAACAACGTGAACACNAANGGCATGTACTTTATGCCTTCTTTGCCCACGTTCTCGCGCAGCATGTTTGCTATGAACTCATAGCTCAATTCAGCGACCGACTGCATACGGGTTGGTACAAGCGAGCGGCTCTGCATCGCCATTGTCAGAAAGCCGACAACCANCACAAACGCGGCGACCATAAATGCCGATGAGTTCGTGAAGGATGCGTCCAGTCCAAAGAGATCTAGCTTCAAGAAGCGATTNATCTCGAACTGACTCATGGGGCCTGCAAGCACGTTCTATCTCCCAATTGGTTCCAACCAACCCAATCGTTCAATCATCAAACTCGTCATCCTTTACGGATGGAGCAGACTTTTGCTGAGCCTCAGCAGCAGCCTGCATCCGCTGAGCCGTCCGAATAACATTGAGCATGCCAGCGGCAAATCCCAACATCACAAACACTATGAGGAACCAAGGCCCCGATGTCTCAAAGTACCGGTCCAATCCCCAGCCAAGNAACCCGCCGAACACNACACCCACCACGAGTTCAACCGCAATTTTGAAACCTTGCGCCATNGCANGGCCCCTTGCGGAATTGTCGGGTGGCGGCTCTCTCCGTGTCTTAACAGCCTCAAGCCGTCGTCCCAAATCCGCCGAGCGCTCTTCGAAAGCTTGGCGGTCCTGAGGGCTGATGCGGCCTCTCGGCGTGCCATGTTCCGCGTCGTTGTCAGACATGGATGGCGCGTCCTGATGCTGTTTTTNGGCCGGAGATGGCCNGCTTATTGACGGCNCATNTACTCTNCGTNAACGGCCACAAGGGTGTCAAGGCAAGCACGGCGTAGCCCTTGGACTAAAACCTATGGCGAAAGCGCGCACTAGCAGTCCTTGCATCAGCAATACAGCCAGCACTGGTCGCTGCTACTCTCATTATCACCAGATAAGACCACGGAAGCCAGCCGCATTGCGTCAATTAAACTACGGAAAAAACTGACCAATCCGCGCGACGGCACAAGCAAACCGGCGACTCAATGTTTCATTCACGGAGTGCTGCTAAACTATTCGAACGACCCAGATCGGTAGGATCGATCCTTAATGGAACCAATTTCAATACTATTCTGGCTGTTGATCGCCCTGATTGCAGTCCTTGCTTATTCAATTGAAGCCGGGCTGGCTCGCCGCCACAAACGCATTAAGCTGTCGTCGCTGGCATCGGCTACGGTAACTGCCGTCTACATTGCTCTCATCACTGAGTAATTTGCAGACTGAATCAGCGAACGAGCGGAACGGCAGCATGCTAGTGCGAAGCTCGAATTTTCCCAATAAAATCAGCAACGTGAGCAGCCGTGGAGCTGAGGCCATCTAAATCCAGATCCGGGGCCACGAACTCAGCCAACCGCGCTTCACGGTGTTTTTCACGTTGCTTGTTATAAAGAGGGTCGTAGTGGTGAAGCATCAGCTCGCCGGCCAGCGTCTCAAATTCAGCCGCCTCAGCCAACTTCAACCAATTCTCCACGTGATTCCTTGAATGGAATGGGCGCAATCGCTCAATAGCGCATGTCAAACGCTCGGGACAGGCGATGATGTCACTGTAGGCCGTACAGAGAAATCGTGCACGCTTCGCAACAGTCGCCGTGACCTCAATACACTTGGCCACTTTCATCGACTGCATAAGTCGTTCCGGCAACGATATGCGTCCGATGAGACTAGACTCGGCCTCAACCACAACTGGCCGCGCGGGATCGACCTGTGACAGCTCATCCCAAACGAGCGATTCAAACATTTTCTGTGTCGGCTGCGGCCGATCCTCAAAACCTCCAAACACAGAACCTCTGTGATTAGCCAAGCCTTCGAGGTCCAAAGACTGTATGCCGTGTTGACTCAGGAGCTCAAGGATCCTCGTTTTTCCACTACCGGTCTGGCCATCGAGCACGATAAAGTTGAAACTCGGCCCAGGCTCGCGCAACTCGGAAACAACCATCCGCCGCCATGTTTGGTAGCCCCCCTCCAAGACACTACCGCGCCAGCCGATCGCACCAAGTATCGTCGCCATGGAATTGGAACGCATACCGCCCCGCCAGCAATACATCAGAGGGCGGAAATCTCTCGGTTTGCTCGCCAGCTTCTCCAATAAGTGCTTGCCAATGTTTTTTGAAACATAAGCGGCACCCAACCGTCGTGCCTTGAAACGTGAGTCTTGTACGTAGATCGTACCAACCTCTGCACGCTCGGCGTCAGTCAGAACAGGTAGGTTAATTGCACCAGGAATATGGTCTGCCTGATACTCGGAAGGCGAACGCACGTCTATAACAGCATCGAACTCATCCAACGCAGCACGCTCGGGCTTTTGAAGTTTCTCGAAGGCAGACACGTCAATGCACCATTATCGCACGCCATCTTACGTGCCGCGGCTCACGCTATAGCATAGATCCAGCGGCATCGAGAATTCAGACTATCCATGTCAGATGATAGCAGAAGCGATCACCCGGCCTCCAGGAATTGCTCAGCTGCTGCCAAGTCAACCGATACGAGCTGGCTCACACCTCGCTCGACCATCGTAACCCCGAACAAACGATCGACCCGTGCCATTGTCATAGGATGGTGCGTAATCACCAGAAAACGAGTGTCCGTATCAGAGGACATCTTCTCCATCAATGTGCAAAAGCGATCGACGTTGGCGTCATCCAAAGGTGCATCGACCTCGTCCAGAACGCAAATCGGAGACGGATTGGTTAGGAAGACAGCAAAGATCAAAGAGAGCGCGGTCAGGGTTTGTTCACCGCCAGAGAGAAGCGAGAGAGTAGTCGGCTTCTTACCAGGTGGCTTAGCGATTATTTCGAGACCACCTGCGAGTGGGTCTTCGCTATCATCGATTATTTCAAGTTTGGCCTCACCACCGCCAAACAGAGTGGTGAATAGCGACTGGAAATGGGCATCTACTGTTTCAAATGCTTCCTGAAGTCGCTTGCGACCCTCTCGGTTGAGCGACGCAATCCCAGCACGCAGCTTGGCAATCGCCTCTTCAACATCCGCACGCTCACCATCAAGAGTGCCAAACTGAGTATTAAGTTCTTCTAGTTCGGTAGTTGCCTGCAAGTTGACACCTCCGAGCCGCTCGCGATCCGTCTTAAGCCGCAGCAAGCGCGAGTCAGCCTCAGCCAGAGTAGGCAACTTGTCCTCTTCGATTAACTCGGCCAGTGCAAGGCAACCCTCCGGCTGTGTCTCAAAGTTCTCCTGAATTTGCCGGACCACGTCAGCGCGTCGGGCCCGGGCACCTTCAAGCTTAGCATCTGCCCGTGCACGAATTTCACGTTGTTCGCTGACATCATTCTGGGCTGAACGCAAAGTCGCGTTCGCTTCCTTCAGTCCGTTCTCAGCTTCCGCCAGCCTGTCCGCCGCGGCACGACGCTCAGTCTCTGCTTGAGTAAGCTCGTTCAACAATTTGGAGCGTATTTCCTCCAGCTGCCCCGGAACCTGAACGACTGCGGCTTTTTCTTCACGGTTCTCTTGCAAACGTTGATTCAGCGTCGTCAACTGCCGTGCACCTTGCTCGGCACGTTCAGACCAGCGTTTGACGTCAGCCGTCAGCTTTTTCTGCTGCTCGTTGCGCTGCTCCCCGGCCCGCTCCAAAACTGTGACTTCAGTTTGCAACTGATTTGACTTGGCACGAGCCGCCTGCACAGTTTCTCGCGAAACAGCCAGCTCTTGATCCAGATGGCTCACATCTGGCAGTTCATGCAACACTTGTTCGCTGGCTGACAAAGCTTCGGTCGCCGCTTTGAGTTCACGCGCAACCGACAACTCGGTCTCGCATAGAGCGGCCAGTCTGACTTCACTCTCCTGTGCTGCGCGCTCTAATTGAGACAACTGACGGTTGGTCTCGGTCAACTCTCCCTGCAAGCGCTTTAGGTCTGCCTTGCACGACACATGTTCGTCTGAAGTTGCTTTCAGATATGCTGTCAACGTGACAACAACAAGTTCGGCCTCCGCGACAGCTGTGGCACCTGCAGCCTGCTCACTGATGAGTCCTTCCAGGCGATTTCGCGCTGCAAGACGTTGCGCAGCAGGTGTCGGCGCATCTGCAGGCGCGACCAGCCCATCCCAGCGCCACAGACCACCATCTTTGGATACGAGACGTTGCCCAGCTTGCAGCTCTAACTGCAACTCATTGCCTTTTTCAGCCTCAACAACACCGATTTGCCGTAACCGCCGTTGTAATTCGACCGGCGCATCAACGAATTCCGCCAGGCTTTTTAGACCATCTGGCAGTTTTCGATCATCACAAGAAGAGTCGTCTGCATCAGCTGAAGCCACTCGCCAATGCATGGCCTCTTCTAATCCAATCGGAAGCCCAAGATCGTCGCCAAGCGCTGCTCCAAGCGCAATCTCATAGCCCTTCGCGACTTTGATTTGTTCAACAATCGGTTGCGCACCATCAGCAACCGTAGACTGGAGCAACTTAGCAAGTGTGTCGCGCTCTGTTTCGACCTGCTTGAGCGCAAGTCGCGCCTGACCGGCCTGGGCTTGCGCAGCTTCCAGCTTTACACGATGAGCCGCAATCTGCTCTTCGATGCGAAGTTGGTCTGCGTTGGTTTTCTCGGAAGCTGCAACCAGCTCATTTGATCGCTCTCTGAGAGTACCCAGTGCTGCTGCATCGGGTGCGGATGCCTTCGCCGCCTCAAGCTGCCGACTGACCTGCTCACTCTGCTGCCTGCCACGATTCACCTGCGCCGTACGTTCTCGACACTCAGCCTCTGCGCTACTGCGTTTCGCCCGCGCTTCGGATTGGCGCGTCATCAGCTCTGTAAGCTTTGCTTCTGATCCGGAGAGCTCTTCAATTGCCAACTTGAGAGACGACCGCAACGACTGATCAGAATTCAACGCCTCTTTGATCTCTGCTTCGAGCTTCTCTAGGTCGGAACTAAGACGTTGTTTCAAGGTTTTAGCTTCCCCAATCAAATCGGTTTCTCGCGAAATATCTGATTCAATGCCGCTGATACGTGCTGCCAGCTCTTCATTGCGTTGCGTTGCTCGACGGACGTCATTGTCCAGGTTCGTCTGCTCATGGCGAAGCCTGGCGAGAACAGCAGCGCGCGTAACTTCTTCGTCGCGAAGCGGCTGCAGCGTTTCACTAAAGTCAGCTTCCAGCTTGATGGCGCTAGCTTCTTTTGCCGTGGCTGCCCCCAGTGCCTCGAGGGCAACCTGCAAAGCAGCCTCGTCATGATCAACTTGAACTTGAGCTTCAGACCAGACGAGGTAGAGCCGCAAAGCTTCCCCCTTTCTGATTTGCTCTGAGAGTTCCCCGTAGCGTCTTGCCTGGCGGGCCTGACGCTTCAGGCTTTCAATCTGTCCCTTAAGTTGGCCCAGGACATCACCAATTCGTGTCAGGTTATTTTCTGCAGCCTTGAGCCGTAGCTCTGCCTCATGCCGTCGGCTATGCAAACCAGCCGTGCCAGCAGCGTCTTCAAGTATGCGGCGGCGCTGCTCCGGCTTTGCATTGACAATCTCGCCGATTTGTCCTTGTCGCACCAACGCGGGCGACCGGGCACCCGTTGACGCATCTTCAAACAGGATCTTGACGTCCCGCGCTCTCACATCCCGACTATTGACCCGATAGGCCGACCCAGCCTCTCGTTCTATTCGCCGCGTGATCTCGATATGATCGTTATCATTGAATTCAGCCGGAGCAAGACGATCCTGGTTATCCAAGAAAATCGTTACCTCGGCCATGTTTCGAGCTGGCCGCCCGGTCGTTCCGGAAAAAATCACGTCGTCCATCGCCGACGCGCGCATCGACTTGTAGGACGTCTCGCCCATGACCCATCGCAAAGCTTCGAGTAGATTGGACTTGCCACAGCCATTTGGCCCGACAACACCCGTGAGCCCCGGCTCAATCAGGAGTTCTGTCGGTTCAACAAATGACTTGAAGCCAATCAACCTAAGCTTGTTAATGTGCATTCAGTGGCCCTTACAGGCGCTGGCCTGTTGCGGCCAAACACGAAAATCAACCGAGGCAAACTTAGCAATGTTCGGCCTGCCGATGGAATGCGTCCATCATGCCACTAGGAAAACAAGGTGAATCAGCCTGCTACAGCGCTTAGTTGTTGGCTGCCGCTACTGGCTTGGCAAGGGCTTGGGCGACAAGGTTGTGGATGTCTGACGTGCCCAGCCGTCTTTTGAACAGCTTACCGTTAACAAAGAAATTTGGTGTGCCGATAATGCCCAAGGTTCGGCCGCGCTCTTTAACAGCATTAAGCTTCTCAGCCAGGGACTTATCGGCGTAACACGCATCGAACTTGCTACGCGTCAAGCCAACCTGGCGGGCAATTTTGAAAATTGGATCACGGCGGACCGTCTGGCTGACCCACTGCTTCTGTTGCCTCATAAACTTGTTGTAGAGGTCAAAATAGCGGTCAGCCGGTGCACAGCGCCACGCAATGGTCGCCGCACCTGATTGAAATCCAATCGGAAACTCCCGGAGGATATATCGCACCTTACCTGTGTCGATATACTCGCGTTTCAACACCGGGAATGTCTCGATCTGGAACTTTCGGCAGAAAGGACAGGTCAAGGAGGCATACTTCACGATTGTCACGGGCGCATCTGCTCTCCCCAATGCCATTTCAGGCAACGGCCCAGGTTGCATCACGTCGGCTATAGTCGGGTTCTTGATAACTTCGCGACGCCCGGAGGCAAACGTGCCTTCATCTTCAGCAAAGGGATTAAACGGCTTCTTCTTGCCTGACGTCGGCGAAGTAGAACCCGCTGCAAGAATACCCGCCCCATGTAGCGACGGGTTGGAAGAACAGCCAGCCAGAAGCAACGCCGCAAATAGCGGCCAAAACAACCGTTTAAGCCCCCAGGTCAACAACTTCCCTCCGACAGCGAGTGGCACAAATCAATCGCCACTCCGTACTCATGCCTGATTATCAAGAGCTCTTGAGCAGTGGTTCAAGGATCTTGTCAAAGGCCTCGATAGTATAGTTTCGCGTGCGCATACGCTTACCGTTGATGAAGAAAGAAGGCGTAGCGTCGACCCCAAATTCTTTGTCAGCCTTGTCCCGACCTTTTGCGATTTTTCCCAAAAGCTCGTTATTCTCCAGGCAACTATTGAACGTCTTCTCAGTAAAACCAGCCTGTTTGGCGATCTTCAACAAAGGCGGCACTGGGTTACGAACAGCCCAATCAGCCTGCTTCTCAAACAGAACATCAATCAAACCGATAGACTTTGCAGGGGTGTCAGCACAGCGCGCCAGCATCGATGCAGCAGCAGCCAGATTATTCAGCGGGAATTCTCGCATGATGAAGCGGATCTTGCCCGTCTCAATGTATTTTTCCTTCAGCTTTGGATACGTTATCTGATGGAAACGCGCGCATGCTGGGCATGTCATAGATGCATACTCGACGATGGTTACTTTGGCGTCGTCTGGTCCCTGAGACAGCTCGGGTAGATCGCCAGGTGCCATCAGTTTGTCGATAGCAACTTCGTCGACTCGGGTTTGCGCCCACGCAGTACCCGATAATGCCGTTACGCCAACTGTTGCACCAGTGCCGACGAGAACAGACCGGCGATCAAACAGCGTTTTTGACAAACGATGATCTGAGTTGGACACGCGTAGCTCCTCGTATCTGAAACGGTGTAATCTTATAACGCCCGAACATGACGTTGCACTCCGATTACGGCATTTCCGAGCTAAACGCTATGTGAACGATAATCACAATCAGTTGCGGAGATCATCAGTGGAAAGATCGTCGCAATCGCCTAGCGAGCTACTTTCCTCTGCCGCACCGACTGGCTTAGGCGCTCCAAAGCAGCTGAAAGATCACCAGTTGCTTCATGCTGGCTCACCGTTGAATGGGCCGAGAATCGCCTTTCTTGGCAGGTATTCTCGGAGTTGAGCGGCCGTATCGGACCTTGAATAATGCGCAAATCGCCGATTGCACCGTAGCCAAAATGCGAATTTATCCGTCCGATAATCTGGCTGCGCCGATATTCAATATCGAGGGCACGAGCAGCCTCAACACGAAGAACCAATGTTGCTCCACGGTCACTAAAAGTACCCGTTTCATCGGCCACATTTCGAAGCCGAGGCCATTTAATCTGCTCAGGGCGTGTCACGTCCGCAACTTCCTGACCGACAATGCTCGACCACTCTGTGAGTAGCGAAGTCGTTGAAAAACCGAACTTCTGGAATGATTTCTTGGTGATCTGAGGTACGAACGATCCGACAGCTTTCGCCGGCAGCGAGCCTTTTCGCGCTAAGGCGGAACCATTGCCGTATCCAAGCGCCGCAGCCATCTCACATCTCCATCATTTCCCACACCGCGTTTGCCGCGTACCATCTTGTAAATGATTCGCCCTGAGCCTGGAGATCCACGCGATGAGCACTGTTGCAAGCAAGCAACGTCTGTCCCGTGCTGGTCGGGACACAGCCCCCGTCCTGCTGCAGTGGTATGACAACGAGGCCCGAATACTCCCATGGCGCTACCGTCCTGGCGAAATGCCGGACCCATATAAAGTTTGGCTTAGTGAAGTGATGCTTCAGCAAACAACTGTTAAGGCAGTTATCCCCTACTTCGAGAAATTCGTGGATCAATGGCCGACTGTATCTGACCTCGCCTTGGCCGACGAGGAAAGTGTGCTGCAGGCGTGGGCAGGTCTCGGCTACTATTCTCGCGCAAGAAATCTCCACAGTTGCGCTCAGGCAGTCGTGACAGAGCACGGTGGTCAATTTCCGGCAGACGAAAAGGAACTCTTAAAGTTACCCGGTGTCGGCCCTTATACGGCAGCTGCCATTGCAGCGATTGCTTTCGATCTTCACGCCACACCGGTCGATGGCAACGTCAAGCGTGTCACCTCTCGGTTATTTGCAGTTGAAAAAGCATTGCCACAGTCCGAGACGCAACTTCGGGACTTGGCAGCCACACTGACCCCCGATCAGAGGACCGGCGACTTTGCGCAAGCCATGATGGATCTTGGTGCCACAGTCTGCACGCCCAAGCGTCCATCGTGTTTGATGTGTCCATTGCAGTCACAGTGCACAGCACACGCGTTGGGTATTGCCGAACGGCTGCCACTCAAAGCTGCAAAGTCAGACCGTCCGACACGCTATGGCGTAGCCTTCGTCGCATTGTCAGAGGGTGGCCAGCTTCTATTGCGGCAACGGCCTGACACCGGTCTGCTTGCACGAATGTTGGAGGTTCCCGGCACCGATTGGCAGGACGAACTCATGCCACACCGCGAAGCGCTGCGCACTGCACCGGTAAAGTCTGACTGGTGGCATGTGCCTGGCACTGTGGTGCACACATTCACTCATTTCCGGCTTGAGATAGACATTTACCGGGCCGTTGTGCCGGCTGACGCGGCACTGACATTCTGGGCAGATGCACCGCGCTGCCGCTGGGTTCCGCGCGGCGATCTTGATCGCCAAGCTTTGCCATCACTGATGCGTAAAGTGATCATGCACGGGATTAAGGGGCACTAGCGATATTCAGCAGCCTCAGGTGCAAGAAGTACCAGGCCAGCGCGAGTAGCTGTAAGAGCAATGTCACGCCAAAAGCGACTTGATACGAGTGCGGTGCGTAACCGCCAGACGCCGCTGCTGGAAACAATTCAATGATCGCACCGATGACGTACTGAAGACTAAATGCAGCTCCGAATATAGCGAGGTTTGCAGCCGTATGAGCTCGACCAGATTGCGCTGCTCCAAACTGAGTAGCGAGCCAAGGATAGGCGAGAACAGCCACCTGGCCGAGCATCCCGAAAACGAACCATAATGGCAGCATGAATTCGTTATTAATTCCGAGAACGATACCGACCTGAGAGCTCAGATAAAGCAACGTGAAGAAGATCATCACGTTCAGAAGCTTCACCCCGCGTCGGACAAACCAATCTGCGACCACGCCCGTCAGTAATATGCCAACAAAAAAGGCCATCGCCATAATCAGCAAGTGCTCGGCAACAACCGAGCGCCCGAGTCCTCCAACATCACGCAACCAAGGACCGGCCCAGAGGGTCTGAATCGCAACGTGGCTCCCAGCTGTAGTCGCAAGGAGTGGCGTGATCGCCCAATATCGACGATCAGAAAAGATTGCTCCCACACCACGGAATTGATCAAAAAAACTCTGAGCTGGCGCACTGCTTTTGCGCTCTGGCACAACGGTGAAAATCAGCAATGCAACCAGCAGAATGACGGCGGCCAGGGCAACAAAGACGCTCCGCCAACCATAAATCTGGGTGACAATCTCCAGAGGCTGTGTCGCCAGCAAAAGCCCCATGGCCCCAGAGGACATAACCAAGGCATTCGCGAGGGCACGCCGTTCCTCAGGGATCCAGATTACGACAGCCTTGAAACTCGCCATCAAACCGCCAGCAAACCCAAGGCCTATCATTGCCCGGCCAGCGGTCAGGGCTCCAGCACTTTGGCTCATCGAAAAAAGCAAGGTCCCGACCGCAGCCACGCTCAACAATGCAGTTTGAACTCGCCTAGGACCGTACTTGTCGAGAAGAATACCAAGTGGGAGCTGAAACACAGCGAACGCGCCCAGATAGGCCGCAGTCACCAATCCCAACTCTGCAGGGCTCAATCCGATATCAGCGACGAGGTCCTGCTCAATAATCGCGTTCGCGCCGCGCAACAAATACGACAGGAAATACCCAAGTGAGAAAGGGGCAAGGGCACAGATAAGCGTCCCAAACGCGAGCCTTGAACCCGTCTCAGGATTATTTATTGTCACGTAGTATCCTCCCGGCGGAAGAGACATTTACGCGGGAATGCGCTGATGGACAACTCCGTCACAACGTGTTTCGTTACCGCGACCGCCTGCAACGGACGCTCGAAACCATAGCTTCGGCCAGTAAACCGCCAGCTGCTTTGCGCTACTTCTGCGTCAGGATAACCTTCGGAGCTGACAAGTTGCTAAGTCCAAGTTGGCGACGTGCTTCACCACGCAAAACATCAATCGGCTTGAGTTTGCCTTCTGCTTCGAAGTGCCAGAACGTCCAACCATTACAGGCACTCTTGCCTTGCACTTCGGCCCCTAGACGGTGAATGGATCCGCGGACACCAGCTTCTCCAGAAAGTGCCAGCGTCCCATCGGCACGCACTTCGGCTCGATATCGACGGCGCTCATCGACCAGTCGTGTACCTGGCTCAAGTATACCTAGTTCAATAATGGTGCCAAACGGAACGCGCGGCTCTGTACGCTTGGTCGGCAATGGCTCTATCTCATCCGGGGAAAGCGCTTGTACTCGCTTTATGCGAGCTTCGGCGTCTTTTGCGTAACCTGCATCACGCTCGATACCAATCCATTTCCGTCCAAGACGCTTGGCAACGGCACCCGTCGTTCCCGTTCCGAAGAAAGTATCAAGAACGACATCACCAGGATTGGTGCAGGCAATCATAATACGATGGAGGATTGCTTCCGGCTTTTGCGTTGGATGTGCCTTCCGGCCACTTGAGTCTTTTAAGCGCTCCGGGCCTGAGCAAATTGGAAACAGCCAATCTGAGCGCATCTGCAGGTCATCATTGCCGGCCTTGAGAGCATCGTAGTTAAACGTAACACGCGATGACTGTTGGCGTCCTGACCAGATCAGTGTCTCATGAGCATTCGTAAAGCGGCGCCCACGGAAGTTCGGCATTGGATTCGTCTTCCGCCAGATTACGTCATTCTGCAACCAGAAGCCGAGATCCTGCAACGCTGCGCCGAGTCGAAAAATATTGTGGTAGGAACCTATCACCCAAATGGCGCCATCAGGCTTGAGCAGCCGACGGCACTCTCCGAGCCAGGCTCGACAAAAAGCATCATAACTCGCGAAATCCTGAAACTTGTCCCAGTCTTGATGCACACCATCAACAACTGTGTTGTTGGGCCGAAGCAAATCTTTGTCGAGCTGCAGGTTGTAGGGCGGGTCCGCAAATACAAGATCGACGGAGGCATCCGGCAATGATGCTAACTGTTCCAGACAATCGCCCACCAACAAGCGGTTTGCGAGAAAGTTCTTCTTCCGGCGACGATCCGAACGCATGATACTCAAACTCTGATTTACTCAAACACTGAAGAGGCCTGACACTAGGCACAACATAGACAAGCGTCGGGTCTGACCAGACCCTGAATCCTAATAGGTTAATGAATAGTTAAAACCCCTTCATTTCGAGGCCATGCGACGGCCTGACTCGCCTCGTGAGTTGCATCATCAAGCACGATACTATTGCAGCACTTGTTGACAACTATCCGCTCGTGTTGGCTCTCACCAACTGAACTTTTTTTATTCTCATCGAACATCTTGGCACGAGCGAGTCCGCCAAAGCATTAGTCTTCAAATCCCAAAGCCAAACGGACCGGGCGAAACGAACGTCGATGATGCGGTGTGGGGCCGAACCGTCCAAGTGCTTCCAGATGAGCCTTGGTTCCGTAACCTTTGTGTTGCTCAAACCCGTACTCCGGATGCTTCAAACTGAGATCCGACATCATTCGGTCTCTCGCAACCTTCGCAACAATTGAAGCGGCAGCAATCGATAAGCACTTTGCATCACCACCGATTACCATCCGTGTTTGACAAGGCAGCCCTGGATCCCGATTGCCATCAATCAATGCCGCATCGGGCTCTCTAGGCAGCAACGACACGGCTTTTCTCATTGCCCAAAGTGTTGCCTGTAAAATGTTATCTCGATCGATGCGCGCGACATCCGCAATTCCAATGACGTACTCGAACGTTTGCGTCACTTCTAGATAGAGATCAGCACGAATATCTTCCTTCAGCGCTTTTGAATCACTCAGCTTTCGAAGACTACCAGCGAGCGGGATCTTCATCGTTTCGGATGGGATGATTACTGCCGCCGCTACGACGGGACCGGCCAATGGACCACGTCCAGCTTCATCAACACCGCACACCAAACCACCGGCGGCTCCGAGTTCTTCCAATTCTAAATCAAAACTCGGTGATACCTTCTTTGCCTTGGATGGCGACACATTCAATTCCCAGCGAAATTCTGATTTTTGCATCACACAATAACTCAGATCAGACCGAGCTGCTCGCCTTGTGCAGACGGCACCTCAAAAAGGTCCGTGCGCAGCTTGTACTCCCTCTGATTCAGCTGATGTCGTCGAAGCGCTTTTCGGAACCGGTCGCCAATCATTTCCGCGAAGGGTCCAGCTCCTCGCTGACGATGGCCAAATTCGGAGTTATAGTCTCGGCCATAATGCATACCCTGCAAAAGCTTGATAACTCGACCGGATCGATTGGGGAACTCAGTCATCAGCCATTCTCGAAATAGCTCTTTCAGTTCAAGCGGCAGTCGTAGCATGACGTAGGATGCACTCTCAGCACCCGCCTCGCGTGCAGCTTTCAAAATGCCTTCAATCTCGTGATCGTTGAGGCCCGGGATGATTGGTGCCACCATAACGGTTGCTGGCACACCCGCTTTAGCCAACTGCTCTATCGCATAAAGTCTTCGATCTGGCGTTGCTGCACGCGGTTCCATCTTACGCGCCACCTGACGGTCAAGCGACGTCACTGAAAGTGCGACTTTGACAAGCTGCTTCTCTGCCATACGTGCAAGAATATCGATATCTCTAACAACTAGCGCCGACTTGGTTACAATACCAACCGGGTGATTGAAGTGCTCCATAACTGACAGCGCCGCTCTCGTTATCTCAAGTTGCTTCTCTGCTGGTTGATAAGCATCTGTGACTGCACCAAGTGCAATCGTTTTGGGAACGTAACGCTTTCGCCTTAATGCATCTTCTAAAAGCTCGGCAGCGTTGACCTTTGCAAAAATCCGCGTCTCAAAATCAAGCCCCGGCGACAGTCCCATGTGCGCATGCGATGGCCTTGCATAACAATAACTACATCCATGCTCGCAGCCGCGATAAGGATTGATCGACTGGTCAAACGAAAGGTCCGGACTGTCATTCGTCGCAACAATCGACTTTGCCTGTTCCGGTTGCACGGTCGTGCGAAACACATCCAAATCCGCGAGTGTGTCCCACCCATCATCAAAGTCTTCGCGTTTTGTTACTTCGTAACGTCCACTAACATTGCTACGCGCACCGCGGCCTCGACGCCGTTCATGCTCGACAATTCTATAGTCAGGCTCTAAGTCAATGTCGCAGTCGGTGTTCATCGCAACCTCGGCCTGCTCAGCTTACGGGACCATTACTAGAGAACAAAAGAGAACAAGACAAGAACAAAATGAAGCGAACTCATTCCAATTTTTGTTTGTTCTTCTGGCGTTAACGGCACCTGCAATCCGATGATTTCTATCGTCATTCCCACTCACAATGCTGCGTCAGGTTTGGCTGCCTGCCTAACTGCCCTTGTGCCCGGCGTCGTCAATGGTTGCGTACGCGAGGTTATCATCGTCGATGGTGGCTCAACGGACCGCACGCTTGAAATTGCTGAAGCGTCCGGTGCAACAATCATAAGAACCAGCCAGGGGCGAGGTACTCAGCTCAAGGCTGGAGCCGAGGACGCTAAGGCCGAATGGTTGCTGTTTCTCCATGCTGACACTGTCTTGGATGCAGGTTGGGAGGACGAAGTTGCAACGTTCATCGAGCGGGTGGACACAGGCCAAAGACCTGAGACAGCTGCCGCCTTTAAGTTCGAATTGGATGATCTTGGTGTCTTACCACGCTTGATCGAAGCAGGTGTCGCCTGCAGATGCACGCTGTTTCGCATGCCCTATGGCGACCAGGGACTGCTCATCCCAAGGCGGCTATATCAGAAGATCGGTGGCTTCAGTCCGATCCCCTTGTTGGAAGACGTCGACATTAACAGACGGATCGGTCGTTCACGGCTTGTAATTCTGCGATCTGGCGCCATCACCAGCGCCATCCGTTATAAGCGCGACGGATACGTAAAGCGCGTGATGCGGAACTGGGCCTGCCTGCTCATGTACTATTGCCGAGTGCCGATCCGGCATATCGAGAAGCTCTACAATTAGCACAAAAAAGACAAAGGCCAGCGCAGAATGGTTTGCGAACGCAAGCTCATCATTATGGCAAAGTCACCTGTTGCCGGACGTGTGAAAACCCGTCTGTCACGCGATATCGGCAGCGCTGCCGCAACCAACTTCTATCGCCACACGTGCCAGAGCGTAATTGCCCGACTATCTTCCACGAAACTCTGGCGCACCGTCCTGAGTATTAGCCCGGATACCGAGGTCCATAATCGGTTCTGGCCCCGGCATGCGCTTCGCACAACACAAGGCCAGGGTGATCTCGGTGAACGCATGCGCCGAGCCATGACCATTCAACCAACAGGACCTGTTGTCTTAATCGGAACTGATATACCCGGTGTTCAAGGTCATCATGTTGCGGATGCATTTCACATGTTAAAACAACATGACTATATCTTCGGCCCCACTCCGGATGGTGGCTTTTGGTTGGTGGGAATATCCAAACAGCGCTACCTGCCGAGGGCCTTCAAAGATGTGCGCTGGTCAACTGAATTCACTCTCAAAGACACAATAGACAGCCTAAACCGGCAATATTCCGGATTGCGTTTAGGTCTCGCCGACGAGTTGAATGATGTCGATGACGGCAAAGACTTCAAAGCAGCCCAGGATATTATTGGTCGCCGCATTCTATCGTCTTAAAACTGTGAACTCAGTTACAACGAATTTACTCGGCTCTGTTCTGCCTGAATGTTGTGAGACCTTGCTAACAGACGGTTCTTTACCAGCGAGGATACCATGAAGGCTCAGGATTTTCAGGCACTTGTC
>NZGY01000124.1 GCA_002689605.1 Filomicrobium sp.
CAACCCGACAACAGTCTGCACTAGTAGACAGATAGGCTCTATCCCTCTCACCTTGCACGCAACTCATTTTCAATTGCTGCGTCGTCAATCTAGTAGATTGCGCAGCCGTCTTCCGCATCGCTTAAGTGGGCATTGATAAGGTCCTTGATTGTCCCCGTCTTTGGCCACTCAGGTTCGACGTAGGTGGAAGCCCGTTGATCCATTTCTGCGTCCATTGAATTTCCGTCCTGGTCTATTAGGTCGATCTGCCTGGATTCAGGAGCAAAACAGACTGTATCGCCTGTTCGGAGCTGGCGCAGTCGGTTGCGCGGGAGATGATACGCGGCCTTCGCGCGGGCACCTGCAAAGCCGGATGTTCGTTGATCCGTCAGTAATGCAACATCGAGATCTGGATCCGCGTTTAGGGCCACCATGATCGCAAAGTTGGCTGATAGAAGTTCGATCGTCGAACGGTCACCGGTAATGACGTAGCAGGTCTTTATAGCAAGCTTGGTTGCGTTCGCGGTATCCTTAAAAAAAGTCAGCCTGGCTTGCGCACATATGCACCTTGTAAGTGCTCTTATAGCGCATAGATTCGGACTCTTTCACCCAGGCCCCACCAGGACAAAGGTTGCCGCGATAAAAGACGATTTGAGGTTGGAATGCCATGGGCTTGTCGACTGGGCGGAAGATGGATTGCGCACCAAAGTCAAGGTCNGGAACATCCTTGTATAGCTCTGACAATTTTGGACCAAAGATAGACGTTACGTCGTTCAAGACATTCTCAGCTACAAGATACTTTACGACGCTGGGCAGCATTGCTCCGATGTGATTGACGGGATACTTGCCGACAGGCTGTAGATCGCTGATCCAGGGCATTTCTGCCATTTCCTGCCAAATGCTAGACGGTGTGTAGTCGATGCCCCAGGATCGCGTCATCCAAGGCAGATGCAAAGGCAGATTGGTAGAGAGGCCAAACAACGCTATGGCACGGACAAAATTCTGAAAATTTTCTGGACCGATTGTATCTGCTGGCACAATGCCTTTCTCGAGCGCGTTTCGATACAGCGTCATGGTTTTGCGCGTGAGGTCCAGGCGCGCTTCCGTGTTGGCGGCGTGGAGATCTTCGCCTGCAAGGATGAAACCACCGCAACACAAGGCAACATAGTTGGACATCGCGGAAGCTAAGTTCTCGCAAACCCCAACATCAGTCACGATATGCCGGCGAACGAGTTCAAGTTCGGCATCATCGGCGTCGCCGTTCGTGTGCCGAATACGGGTCATGGCGAGATCACCAATCGTAACCTCGCGACCATCGGGAAGTTTCCCTACCGAGCGATGGCCGGAGTGCAGTAATGCCCACGGAATGTNGCGATAGGGCTCGATTCCCATTGTATGTATCAGCATTGGGAAGGTCTTATCGCATCCGCCGCTGGCAACAATTCCAAATGGCGTCATGAGGCCGATCGTGCCTTGAACCGTCCAGGCAGTCGTAAACTTGTAAGCGTTGGAAAAGCCTTGGCCCGACGCTTCCATGCCCCGGTGATCGGTGAAACCGGAGAAAGGCACCTGATACATGGCCGGGCAACATTTTCGGCGAGCATCTCGGCGGCAAGGTCAAACATAGGTACCAAGCTCTGATCGCACGGAGAGCCCATGGGATAAATGCCGAGTAAGGGCGTTTCCGGGTTTCCCTTCGGAGTGAACACGGAGCGATAGTGTTGATCACCTACCCAAGCAATCGCTGAGTCGTTGAGATCTCCTGTTAGAAGGTCGGGATGTTCACAGGCACGGCGGTCTCTGACAAGCTTCATTTCGATCCATCCAGGGAAGTTGTAGGCGTAGAAACAGACTGCNGAGCCTGCTGCAAACGTCAGCCATCTGCTTAGCCACGGCGTNACCTAGCATACGACCAAACCCGGGGTTCGTCGACTGGCACTTGAAGTATTGGCAGTGTCGCCTCGGCTTACCGACAGTAACTGCGACTACGCTTCTGCGATTGATGAGGTTGCTGTCGAAAAGTAGTTATGTTGTCTTAACTGGCGCGTTCGGCGCGTGAGGCTGCCTCTTGGACGTAAACGCAGGTTCGAGACGCGCAGTCACTTATATCGGCTTTGCCGTTCACTGCGTGATCTCGGTCTACATCGTTATCGAGACACGTATCGATCCAGAGATCCCGGTCGACGGCAGCAAAGCNGGATCCGGATTCATTGGTCTGCAGCAGGAATGGCATGCCGCACTGCGGACATTCAAAAGTTGTGAGCATCGTGTTATGGCGCCTTATCTAAATTTCGCTCTATCGTCACTTCGCGTGGTCGGACAAGAAACAAGCCCACCATCATGCAGGCACTTGCCGCTATGACCCAGGGCGAATGGCTTTCTCCAAAGATAATCATGCCCCATGCTACTCCTGACAGAGTGACAACGTAGGCTGTCTGGCTGGCAAAGACCGGACCAGCTGTGGTCACCAGATGTACAAACGTGCCGTAAGCGAAAGCATTTATGAGCGCCATTCCAATGATTGACCATTCAACAGCACCAAGGAGCCAACGTGGCCACCAAATGGCGTCAAGCGCGATAACAATGGGGGCCGTGATAAGNGATGCAACTGCGAGCATTCCGCAGAGGATGGTGAGTGCTTCGCCTTTTGGCATTCTCAAATCGATGTNGATATTCTCGATCGCGTAACAGAATGCGCAAGCAACCGCTAGAAGAACGTATGGCGCAGCNGAAGCATTCGGCAGACTCGTATCCGGTAAGAGAATGAGAAAGATACCAGCTGCTCCGAGCGAAATGCCCAATAATCGCGAAAGAGAAATACGTTCAATGCCAAACGCGCGTGAAACGATCAACGTGAGCATTGGGACTGTCGCTATGGTGATCGCCAGTATGCCTGCCGGTAGATGACGCGCTGCAATGAAGTAAAGTATGCCGGGCACAACCGTGCCGAGCACTCCTGCGATGATGTAAAATTGAAGGTGTGGACGAGTCGTCGGCAGCTTTCGACGCCGCAACAAAGTGTAAACAAGCAGTGCTACGAACCCAAATGATGTCTGCCAGAAGTTGAGCGTAACGGGATGCACGTCACCTTCGGTCGCACTCTTCGCAAGTGAGTACGTCGCCCCCCAGGCAAGCCCTGCCACAATGAGCAGAAACAAGTGCGATGTCGATGCCATGTTGCCCACGTAGCCTTCAGGTAGCGACTTCTTTGGAAACGTGGCGCGATCAGACATCCATCACACTTCAATCTTTATTGCGTTCAAGGCAGCGAAAGTCGGCTGCTGGCCGGAGGCCGTCAAAGTCGATGTGCACGACGTTTGTGTCATGGCGTCTGCACCATACCTGCATGCCCTTGTCGGTAAAGCCAACGTCAAGGGTCGTATAGTCTCGGAGGGAGGCCGCGTCCGTATCGCCGCCTCCAAATTCATCAGCGCAACGCGAGCACACTACTGGCTCTTTGATTGAATAGAGAAGGTGCCGCACGTGTTAAGCCCGAACCGTTCTTTTTCCGGCCGAGCCAAGACCGGCTCGTGAGTATAACGTTGATCTGCGTGTAATGGTTCTGTAGGCAATTGGTAACCCTGTTGGTTATTCTTTATAGCTTCTATTGGCAGCGATACGACTGAGTGCGGTCACCAACGATCTCTTAGCCTGCACAACCTAACCAGTGAAGCCGATGGTCGATAGCGAGATAAGGCGCAGGCTTGAAAACCGGGTAGCGAATGTATCTTCTAGCTTACAAGGTTGCACTAGACTCGAATTCCCTGTCCTATCTCATAGATGCTCTGGGCAGTTTTGATCGACCGCCTACGGGCAGGACCGTAGCTGAGAAGATTGCGCTCGCACGCTGCTTTATCTATCGGGGTGAGGAGACGATCTTCTGTATTACGCCGACAGTGCGTGCGGAATATTCCAGAATCTCATCTCAAGAGCGGCTGACTGATCACGCGCATTGGAGCCTGTTCCATCTTCAGGAATTGACCCAACCGTCAAACACTGCAGACATCATTTTTCGGACCAATGCTTTGAGCGCGCATCATTCTGATATCGACGACTGTCGCATCGTTGCTGAGTGCGAGGCACTTGATGTAAGCGTGTTTTTGACCAGCGACCGAAAGCTTCGCAATTCTATGAAGCGATTGGCAACTAAGGTAAACGTAATGAGCGGACGACAATTCTGGGAAGCGATGGCAATTGCACCCAGGTCCAAACCGACCATTGAGCTAAATCCGAACGACCCACTTAATGACGCGACTTGGTGGCGAGTATAATCGATACACGGCTCGGAAATACGAACCGCCGGGTTTCATCTTGGAGTGCTTGAATGCCTGTCCACAGTAGTGCCGTCGGTAAAGTTCTCGACGTACATCACGTCGATATGACGGCGCGCAAAGCTCTCGCTTACGCTGCCGGAATTGATGACACGAGCACTTATGTATTCGATGACGCTCGCGAGGGAGGTATCATAGCCCCACCGCAATTCTGTGTCTCACTGGAATGGCCCGTCGTTAGTGGAGACTTGGCCTATGAAGCCTTTCAAATAGAGGCAGCTGAAAAAGTCCGGGGCGTCCACGTCACAAAAGACTCAATTTTCCATAAGCCGATCCGGCCTGGGATGAAGTTGAAAACCATTGGGACTGTTACCGGGGTTCGCCAGGCTCGGGCAGGCGCACATAACACAATTAAGCTTCAAACAATCGAGCGCGATAGTGGTGAAGTGCTTGTCACATCATGGACAACCAGAATTATTCGGGACGTCGATATAGTTGGCGGGGAAATCAGCAATGAAGCAGTTCCGCGACTACCTGAAGCGAGCGGAATAGAGCAGGCAAGCGATAGAATTCTTATTGCAAGGCAGATGCCGCATATCTATTCCGAATGTGCTGATATCTGGAATCCGATCCACACAGAAAGGGCGGTTGCCCTAGCCGCAGGTTTGCCTGACATCATACTTCACGGCACAGCGACTTGGGCGTTGGTTGGTCGTGAAGTGGTAAGGGCCCAGTGTGGGGGCAATCCAGGCCAGCTGAAGCGACTGTTTAGTCGTTTTAGCGCCGTGGTTATCCCCGGCCAAGAGATCAAGATTTCGCTTGACGAGCCAAAGGATAGTGTAATCGGATTCACCGTACTGAATCACCTAGGACAGAAAGCCGTCTCAGATGGCATTGCCGTTGTCGAATAGAGTCAAACCAGGATCCAGCACGCGAAAGTAGACTGAATTCTATCCCAAGCTAACCTGTCCATAGCCAGAATAACGGTAACCAGATCAGAGATGTCATTAGCAACCCCTTGATAGTTTGATAGACGGTCCACGCCCAGAACACGTTTTTGCCAGGGTTGCTAAATCTCTTCAGTGCGGTGTAACCGCCTTTGATCATGGTGCTCATAATGCTCACCTAGCATGCCGGGCCCGGCCAAGACTTGATATTGATCAACATCTATAGCCGCCGCGCTGGTCAATTAGGTAATCTCATATATTCGCTGGACTTTTTTGCTCATTCCCTGGTTTGGTATGCCCAAGACCCTTCCAGTATGGGGAGCCCAGATTTGGCAGAACTCTCGTCACCGTCCAGGCTCGGAATGGAGGTGAAAGGTCACGGAGCTAAGTTGCCTAAAAGTCTGACTTATCAACTGGCTAGAAACACCTTGCCAGCCATTCCCGGCTGAACTACTCATGCGGCTTGAAATACTCTTTTCCGGTACGCTTGACGCATTTGCGCGCCGGTTCAGAAGCAACCGCTGACACTCAAAAGCTGGGGCGACAATGAGCTTATATACAAAATACCTGGACGAGATTGAAAAGCGTGCAGCACAAGGCTTGAATCCTAAGCCGATCGAAGACGGTGGGCTGCTTAAAGAAGTCATTGCGAACATCAAGAACGCTGATAGTGCGCACAGAGCCGATAGCCTGAAGTACTTCATATACAACACCCTGCCTGGTACCACGAGTGCCGCCGGTGAGAAGGCTGGATTTCTGAAAGAGATCATCCTCGGGCAGGCATCTGTTCCAGAGATCTCAACGCCATTTGCGTTTGAACTGCTATCGCATATGAAAGGCGGGCCGTCCGTCGAGGTGCTGATTGATCTTGCGCTGGGCGACGACGCTTCCATCGCCCGAGACGCCGCTGATGTACTGAAAACCCAGGTTTTCCTCTACGAAGCGGATACAGACAGGCTTAAGGCAGCTTTCGAGGCTGGGAACCCAGTCGCGAAGGATGTTCTCGAGAGTTATGCCAACGCAGAATTCTTCACCAAGCTTCCTGAAGTCGAGGAAGAAATTAAGGTCGTCAGTTATCTCGCCGCTGAGGGAGATATATCGACGGACCTTCTGTCGCCGGGCCATCAGGCACACTCACGTGCAGATCGTGAGCTCCATGGTCAATCAATGATGTCAGAGCGAGCCCAGCAAGAGATCAATGCCCTAAAGCTTCAACATCCGGACAAGCACGTGATGCTGGTTTCAGAAAAGGGCACGATGGGCGTTGGCTCGTCTCGCATGTCTGGGATCAACAATGTGGCGCTCTGGACTGGCAAGCAGGCGAGCCCTTACGTGCCATTCGTCAACATCGCGCCAGTCGTAGCCGGCACGAACGGTATTTCACCGATCTTTCTGACGACCGTTGGTGTGACAGGTGGAATCGGTGTCGATCTCAAGAACTGGGTGAAGGTCCAGGACGAAGATGGCAATCCAATCCTAAACAATGACGGCAACCCGATCCTCGAACAGCGTTATTCGGTCGAGACCGGCACCGTCATGACAATCAACACCAAGAAAAAGAAGCTCTACNATGAGGCGGGCGATGAAGAGCTCGTCGACATGACGTCTTCGTTCACGCCTCAGAAGTTAGAGTTCATGAGGGCCGGTGGATCTTACGCCATCGTCTTCGGCAAGAAGCTGCAGACGTTCGCAGCCGAGACCCTTGGCATTGAGGCGCCTTGGGTCTTCGCACCGGCAAAAGAAGTTTGCCACGAAGGTCAGGGCCTAACAGCGGTTGAAAAGATATTCAACGCGAACGCTGTTGGGGTCGCCCCAGGCAAAGTATTGCACGCAGGCTCAGACGTTCGCGTTAGAGTGAACATTGTCGGTTCCCAGGACACGACGGGCCCAATGACTGCGCAAGAGCTTGAGGCGATGGCTGCAACTGTTTTGTCGCCAATTGTTGATGGTGCTTACCAATCTGGCTGCCACACGGCATCCGTTTGGGATGTCAAAGCGCAAGCTAATACGCCAAAGCTCATGGCGTTTATGCACAAGTTCGGCCTTATCACCGGTCGTGATCCGCAAGGCGTGTATCACGCCATGACGGATGTGATCCACAAGGTGCTGAATGACATTACTGTTGATGATTGGGCGATCATCATTGGCGGTGATAGCCATACGCGGATGTCAAAAGGCGTAGCCTTCGGCGCAGACTCTGGAACAGTAGCTTTGGCGCTCGCAACCGGTGAGGCAACAATGCCGATACCGGAGTCGGTAAAAGTGACGTTCAAAGGCAAAATGGGCGATCACATGGACTTCCGTGATGTGGTCCATGCTACGCAGGCTCAGATGCTGCAGCAATTTGGCGACAATGTCTTTCAAGGCCGCATCATCGAAGTCCACATCGGTACGCTGCTCGCCGATCAGGCTTTCACATTTACTGACTGGACGGCAGAGATGAAGGCCAAGGCGTCGATCTGCATCTCAGAAGATGAGACGCTTATTAAGTCTTTGGAGATCGCCCGTGATCGAATTCAGATTATGATCGACAAGGGCATGGATAACGAGCCTCAAATGCTGAAAGGGCTCGTTGATATAGCCGAGAAACGGATCTCGCAGATTCAATCAGGCGAGAAACCTGCATTGAAGCCAGATAGCAATGCCAAGTATTTTGCAGAGGTTGTTGTAGACCTTGAAGAGATCGACGAACCGATGATCGCAGATCCGGATGTCAATAACGCCGATATCTCGAAGCGTTATACTCACGACACCATCCGGCCGATTTCATATTACCGCGCTGAGAAGAAAGTGGATCTTGGTTTCGTCGGATCATGCATGGTGCACAAAGGCGATATCAAGATTGTTGCCCAGATGCTCCGCAACTTGGAGGAAGAACTCGGCAAGGTTGAGTTCAAAGCTCCTCTCGTTGTCGCCGCGCCAACCTACAATATCATTGAAGAATTGAAGGAAGAGGGCGACTGGGAGATCCTGCAGAGATATTGTGGTTTCGAATTCGACGATACGGCGCCGAAAGAAACGGCTCGTACCGAATACGAAAACATCATGTATCTCGAGCGGCCCGGCTGCAACCTTTGCATGGGTAACCAGGAGAAAGCAGCGAAAGGCGATACCGTCTTGGCAACCTCGACCCGCTTGTTCCAGGGGAGGGTCGTTGCAGACTCTGAGACCAAGAAGGGAGAATCCCTGCTCGGTTCGACGCCCGTAGTCGTGTTGTCCGCAATACTTGGACGTACTCCGACGCTGGAAGAGTACAAGGCTGCTGTGAAGGGGATCGACTTGACCAAGTTCGCTCCGCCTATGCAGGCNTCACTGAATACGATGTCAGCACATTACTANAGGGTTGTGCTGGGCTCTCCAGCGATCGCCGATATACTGTCTTTGGGCAGGCGCAAACTAGTCTGAAATCGTCAGGCTTCAATTTGTGCCTGCTTGTGCGATTTGCGTTGGGCACGGCGAGCCGCCAACCGAAAAAAAGTCCTCTCAGATACTTATCGCAGTCGCAGAATACTTTTCTGTTGTTGGGCTATATCGGTCAGCGTTTAGTGCCCGCTTGGCGTCGACGTTTCATCTCACTGTCTCGGATTATTTGGTGTAGCGCTGTTCTATCGAGATAGCGGCTCTGATCGTCCACTAGGAGTGGCAATTTCCATCCTCCAACGGCAAGCGTCTGAAACGGTGCGTTGACCCAAACTCTACCAGGTATCCAAAGACGGCCGTCGTGCTCGCTAATGGAACGCAGGCTTGTAATGGTCAGTGTCTTTGCATTTGGCCACAATATGCCTTGTGTTTGTACAATAACAGTGTCGCCGTCTCTCACGAGTGCGGACAGTTGTCAACGGCACCTTCAAACTGACCCACCTTGTCTTTCTGTTTGTTGCCCTCACGCGTGAGGGCAACAAACAGCTCAATCGACCTC
>NZGY01000125.1 GCA_002689605.1 Filomicrobium sp.
CCGCATGATTGAACGTGACGGCGAGCGACTTACGCCCCGCCAATGCCTCGCCGGCGCCAGGAGTTAGAAGGGAAAACTACATCAGAGCCGAACAGAGCCGTTTAGTTTCCTTTTCGAGACCTTACTCGACTACCAAGCGTTAATTGCTTGCCGATGTGTTGGCTCGGCCAGGTATAGTGTTTGGTCAATGGAAAGTGGGGAGTGAGGACTATTGCTGCCAGAGAAGATCGAAGAGTTCCGCAGCCTGCTTCGGCAGCGTCGTAAAGAGTTGGAAGCTTACAGCGAGATGTCTGCGGAAGCGCGCGCCGCCGTCGAGCTCGATCAATCAAGCGTGGGGCGTGTTTCCCGCATAGATGCAATCCAGCAGCAGGCGATGGCACTTGTAACCGAGCGCAATCGGGAGCGCGATCTGCAAAGAATTAAAGCTGCGCTCGTCCGCATTGATGAAGGTGAATTTGGCTATTGCGTTGACTGTGGCGAAAGCATCGCGGAAAAGCGCCTGAAGTTCAATCCATCAGTCCCACAATGTGTCGACTGCGCGCCCTAAGCAATTGAGGTCCGCGACTGCGTCATGATTTGCTGACAATCTATTATCATTGCCAGCAGTTATGATCATGCGGCCTAGATTTATGCGCACAATCGCTCCTTAAACGTCGAACCCGGCAACAAAATTAGACTACACGCTGCAGTTGGCCTTCGAGCTCCTCAAGCTCAACACCCAGAAAACTGTCACTCACACAGGCTCCGTTGCGCCTAACAATAACCTCTCGAAGCAATTCTAAAGCTATAGACTGCAGTCTTGTTGCTGCTTTGGTTTTGTGCTGGCTCTCTTTCAAAGCAGCGTTTGCAATTTGGATGATGGCCTGCAAGAGGAGCCGCTCAATCGAATTGGGCGGACACTGCATCCAGACTGGCTCCCATATCTCGTGAGCCTCCCAGTAGTATCCCCATCGGTACAGGAAAAATCCATAGAGATACGCATCGTGCGAAGCCCAATTCATTGAACTCAGTTGAAGGTCGAGGCTGGAACTAACGGGGGATCTAAGGTCTTCCTTTGGTCGCTCATTTTCACCAGGGCGGTGAGGCCATACCGGAAGCGGAAAACTCTTGCGAACTTCTGGTCCAAAACTCACCATTAGGCAGCTGAAATTGTTGCATTCTCAATGCGATTGAAACGTGTGACGTAGTCCGTTACGAGGGACAGCGTCTTCTCCGGTTGCTCCAAATGCGGTGAGTGTTGACAGTTTGGAAGAAGCTCGACATCAACGGGAGAGTAGCATTCATCAACGACTGCTTCTGCTTGTGCGGTGGAACCATAGGCATCATCCTCACCTTGGATGTAAAGGACCGGCACTCGAATGTACGCGATTGCATCGCGCACGTCCCAACCCGCGTTTCCCATTTTCTTCCAGGCCTTGCTCCATCCCCAAAATGCACAATCAACGTTATCGTCATGGTGTCGCCGCAGTCGGTCGCGCAACCCATCTACCTCGAAAGCTTTTTCTACTGCTGCAATAGTCTCGAGATTCTCGGGTTCGACAAAGAAGTGAGGCGCCATAAGGATCAGCCCACGAACTCAGTGGTCCTGATGCATGCCGAGATAAAG
This sequence comes from Filomicrobium sp., assembly GCA_002689605.1. Lineage (GTDB taxonomy): Bacteria > Pseudomonadota > Alphaproteobacteria > Rhizobiales > Hyphomicrobiaceae > Tectiglobus. The sequence goes on from NZGY01000125.1 coordinate 1,607, forward strand.
CCCTGTGATTGTCCCGCCATCACTATGGCCAAACAGTATGCCGCTGCGAAATTCGATGGCGTCCAGCACTAATGGCAAGACAAATTGCGCCTCGCGCTGCAGGTAATCAACGGGTCGCGGGAGCTCGCACGGATCTGAACCGCCGTATCCCTGACGAGAATAGACAAACACTCCATAGCCGGTTGCTTTGTGAACCTTCTCGGGAAAGTCTCGCCACATCGAAATACATCCCAGGCCTTCATGCAGCATGACGATTGTCGGAGCCTCGCTCGGTGCAGGACCGATACAAAGGCATTCTAATGCAACACCACCTATCTGACGCTTATTGATCTGCCCTGGCTGCCAGCTCATCTTGACTTCCTATACTTTATTGCAGACGTCACTACTGCGGGACACCTCAAAGGTCTGCCGCACGGCTCCGCGACACGGACTAATCGCGGAGCTTGAAACGTTGGATTTTGCCGGTAGCTGTTTTGGGCAAATCGTTGACGAACTCAATCCAGCGGGGATACTTCCACTGACCAATCTCTGATTTCACATGGTTTTTCAAAGTCTCATACAGCGCATCATCTGCATCGGCACTGACATTCTTAAGTATCACAAACGCTTTTGGCTTGGTCAGGCCGTCGTCATCTTCCTTCGGAACAACTGCTGCCTAGAGCACGCGATCATGTGTGATCAAGGCTGATTCAACCTCGAAAGGCGACACCCAGATCCCACTGACCTTGAACATGTCGTCTGTTCGACCGCAGTAGACATGACGGCCGTCCGGTCGACGCGTGTATTTGTCCCCAGTTCTCGTCCATTCACCAAGAAAAGTTGCACGAGATTTTTCGCGTTGGTTCCAGTAGGAGGTTGCCGCGGTGTCACCTTTGACAAGCAGTTCTCCGACGTCATCATCATCGACGTCGTTCCCATCTTCATCGACTAAGCGGACATCATACCCTGGTACGGCTCGACCTGACGTACCATAGGCAACGTCCCCCGGAAAATTGCTGAGGAAAATACGCAGCATCTCGGTTGAGCCGACACCATCAACAATGTCTACCCCTGTGAGTGCTTTCTAGCGCTCTCCGATATCTTGAGGCAGGGCTTCGCCGGCAGAGACGCACATGCGAAGTCGCTCCGCCCCCAGCAGCCCCTGATCTTGGTAGGCTGCAAGCATAGCCGCGTAGAGCGTCGGCAATCCATAAAAGATCGTCGGTTTGTGCGTATCCAATATCTCCGCAACAGTATCAGGCGTCGGTCGCCCCGGGTATAGTAAGGCGGTAGCGCCGACAGACATTGGAAATGTCATGCCGTTTCCGAGACCATAGGCAAAGAAAAGCTTTGCGACGGAGAATACAACATCGTCTTCGCGTATTCCCATGACCTGGTTGGCAAATGTATCAGACGTGCCTTTCAGACTTGAGTGAACATGCATGACACCCTTGGGCATGCATGTCGAACCGGATGAGTAGAGCCAAAAGGCAGTTTCATCTGCGCTTGCCTCAACCATCTTACCGCTCGCGCAGTTGGCGAACTCCCGCTCGAAAGATTGTCGTCCACTGACCGATCCTCCAACCACGTAGATGTGCTCGATTGTTGGATGCCCGCCAAGAATTGGCGCAACAACTTCCATAAGCTCGCTCGAAACAAATAGGACTTTCGCGCGGCAGTCATTGAGGATGTGACGATATTGTTCAGTTGAAAGCAGCGTATTCAAACATACTGGGATGATGCCAGCTTTCAGGCTCCCCCAAAACAATGTTGGATATTCCAGGCAATCGAGCACGAGGATGGCTGCTCTGGCTTCTCGTCCGACTCCAATCTTCGCGGAGAAATCAACCATTCGGTCGGTATCACGCTTGAGATCGCCAGATGTGGAAGCACGGCCGCCTTGAGCAAATGCTACCTTGCTATCGCGTCCTTCCATGATGTGGCGGTCTACAAAGTAGAATGCAGCATTCCCATTCTCCTGGCCTGCCATGTATCCTCCCTTGCANTCTGTCGGTGCTTCAATTGCGCTTAAATTGACGGGCGCGCGTCCTCATTCCATAGTTTGATCATCGGATAGCAACCAAGGTCAAGGATCAGCCAACGACTCGACGTTGCAAGTCGGCATCCTTATCACCTTCAATCATCAGTTGAAGCTGCATCATTCACTGGGCTTTGCTGAGTTTAATGTTGAATGCGGGACAACANATTCATGACGCTGCCGACCTCTATGTTTAATCTNCTGGGAAATTTATCGTNATNGACAGTGNTTAACAGGTAACTACAACGGCTAGCCGACACCCTGGAGTGGGCTTGCGACTGTGACGGAGCTGCACAACATGACTTTCATTCAGCCGGTAATTTTATCAGGTGGTTCCGGAACCCGGCTGTGGCCGTTATCCCGATCACTTTACCCGAAACAATTCATTAACTTCTTCGACGATAAGGGCGTCAGTTTTTTAGGGGCCACTCTCCAACGCCTGCCCGAGTCCGCAGGTTTCGAGCAGCCGATCCTTTTGTGCAACAATGACCATCGCTTTCTGGTGTCGGAAGAGTTGGAAAAGGCCAATGTTCAAGCCAAGGCTATTGTGCTTGAGCCGATCGCAAGGANTACAGCCGCGCCGATAGCTGTTGCTGCGCTGCAAGCGATAAGGCAATCACCGCAGGCCATTCTTGTCGTAATGCCATCTGATCATGTGATCGAAGATGCTGATAAGTTTGCCGCTTCTGTTGAGCGTGCCGCATTGGTAGCGGCCACAGGTAAGCTTGTTCTATTTGGCGTTCAGCCAACCGAGGCACATACCGGGTACGGCTACATTCGACAGGGCGCTGCGCTCGAAGGTTTCAACGGCGGTGCTTATCACGTCGATGCCTTTTACGAGAAACCAGAAAAGTCAGTTGCTGAAACCTATATGGCCGCTGGCAACTATTTCTGGAACAGCGGCATCTTCGTGCTTCACGCTAAGACTTTTATCGATGAAATGGCCAGGCTTGCTCCGCGCGTGCTCGAGGCTGCGCGCGAAGCGCTCGATGCTGCACATGAGGACCTCGGCTATATTCGCCTTGACCAAGCTGCACTGTCCCAGTCGCCGAACACTTCAATCGACTATGCAGTCATGGAACAGACTTCAAATGCAGCCATGTTNCCGCTCGACATTGGCTGGAGCGATGTAGGTTCATGGTCGTCACTTTGGGAAATCGCCCCGCAGGATGAGAAAGGTAACTTCATCCGCGGTGAGGCANTACTGGAGGATACTGAGGGATGTTACGTTCATTCAGAACGCTCACTCGTGTCCACCATTGGTGTCGACAACCTCGTCATTGTTGACACACCCGATGCCTTGTTAGTCGCTGANAAGAGCCGCTCACAAGATGTCANCAAAGTTGTTCAAAAGCTCAGGCAGTCAAACCGGAAAGAGCAGGAACAGCNCCTACGGAACTATCGGCCGTGGGGTTACTTTGAGACACTCGCGCTCGGAGGACGCTTCCAGGTCAAAAAGCTGCATGTNAAGCCAGGCGGCAAGCTCTCAATGCAGATGCACCACCATCGCTCGGAGCACTGGGTTGTTGTGCAGGGCACGGCNCTTATCACCATTGGTGAGATTGAGAAGCTCGTGCGTGAGAACGAGAGCGTCTACATCTTTGCCACCCAGTGGCACCGACTGGAGAATCCAGGGAAAGTCCCTCTGGAGCTGGTAGAGGTACAGATTGGCACCTATCTCGGGGAAGACGATATTCTCCGCACCGAGGACGTCTATAATCGGNCACCGGAAGAAACCAAATAACNTCGCTTTGTTGGTGCTACGGCTTTTGCATTGTCAGACTTAGTCGCTTAATTCTTGGNGTTGTTCAAGGGCGCTGCTTTTATCACAGAGGGCGTTCAGAAGGCTATCCAAGGGGCGAGGTCTATGATGGCCGACATTCNAATTCTCATTGCTGGTGGCGGTATNGGNGGACTTGCTGCGGCGCTTGCGCTGGCGAGAAAGANGNTTGCTACCGTCGTATGTGAACAGGCGCGCAACTTTGGAGAAATNGGTGNCGGCATTCAGATCGCACCCAATGCGTTCCACTGTTTTGACCGTCTTGGCATTGGGGACCAANCCCGGTTCGGAGCCNTATATATAGAGCAGCTTCGTCTCATGGATGGTCTCAGTGGCCAAGAGATTTGCCATATCCCCCTTGGCGACCAATTTCGTGCTCACTTCGGAAANCCGTATGCGGTTGTACATCGNGCGGATCTCCACTCCGNCCTTCTGGAGGCNTGCCAGCAGTCCGNCNTTNTCGAGTTACGCACACAAAGTGAAGTTCGCGACTTTGATCAAACTGCTAATGGTGTAAGTGCCNAACTTGGAAATGGCAGCCAGATTGAAGGTGCAGCGCTCATAGGCGCAGACGGCTTACACTCTCAAATTCGCCAGGCCGTGATTGCGGATGGACCACCGCGCGTTTCGGGCCATACGACCTATCGGTCGGTTATTCCGACTGATCGAATGCCTAAAGACCTTAGATGGAATGCGGCTACACTTTGGGCTGGCCCGAAATGCNACATCGTTCATTACCCACTCAAGGGTGNTGANGTANTCAACCTTGTCGTGACTTATCANAACGACGTCACAGAGGCGGTTGCTGGCGTTTCTGTCGATAAANAGGAGGTGCGTCGTGGATTCGAGCACGTTCACCCAATGGCGCAGCAAATCATCGAGCATGGNGANGATTGGAAACTCTGGGTACTTTGCGACNGAGACCCNAATGACCACTGGGTNANTGGGCGTGTGACGCTTCTNGGTGATGCTGCGCACCCGATGNTGCAATATTTTGCACAAGGNGCGTGTATGGCGCTAGAGGACGCCGTNGTCCTTGCCGACTGCATCTCCACCGAAAATGATATCACGACCGCCTTGTTGAACTACAGGAACAAGCGATTTTCGCGAACGGCCAGCGTGCAGATGGGATCAAGATTGATTGGCCATCACATCTACCATCCATGTGGCGGAGCAGCCTCAATGCGGGACCAAATCATGGCTTCCAAGACTCCCGAAGACTGGAACCGCGAACTTGACTGGCTCTACAGAGACACAGCTTTGCCGCCTTTGTAGGGCTTTGTCTTCGCCGTTAAGGAAACAGGACTTCTCAAGCAATCTTGGTTGCGACCGTTGCGGTAAGCGCTTGGCGAAGATATCAGAAATCTGCATAATCCCGACATGCTTGGCTCACCAGTGGGCCTTGGCACTGATGGGACGTCCAAGAGTTAATAAAGCCCCCGGGAGGGAACCAGTGAAAACCAAACTTTCCACACTCGTAGCCGGCCTGGCATTGGTTGCGACGCCGGCAATGGCAGCCGACTCCGTCAAGATCGGCTTCATCACAACACTGACGACCAGCGCTGCCGTTATCGGCAACGACATGCGCGATGCCGTCAATCTCGCCATGGAACACATTCGCGGCAAGATGGGTGGCAAGAAGGTCGAGTTGATTCTTGAAGACGACGGCTTTAAGCCCGAAATCGGTAAGCAGAAGGCAGATAAGCTCGTCAAGAAAGATGACGTCGACTTTGTTGCCGGCTTTATCTGGTCACACGTCCTGCTCGCCTCTCGCAAGACAGTATTGGATTCAGGCAAGTTCCTGATTTCTGCGAATGCTGGTCCGTCACCCCTAGCCGGCAAACTGTGCCACGAGAACTTCTTTTCGACGTCTTGGCAGAATGACCAAACTCCTATGGCAATGGGTGAAGTGCTCAACCAAAAGGGCGTAAAATCACTCTACATTATGGCTCCGAACTACGCTGCCGGTAAGAACATGGTGGCTGGTGTTGAGCGAACCTTCAAAGGTGAGCTCAAGGGCAAGGATTTCACAAAGTGGGGTAAAGANGCACAGCTTGACTTCTCAGCTGAATTGGCAAAGGCCAAAGCNTCTGGTGCAGAAGGCATCTTTGTCTTCTACCCCGGCAANGCTGGTGGTGCNTTCATCAAGCAGTACCAGCAGGCCGGATTGCAAGGGAAGCTGCCGCTCTANACAGTCTTCACTGTTGACTCCATTGCGCTGNCNAAACTTCAGGCGGCAAAGATGGAAGGNGTTCTTGGTTCTGAGANCACNCAGTTCTGGGGNCCNGACCTTGATACNCCTGCGAACAAGAAGTTCGTGAGCGGCTTCAAGAAGAAATATGGCAAGTATCCATCATTCTACGCTGCGCAAGCCTACGACTCTATCATGCTGATTAAGTCCGCAGTTGATGCCGTCACGGGCGACACATCCAAGAAGGATGAAATGCGCGCAGCAATGAAGTCTGCCAACTTTGACTCTGTGCGTGGGAAGTTCACGTACGGCAACAACCATATGCCAATTCAGAACTTCTATCTGCGGCAGGTCGTTAAAGATACTGATGGTGTCTGGACAACGAAGATCACGAAGACCGTCTACAAGAACCACCAAGACGTCTACGCCAAAGACTGCAAGTTGAAGTAATCACTGCGTTCACTTCATAACTTGCAACCTGGACTGCCACCGCGAGACTTCACTTTGAACTTCTCTCGCGGTGGTATCTTCCAGAGCGCTCCCCCATCTGAAATTCGTTTGTCCGAAGGCCTGCCCGTCCATGGATGTTTCGCTTCTGATCATTCAGACGCTCAACGGTCTGCAGTTGGGCGTGCTGCTCTTTCTGCTTGCGTCGGGCCTGACACTAACATTCGGCATCATGGATTTTGTGAACCTGGCGCACGGTTCGCTCTATATGCTGGGTGCATTCTTCTGCGCCTCGCTGACGTTTCTGACTGGTTCTTTCTTACTTGGTGTTCTGCTTGCGATACCGCTCACAGCGCTTGCAGGCTTCCTTATCGAGATCGTTGTAATCCGCAACCTTTACCCGCGTGATCATCTCGACCATGTGCTCGCAACATTTGGCTTGATCCTCTGTTTCGATACGTTGGTGCAATTGATCTGGGGACCTGAGGGCATAGCTGTCCCATTGCCAAAGTGGCTGGATGGTCAGGTTACACTGCCGGGTGACGTTGTGTTCCCGACGTTTCGTTTGCTCATCATTGGAACTGGATTGCTGATCGCGTTGGGGCTTTACCTTCTGGTCAACCACACGCGCCTCGGCATGCTCATTCGGGCAGGCGCATCAAATAGAACGATGATTGGCGCACTCGGTATAGATATCAAAACGCTGTTTGCTGGAGTGTTCGCACTTGGCGCCGTACTAGCCGGGCTTGCTGGCATGCTGATTTCGCCGATTACCGAAGCTTCGATTGGCATGGGCAACGAGATCATTATCACGGCATTCGTCGTGATTATTGTTGGTGGGATAGGTTCAATGAAGGGGGCCTTTATAGCCGCTCTGTTGATCGGTCTGATCGATACGATGGGCCGTTCTTATCTCGATGACATTTTTAAGCTCGCTATGCCTGCGGAGTTCGCAGAGACGGCAGCCCCAGCTGTTTCAGCAATGTTGATTTATATTCTGATGGCTATCGTTCTCGCGGTTCGACCTCAGGGTCTCTTCCCGCCACAAACACGGTAACGGCATGGCAGAGACATCAAATCCAAAACAACATGAACCATTGCGGGGTATCGGCGCATTGCAATGGCACCCACAGCGCATCGTGACGCTATTGGTCCTGTTGGCACTGGTCATCGTACCACCAACTGCCTACCTCCTAGGTGAGAAGTTCTGGCTGGATATCGCGACGCGCCTGGTGATCCTCTCAATTGCTGCGGTGAGTCTCAATCTTGTTCTTGGCTATGGTGGCATGATCTCGTTCGGCCATGCCGCTTTTATCGGTCTTGGTGCCTACGCAGTCGGTATTCCATCATATCATGCCCTGTACGGTGGGTTCGAAAGTATTGCATCGCACGATGGCTTCTTCCAATTCGGCTTGGCCATTGCCGTTTGCGCACTGTTTGCTTTGATCACTGGTGCCATATGCTTGCGAACCAAGGGTGTGCACTTCATCATGATCACTATGGCATTCGGTCAGATGATGTTCTTTGCCATCGTCTCGCTTGAGACATATGGAGGGGACGATGGCTTGACGATTGATACGCGGTCAGAGTTCCCACTGATCAGCTTTGACGATGCGTTGACACTGTACGGCTTTTCTTTGATCTCACTGTTCGTCGTAATGTTTATCGTGCATCGCCTTGTCAATTCTCGGTTTGGCATGGTTCTGCAAAGTGCAAAGCAGAACGAGGAACGTGTGCGTGCACTTGGCATCAATCCCTATATCTACAAGCTGACCGCATACGTCATCTCGGGGACCATTTGCGGATTTGCAGGGGCGCTGCTTGGTAACTTCACGACTTTCATTTCGCCTGAAATGATGGACTGGACACGCTCAGGTGAGCTGATGTTCATGGTTATCCTGGGAGGCACTGGGTTCCTGTTTGGTCCCCTACTCGGAACGGGCGTCTTTCTACTGCTCGAAGAAGTGCTTTCGAGCTTCACGATCTACTGGCATCTTCCGTTCGGCATCATTCTCATCTTGGCCGTGCTATTTCTGAGAGGCGGTTTGAGCGGGTTTCTGAGCAGATGGGCGGACAAGCATGGCTGACAATCANACGAATTCCCCGCTGCTTGNAATCGTCANCCTCAACAAGGGCTTTGGCGGAGTTCGCGCAACTGATAATGTCTCACTCGATGTGCGTNNTGGTGAGATCCACGCGATCATTGGGCCCAACGGCGCTGGCAAGACGACACTGATTTCACAACTCTCAGGTTTGCTCAAACCCGACTCTGGAACGATCAATTTCAAGGGTCAGGATATCACGCATNAACCNGCCTACCGGCGGGCTCATGTTGGTCTTGCGCGCTCCTTCCAGATTACATCTGTTTTCATGCAGATGAGTNNTCTTGATAATGTTGCGCTCGCGGTTCAAGCGCAAAGGGGACACTCTTTTCGCTTTTGGTCGCCTGCCCGNAAGAGTAGCGAACTGCGGGANCCAGCATTAGAAAAGTTGGAAACCGTTGGNCTTTCNGNGCGTGCGGGAATAATGGCCTCTGCACTCTCNCATGGCGAGCGACGCCAGTTAGAGATCGCGATGGCACTTGGAACTGAACCTGAGATGCTGCTGCTTGACGAACCAATGGCCGGCATGGGTACTGAGGAATCGGCACGCATGATNGATACCCTGAAGGGGCTCAGGGGTATAACGATGCTGTTGGTTGAGCATGATATGGATGCGGTGTTTGCGCTCGCGGACCGGATTACCGTCTTGGTCTACGGCAAAGTGATTGCAACCGGCTCTCCTGGTGACATNCGCAANAATCCNGATGTTGTGAAAGCCTANCTCGGGGAGGCTGCGTGATGTTGCGTGTAACAAACCTCGAAGCAGCGTATGGCGCCAGTCAGGTTCTGTTTGGTGTTTCACTCGAGGTCAATGATGGGGAGGTTGTCACTCTTCTCGGCCGCAATGGTATGGGCAAGACGACGACAATCAATACGATCATGGGGATCGTCAAAGCTGCGGGCGGCGAAGTGACATTCGACNATGTTGCTATTGCTGGCTCAGCTTCTTATCGAATTGCCCAGCGCGGCGTGGGGCTGGTGCCGGAAGGTCGGCAGATATTTCCTAATCTCAATGTCCGCGAGAACCTTGTCGCTACAGCAGCCAACCGCCGTAAANACCCAACACCATGGACGATCGAGCGAATCTTCTCGATGTTTCCTCAACTGGAACAACGTCAGGCATCAATGGGAAATCTTTTATCCGGTGGTGAACAGCAAATGTTAGCCATCGGACGGGCCTTGATGACCAATCCCAAACTGTTGATCCTCGATGAAGCAACAGAAGGCTTGGCTCCACTTATTCGCGATGAGATCTGGGCCTGTCTNCAGCGCATTCGCGATGACGGCGTTTCAATCCTGGTCGTGGATAAGAACGTGGCCGACCTGATCAAGCTCGCCAATCGCCACTACGTTCTCGAAAAGGGCAAGGTTGTATGGACTGGCAGTTCGGATGAATTGCGCTCGTCANAGGATGTCCAGCATCAGTATCTTGNTGTTTAACAACGACGCTAGGTCCNATCGCCCTTTCTGACTGGCAATGGCCAGGCAAATACCGAGTATCGATGCACTCGTCGTCATGATGAGCGCGNACTCCCAACTCCCGAAATAATCGACAAGTCCGCCTAAAAATATCGGACCAACAATGTGTCCGGTTCCAGAACCTTGAATAAACAGCCCTGCGTAGATCGGTGCTTGTGCTGGTCACTTTGCAAGCTCTGGAACATAGGTAAATACGCATCCGGGTATCAACGCGCCCGAGGTCGAGAAAACTACTCCTGCAATCAATCTCATCCAAAGAGGTGCAACGTCTGTCAGGACCGTTGCCTCCGCCACCGCCATGATGACGTAGCCTGCAATCATGATGTTGCGTCGACGAAGTCCAGCATTGATGAGTGGACCAGCCAAAACGGCTCTGTTCGGCTCTGATGTAGTTTTCCCTGCTAACTCATGGCGCCGGNGAGNCATTGGCGGGGCNTAAGTCGCTCGCCGTCACGTTCAATCATGCGG
>NZGY01000126.1 GCA_002689605.1 Filomicrobium sp.
CATCCAGGCCGACCGCCTCCACGATAGGTGGTGTTCCAGCTTCAAAGCGGTCGGGAAGTGGTCCGTATGTGATAGTATCTTGCGTTACGCTTTCTATCACCGCCCCTCCTCCGAGGAAGGGTGGCATTTTCTCTAAGTGAGCTCGCTTGCCGTAAAGCGAACCTATACCGCTTGGCCCGTAGACCTTGTGACCGGTGAAACCGAAAAAGTCGACGTCAAGTTCCCGAACGTCTATCGGCATGTGCATGGTAGATTGAGCGCCGTCAGCGACGACGGGGACGCCGTAGCTGTGGGCCATTCGGCAGATTTCAGCGAGTGGATTTAGCGTTCCGAGCACATTGCTCATGTGCGTCATGGGAACGAGCTTCGTCCGCGGAGTGAAGAGCTTCTAGAAAGCCTCTAGGTCCAATTCTCCGCAATCCAAAACTGGAGCCCATTTGATGACGGCACCTTTGCGCTCGCGCAGTAAATGCCACGGGACGATGTTGGAGTGGTGCTCCATTATCGTGAGGATTACTTCATCTCCCTCTCCGATATGCTGAGAAGCCCACGAATACGCCAATAGGTTAAAAGCCTCGGTCACATTTTTAGTGAAGATGATTTCGTCAGTGCTTTCCGCATTGATGAAGGCGCGGCAGGTTTCTCAGGCTGCCTCATAGCTTTCAGTTGCCGTGTTGGACAACGTGTGGAGGCCACAGTGGACGTTGGCGTAATCATGCGTTTGAAAGTCCACCATTGCCTCGATCACTTGAATGGGTTTTTGCGACGATGCTGCCTTGTCCAAATAAATCAGCGCGGAACCATTGATTTCGCGTTGAAGGATTGGGAAGTGGCTCCGCAAATGATTGAGATCGGCATCATCAAATGCTGGTGCGGTCAAAGACTCGCTAATCCGCACAGACATGTTTTACAGGTCCTCGACGGTTCGGGATTTGTTAGACACACGCTGAGCGCGCACGGGACGGATCGCGCGCGTCCCGTCGCAGTCTCACGAGAAACGCGAGGTCAAAGTGGACCTGGGTACGCCTCGCCTCAAGCCGGACCCAAGTGTGTCAAGCTGTAGCCGCTTTCAAAACGTCCGCTCGCCTTTCCAACGCGTTGTTTTTCCGGCTTTGGCACTCGCACTGCCGAAGTCATTAGGGCGGCGCCGCGGTATCTCCGTTATCGCGGCGCCGTCCGTTGGCAGCGACACGATTGGTTAACAACGTATCAGCTGGACCAGGCGGATGCCGATCCAATAATGCAACCGACGGACAACCTTCTAGTTGGCAGCACGGGCTAACGGCTCAACTTGAACAACCTCAAACGTGGCAGAGGTGGACATGGCAAACCGTCTTGGAAACGACAGAGAAATGCGCGGACGGCGTCCTGATGATACTGAGCACGGCGGTGACCTCGCGGGTGAGTTCCGCGCGAGGATTTGCAAACAGGCATTGCGATTTAAGAACTCTGCCCATCTACAACGTTGCAGCTCCTGCGGTACGCTGCATGAGCTACCGCAACTACGGTTAGACACCATTTGGGTTTGCCAGAAGAAGCGCTGCCGGAAACGCAATATTGGGCGTGTAGTCCAGAGACAAACGCACTGATCGGCGGTGTTGCGGAGTTAGATGTTGTGATTGCCGAAGAGCCAGACCGCCGAGCTGGCACAGCGAAACGCGACCGGCCAGCGGTGCCTGGAATGCCGGCCACCTACGAGCAGTGCATCGGGGTCGTCTTGGCGATAAGTATCACTGGTGTTGCAATTGGCTTCTTGCTCTTCGGGGGATGTGTGGACGATTTTCGCAAGCTCATCCAATAGAAGAACGCTGGAATGATCAGCCATGATTGGAGTCGCAACGATGGTTTCAAATGATTGGAGAACCGAGGGAGCGTTTGCTGCGTAACAGACCCATCCTCCATCGGGCGGCCTTGCCAACCATGGGGCGTTTCCTCCCTAGACTTGGGCTGCTTCGGCAGCCCTTCTTTTTGACTGGGGCCGGCCGAAATGGCCACGCGCTAACGATCAGTACCGAACACGCTGCGACCAACTGCACCTCATCTCTATCGAGCTCTGTGGCGTTGTGACGTGAGAGGTATAGAAATGATCAAGTTAGCTCTTATTGACGACGACCCGATTTTCACTCGGGTACTTAGCCGCGCCATGGCCGATCGTGATTACGATGTTGTTGTCTGCAATTCAATCGATGAGGGGCGTGAAATGGCGGCGCGCTCATGGGCTGATGCCGTCTTGCTCGACCTCAACATCGAAGGCAATAATGGCTCGGTCCTTATCGATGATTTTCGGGTTGCCAACGCTACAACGAAGGTCGTTATACTAACCGCATACGGTTGTGTTAAGTCGGCAGTATGGGCTGCCAAATGCGGTGCAGCCGACTTCGTGACGAAGCCGATCGATGCAGAAGAGATCGATTTTGCGCTTAAACGGGCACTCGGCCTCCCGGCGCAAATGCCTGAATTATCGACACCACCTCAGGAGGTGAGGGAAGCGCATATAATCGAGTTTTTCGAAAAGAACGACCGAAGCGTCTCTCCAACTGCGCGCGAGCTGGACATTCATCGGCGTTCTTTGCAGCGCATTCTCCATCGTCTCGGCTTCAATCGAACCAACGAACCAGCACGTAAGGTAACGGCGTTTCGGCGAGCGAGGCGCATGATGAGACTATGGTCATCAACGCTATCACCGCATCGTAAGACTGCGCGGCTGGGTCACTCGCGTTATCGCAAAGGCTTCCTGCAGGCGTGACCTCGATGGCATTACGGATTGCCAATTCAAACTGCAAGTGTAATCAGTTGCACGTCGTCACTGAGCACGATTCTATGAGGTCGCATCTGCGTGACACGCGTTCGATGTTGCGCGTTTAGTGCTGGCTAGTCGGCGAAGCTGTTTTTTCATTGCGAGTTCGATGTTCGGGTATATCGCGAATGCTCGAAGCGGCATCCTTATCCTAAAAGTGCTCGGCTTTGCCGAATGCAGAGAGCAACGCTTTCCCGGCGCACTACACATCGACCAATCTAAGAAAGTAAATCCTCATAAAAGTGATAGGAACGTCGATGCGCTGCTCGGTCAAGGGCACGATTGGGTGGAACGGAGCGATCGTTCTCAAAAACGAGCGACTTGCGCCGCGATGTAGATGGTTGATTATTCCGCACAAAGGAGGCGCGAGAGACGAGAACACGCAACGTAGATATGGCAGAGGCCAGATGTTCAAAAGGTGCCATATAAATTTCCTGTAACCATCGGGAGCTCAGCTGTCCCGAGCTCGGTAAGTCACGCGCTAACTACCTACCAACGACATAGCGTTCCAAGATTGGCACAGCCTTTGCCGATCCCGTTGAACTCACTGGACCACTCCTCTTCGGTCATTTCCGGGTTGCCAACATGATTGACAATGTTGACGCAAGCTCGGACGCCTGTCGAAGTTTGCGACCTGCTGCTGCGACATCCGCCTTCGTCCGCGCTTGCAGATGCCGCTCAATATCCTCGATGAGTGCTTTAAGTTCCAAAAGTCCTTGTCGCATTGCGCACGTACCACTGAAAGTGTTTGGGACAGCGAACCGCTAGCGCGATGCAGCAGTCGCTGATTGAAAAAGAACTGTTTTGAACGCACCGGCCAACGCTACGAAGGCCGATTTTATGCCTTGCCCGATAAAGCGCGCTTGATGTCGCCGCCCTGTGCGCATTGCGACAGTGTAGTCGAACGTTCCAATCTTCAAATCGCTCGAGGTTTTTCTGTTTTCCCGCATCTATTCCATTCTTTTTTGAATTCAAAAGTGGAACGGTCGGCAACGAGCGGTGGTTTAGTGACTTTTTGTAGCGAACTTCTGAAGCGCAATTCGGACCAAACCCAGCCAATAACAGCTGTCCAATAATTGGAGTTACTCGCGCCGAAGATGTTGGGACGCGTCAACCAGGCTCAGTTGCTCATTTGAGAATTGATCCCAGCTGCAAGTCAGAACTAGAAACTGGGGTTAAACGGAATGTGGTTATCAAGATTGAATGTTACAATTCAGGCTGGCGCACTTGTGCTGGCTGTCTGTATGCTTGCCGCAACAGCTCACGCAGCGGGCAAGGTTCACGTTGTGAAAATGCTGAACAAGAGCACGACAGATAGGAAAGAGCGGATGGTATTCGAACCGAGTATCCTGAAAGTGTCAGTCGGGGATACGGTGCGTTTCGTATCTACAGACCGCGGGCACAAGTCTGCCTCGATAAAAAGAATGCTACCGGAAGGCGTAAAGCGCTGGACCAGCCGTATCGGTAAGGACTTCGAGATGACCTTCGACAAGAACGGCACTTACGGATACATGTGCACCCCGCATTACGGAATGGGCATGGTCGGCCTCATCCTCGTTGGGGACTATCGTGTGAACTTCGAGGAAGTGGCGAAGAAACGGCAGCGCGGCAAAGCAAAAAAGCGCTTTGACCAAATGTTTGCCGAGGTCCGCGAGACGGAGCAGAAAAAACCAACTGATCTGGTAAACTGAGACGTCGAAGGAAGGGTAGCGACGGCGCTACCTTTCCGTCGGTTCGCATAACGACCTGATCAAGAGAGGCGCGGCCAAATAGTTTCTTAGGCGCAAAATGAATGGATCTCAATAACGCCAAAAGATTGCAACCCCCAGGGAATCTTTTCTAGGAAGTGCCGCTTCTCTAAGTGAAGAATAATTTTTGGGTTCATTTAAATGAATTCCAAACCGACCGGTGCTTACGGTGTTTAACTGCATTCGACGTTCCGATGAGGAGCCACGTAAATCGCTATTAATGTCCCAGGGCTGCCACTGCGACGATTCCAAGTAAACTGAGAATTGACATAGAAACGCCAAGAATACGGAGCGTTACGTGACCTGAGCCATGTAGCACCGGGGAAGTTCTGTCTGTATCGATTGCCATGCTGATCTCCTGTTTAGCGCTTGCGATCCTAATCGCGCGTGTGTGGACCAGGTGAACGGCACGGCTTTTCTCGAGGATCACTGCCAGTCGTCAAGTTGCGCTAAAACTCCTCGCGCGACTAGATCAATTTCAGTCCAGCTGCAGAGAAGTTCGATCGGCGCTATTGCTTTAAAACAGAGTTCGCAACTTGCGAGAGTTTGGAGCAACCGCAGATGATCTTGCACAAGAAGCACTCACAACGGTTTGGCGTAAGGCACACATGCTTGATCCCAGCAAAAGCAATGCGCCGGCTTGGATATACAGAGTTGCGCGAAACTTGCGGATTGATCGCTTTCGTCGCGAGCGGGTTTGGCAGCCCTTGCCCGAAGACCATGGTGAGGAAGTGTCCGACGAACCAATGCCAGATGAACAAATCTCTCAGAACGATGTACAGACGGCGATCCGCAAGGCGATAGAGACTTTGCCAGCCGCGCGTGCTATAATCGAGCAATACTATATGAACGGCCTATTACAAAGCGAAGCTGCCGAAAGCTTCTGTATCCCGATTGGCACCGTCAAGTCGCGTTTAAGGCTCGCCTAGGGCAAACTTCAGCCGATCCTGGCCAACGCGCGGTGATAATGCGCAATCTAGCTGACCAGATCAGGCAACTTGTCTCTGTCCAGGCCGCGATATCTGATGCGGCAGTCGTTCATACGCTATGAGTACGATGCATCCTGCCGTTTCACTCGCGCTAATTCCATGCGCTGTACCGTCGTAAAATTCTGCATAATCTCCACGTTCGAGCGAAGCCCCATCACGGACACATGTTCCGCGAAGTACCAATAAAAGTTCTTCGCCCTCATATTGGCGCTCTGGCAGCTCTACGCCTGGTTCGAGCTTAACCAGAATCAATTCACCTTGCGCTTCCGGGGACATTGGGACGCGGCATGACGAAACCCCGTCACTCACCGAGTGCCATTGCAACACATCTATTTCATGCCCCACTGCCGCCCTGAGCGGACTGGGAATCTCACTTGGGGTTCCGTCATACAAAAGCGTGTCTTGTTGAAATGGCGCTCGAGTTACGCGCGCCGGGGCGCTCACGGTCGTGGTCGCCGGTTCGATTTGCGCAAGCAAGGCCGTTCCGATCATCTCCATGCGAACCACCTCATCCATACAGGTCTTACACAAGGAAAGGTGGGATATCACGACGGCGCATAGCGCTTCAGGCTGGCTTCCGGCTGCGCAGGTCATCAATGTTGCAGGATCTGGACAATGCTTAATTGGCATTAAGATTTCCGAAATCTATTTGTGGCGATCGAGATCGCGCGCCGAGGCGCACGTTCCCAACCGGTGCGAAGTCGCAGTGTTTTCAATAGGCTAACCAACCGCCAACGCACCATTTTCGAAGTCGGATTACTTGAGAGAGAGTGCAAGTTCCGCGCACCATGAGCCTGAGAAGTCATGCAATTTGCAGTTGGATAACCTAGGCTTGCGGCTTATGACGGAAGTATTCAGACTAGATCGCATAGTCCAAGCGCGGTTTCCCAATGGAGCACCTTAATCACATGTTCGGAAAGCCGTGCGGTTCATGGTTTAGTCTTATCTGAACCTGAGTTTGACGCAGTAACGGCCTGCACAACCTGCCGAGTACTCGCCACGGGTGCAATTGCAGAGCTGTCAGATAGATCAACATGGTTGTGCCGAACTAGTCTGATCAGCAGAGATTTCTCATCGCCGCTCATACGAGGACTGTTCACTGTGATGACACTTGAATTCTTGACATAACGCGAGCTACTTCGCCAACGAGCTTTGGCGCACCGTGCCGTCCGGCTTTCCCGCAACACCCAAATGTCTGAAAGTCTGATCAATAGGATTGATGGCTAATTGGAGAGGCGACGCATTCGTATTCAGGAGCGAAGAGGTGCGCATGCCCCTGTCATCGATTAAAGCGGCGGCGAGGTCCGGGGCCGTAATTCACCGGTCGGTTTGTCCCCCTCGATGATGCGTGGCCCCGACAACGGATACCAGATGTTTATCGCGAGCGACCTCTGTCAAAAACATCGATGGCCCGGCGCATAATCTCAGCTGCAGTTGCGCGCAATAGTGCGGTTGGTGCGAGCACCGGTGCGGGAACTGGGTCAAGCATCAATGTGCGGCGACGACCAACAGCTCGCAGGGCTTTGCGTGCTACGAAATCAGGTTCCATGGCTCCGGGCGGGGAACCGCCTGAAAAGCCGGCGCGACTGCCAAATTCAGTCTCGGTTGCTCCGGGGCACACACAGAGAATATCGACAGGGTCCGCGCTCAATTCGGCGCTAAGCGATTCACAGAATGAGAGAACAAAAGCCTTTGATGCGGCGTAAGTCGCAAGGTAAGGCACCGGGACGAAGCCAGCTGTACTTCCAACAACTATTGCTGCAGCTCTGCGTTGATTGATTTTGGCTCGCTTGATCATTCCGGGCAACAACGAGTGCAGCAGCTCGACCACTGCCTCCACATTCACTGACAGTGTGGTCTGATGCTGGCTTAGCTCACGATCTAGAAACCGCCCATAGTTACCTGTCCCAGCGTTCGCGATGACCATATCTAGGTCAGCGGTCAAACCCTTCTCGATTACCCGACTGCGATCGGCTGCCAGCGCTAAGTCAGCCGTAACGATCGAAACCTCTCGACCAGGCAACGTGATTTCATCACGCACGCGATCCAAGGCATCTTGGTCCCGGCCAGTCAAAATGATGCGACAGTCTTGCGGCAGCGCCCGCGCAAAAGCAGATCCGATCCCCCGGCTTGCACCAGTCACGAGCACCGATTGCACTTGGCTTGAGTGTCTCGTTTTCTTCAACATAAAGGCCTCCATCGATACGAGATGATCAAGTCCCTATCGCATCGCTTTTTTTCTGCTCACAAGGCGGCCAACCGGGCGACATGCTGTAGGGCAATATAGCCCTGAAAACGTCGGGACCGGTCGGTGATAGCTACAATATGTTTCTCGCTGTTTTGTAGGAGATCCACCGCCTGCTTGAGTTCCGCATCACTGGCAACCGACGGTATGTCGGCCTCGACCATGTCGGAGATTGGTCGAGCCGGTCCATCTCGCTTGAAAGCCCTTTCCAGGTCACGCCTGCTGACGAAGCCACACAATTGTTGATCATGGTCAAGGACTGGCACAATGTCTTGCGTGGAGCGGCTAAGCAGTTGCAGCGCATCGCCGACATTGGAGTCGAGAGACAATGGCTCGAGGTTTGTGATCATGACATCACGCACCGTGCGTCTAGCTGCAAAAGCACGGATTGCCGCGGCCTGCTTTTCGTTGGCGGCCGCCAGAAACACAAAAACAGCAACTAGAAAAAGCAAAGGCCCAGCGAAAATGGCGAGAACGGCAAATGCGATAGCGAGCCCTTGGCCTAGTGTTGCCGCGATCTGAGTGGCCCGGACATATCCAATCTGGCTCGTCAGGAATGCACGAAGCAACCGGCCTCCATCCATCGGGAATGCAGGAACGAGGTTGAAAACAACAAGCGCGATATTGGCAAGGAGAAGTTGGCCTGGCAGGCTCGCCACTACGCTCTCAAAATCAACAGCGGTTTGCATGTCAAAACTGAGATAGAGATAAGCGCCAAGAAGTATCGCAATGATGAGATTCACAATCGGGCCAGCGATGGCGACAACTGCCTCTTCGCCGGGCTTTTCCGGCATGCTCTCCAGACGGGCCAAGCCACCGATCGGTAAAATGGTAATGTCGGGCGTTCTAACACCGCATCGCAGGGCGGCAAATGCGTGTCCAAACTCGTGTAGAACAACGCAGCCAAACAATAGTATGACGAATACAACACGTTCGACGGCCGCATCGATCCCGCCTTGAGAATATGACCAGGTACCAAGAACAGCGAGAAGCACAAAGAAAGTGAGATGAGCGCGCACCTGAGTGCCAGCAATCTCAAACAGTTTGAAGGACCAGGGCATTCGTGTACCTTTTCAACACTATAATGTTCCCCCGCTCGCGATATGCGTTCCAGAAGCCCGCACTTCAAGCCTGCGCGTCTGCGCACAATTCTCTCGCTGAAAGCTTGATGCGTGTGAAATGCCTAAGGCGGATAAATACCGCGGTTAGCAAAGCGCTGCTTGACTGATCTCTGAAGCGCATCCTCGAATTGTGCAGGTTCGTTAGCAGCGGGCGCATTGTCCATCGCTGCCGCGGATGGAAGATGCACGAGACCAAATCCAAACCGACTTAGAGCCGGTCAATCGAATTCATAGCGCGACGACGGCTGCTGATCCCAGCTGGAGCATCACGTAATGCGATAGTCAAAATGTCACCGGGCGAGTGAGAATACGGATGATCGCTAAGTGCCTCTTCGGCGTATAAGCTCTAGTATAACCAACGAAAGCACTCGTTCATGCGCGATGCTGTCAATGCTCTGGCAATGATATTTGCCCGACCGCAAACGCCTACAGACACAGACCGTCTAAGGACGCCAGTCAATGGGGCAACAGTTAACGAAGAGAGCGCATTCAACTTTGCGTTTTCTGCGCTGAATGGCGCCCCTCTCCCGCTGAAGCAATTCGACGGTCGTGTTCTCTTGATTACTAACACGGCCTCAAAATGCGCGTTCACGCCACAATACCAAGAGCTGCAAGAGTTGCATGAAACCTATCATGCCCACGGACTAACGATCATCGGCGTTCCGAGTAACGGCTTTGCCAATCAAGAGCCCGGCAGCGCGAAGGAAATNACNGCNACCTGTGTNGGACGCTANGGNGNNNCNTTTCCNNTNACGNAAAAGGAGCACGTCATAGGNCCNCGAGCNCATGCGTTCTACCGTTGGGCCGANAGAGCGCTCAACGGGCAGGGAACACCAAAGTGGAACTTTCACAAATATCTTGTCCGNCGTGATGGNCAANTNGCNGGTTCGTTTCCNCCATTGACCTCGCCNACATCAAGACGNCTCAAGAGGNTNATCGANGCAGAANTGCAGCGTGACGCANNCCAGGTGAGACATGNGCCAATCAACTGATAAGAATGNCTTAGGCGGACCGTTANAGGCNTNTTCANTGGAGCCGCTAACCGGTTTCTTNCNGGACNGCTGCTGCACAACCGGACCAATGGATTTAGGCTCGCANACGGTNTGCGCTGANGTGAGTGCAGAATTCTTNGAATTCTNTCGCCGCAACGGCAANGACCTCATAACNCCACGACCAGAGTTCGATTTCCNTGGCCTCAAACCNGGNGANCGCTGGTGTCTNTNTGNGGCGCGATGGAAGGAAGCCTACGATGCCGGTGTTGCTCCTCCGGTTGTGCTCCAGGCCACCAATGCCGCGGCACAACGGATCGTAGAACTCGACACGCTCATTCAACATTCGGCCAACAATAGTTAGATCAGCGGCTCGGTGCTGCACGGGACATCGAGATGTTGGGATTCTTCTTTTGTGTTCAGTCAAACAGACTTGGTCGTCCCACTACGACTCCTCTTCACTGCGATTGGATTTTGCCTCGGAATCGCATGTGTCCTATTGAGAGGATTGAAATGAGGACTAACTGGTATTGNTTGTTGCTTATTC
The DNA here is from genome assembly GCA_002689605.1 of Filomicrobium sp. Classification (GTDB taxonomy): domain Bacteria; phylum Pseudomonadota; class Alphaproteobacteria; order Rhizobiales; family Hyphomicrobiaceae; genus Tectiglobus. The sequence goes on from NZGY01000126.1 coordinate 10,437, forward strand.
TATTTGCCCTACCGTTAACGCCCGCTACAGCTCAGGGTGAGACAGAACCAGGAGCCATAGCAAAGTGGAAGCAACAGGCGTACGTTTGCGTAAAGCGTTGGGGCATTCGCAGAAACGAAGGGTACTGTGGCGTGGTCACGGCACAAACGCGAGCCTTCGTTTCCATCAAGGTTCTTTGGCGAAACAGGACCGTTTGGCGAACGCGTGGCAACCAGTGTAGCGCCGGTGTCAATCTGAAGGACTTGCTACCGGGTGTCGTGCTCCGCGTTCCCAAGTCCTGTCTTTGACTATGTCCAACATCCGAGCTGGATTTGCTGCGCAGAGCCCAGAAAGCACATCGGTGAAGTGGGCTCGATTTGAGACCGAAACAAAGCATGCTCGGGTGTAAGGCATTGGTTTAGAACATCAGCGTGCATGAATGCATAAAGAAGCGATATTTAATCGCCAATAGGCGGATTTTCGTAGGGTCGTCGGTTGGATAGCCAGATCCCCAACGGGAAAGATGGAACCACGCTAAGCAGTACGATCCCGTTGGCCGATAGGACGAAGCTAGTAGCGGCAGTTTCTGGCCACAGAATAGAGAGGTTCACCAAGCCCAAGAAAAAAGAACATGCAGTGGCGGAGAAAACGACCACAAAGATGAGATATGCNGCGAGCGGTTGTTCCTCCCGATGGCGTAGCCTAACGACAATCGGGTAGGCCAGGAGCAAAATTATCCCCAGGCCCGCTAATGCTGTTGTAGATGACACCGCGTCAATGCTCCTGTTTCATTGTTTGAAGATGGACGGTTGTGACCCGTCATTCTCCTCAGCGGACCAGTCCGCACCGCTGACGGCTGGTCGGANTTNTANTAAAAGTTAAACGTTTGGAGCTGCCTCTCAGATCGCAAGTCCAAAGTGACTGCTGCAGCAAGCCCGCGCAGCTTCTTCGATGACTATCTTGCATCAGTTGGCCGCTCACAATTTCACGAGTTCACTGGACGTGCGCCCTGCGCAAGTGGAGGGATTACTCCTGGTGAGTAGCCGAAAAGTCGCTAAGACGGACACTTCAAGAACCAATTGGTCTAATTAATCGTACAAGTTCCATAGACANGTTGGTGCCACTCTTCATAATTGTCTTACCACTGGTCGTACTCTTCGCACTGGCAAATGCTNTTCGGCGTACCACGGAGCGGGAGCCGTTTCTGGCTCATCTCAACAATGAGCCGGATGACACAAGGCCTGGGTGAGAGCGATTTCGATGACACTAGCTTGCGCCGCTACACCGAAGGTCATGCTGCGTCTCGATATTTGTCGTCGCATGCGAATAGTTCCGTGCCCTCATCCGAAAGCGGAGATGTGCAAAACNTGNGGACGTAACCACCCTAAAACATCCGTAGGCTCGCAGCCTTTGGATGATTTGACGAAGCTTGAGCAATGAAATGAGAAATGAGCGACTTCGAAGGGCGCGCAGTGCCNTGACTCTGGACTGTNCCCCGATCGCTGTGTCTGGCGTGGCGAGAACACGCACCTCGTCGGCTGGCGATGACGTTTCTGTGACGGAGAGTTCCGAAAGATGGCGCGCGTCGGCAGAGAGGGTCGTTCAAAGTTGTCCAGATCAAGCTGATTTAGCGTACATCGAAGAGTTAATTACGCGCATCAAGCTGGTGAGATTCGGAGCGCACAGCACTACGCTTGCGAAGATACAGGCAGCGAAGGCCGAACGAGGTAAAGCCATAGCGCAACGCCGCATGCGGTACCGTTAATTATGCTCTTGTCCTGCTGAACGGGAGCGTGCGACTGGATTAAGGCGAAGTGTCGTTCAGCAAAACCGGAGTGGGTCGGCAGCCGCATTGCTCCAACCCCGGCAAATTGATCGGGCTAGTAGCCGAACTGGAGTTTGCCAGCTTGACGATCGGGCGGATATCATTGCCCAAAAAGAAGTAGCGAGGCAGTGCGTCATGATTAGCGGTCGACTGCAACATCTAAACGATAACCCCGTCTGCCCGTGCGGGAAATTTGTCCTTTATTGGATGCAACAGGCACAGCGCGTTGAGTTCAACCATGCGCTTGCCTACGCGATCGAACGAGCTAATGAACTTAACCAGTGTGTTGTCGTTGGGTTCGGCTTGATGGAAGACTATCCCGAAGCCAGCGAGCGACACTTCGCGTTCATGCTCGAGGGACTTGCTGAGACCTCGGCCGCACTGGCCGAAAAGCGTATCAAATTCGTCGTCAAGAAGGGTGCACCCGATGCAGCAATGAGCGGACTCGCTCGTCATGCGTCATTGGTTGTCTGCGATCGGGGTTATCTTCGCCACCAGCGCGAGTGGCGTGAGGAAGTGGCACGAACAGTTGCCTGTCAAGTCACTCAGATCGAAACGGATGTGGTCGTGCCGATCGAGATTGCCTCGAACAAAGCTGAGTATGCCGCCCGCACGATTCGAAAAAAAATCAATACCCGCCGAGACGAATACATACATACCTGCGCTATGCCAAGGCCAAAAAAGTCGTCGCTATTGCTCGATGTCAAAGAGGACGTCGACATTCGTGACTGGCGATTGGTACTCGAGCAACTCAGCATCAATCGAAGCGTTGAACGTGTGACGAGATTTCCGGCTGGCCCAAGAGCCGCACATCAGCGTCTCAAGACGTTCGTTGATAAACACTTGAAAGGCTACGCTGACGCTCGGAACGACCCAGCCAATCCAGAGTGCTCGGAGATGAGCCCCTACCTGCACTTCGGCCAAATCTCTCCGCTTGAAATTGCGCTTGCGTGTCAGCAGGCCAGGCAGGCCTCAGAAGCGGACCGCGAAGCTTACCTTGAGGAGCTCATTGTCCGTCGCGAACTTGCGATCAACTTCGTCTACTACACACCAAACTATGATAGCTATGAATGCATACCAGATTGGGCAAAGAACACGCTTGGGGCTCATCGCAATGACGCTCGCGCGAACGTGTACACGTTCAAGAAGCTTGAAAAGGCGCAGACCCACGATCCAGCTTGGAACGCGGCAATGCTAGAAATGCTCAAGACCGGCTATATGCATAACTATATGCGGATGTATTGGGGGAAGAAGATCATCGAGTGGAGCGCAACACCGCAAATTGCTTTCGAGACGACGATTGCACTGAACAACAAGTACTTCATCGACGGTCGCGACCCAAATTCTTACTGTGGTGTCGCGTGGCTTTTTGGCGTCCATGACCGGGCCTGGCAGGAGCGTCCGGTCTTCGGAAAAATTCGCTACATGAATGCTGCCGGCCTACAGCGAAAGTTTGACGTGGCCAGATATATTGCGTGGGCGGACGCTCTCTAAAATCCCTCTGGTGCCGCTCGGGCCCATTCGAGTGTTTGTCTGATTGTCAACGAGGTAGCAAAACTCCGGTTTGGCACTTTGGATGGAACTCTGGTCCCACTCACCGCGAACGTTTCCTGACTGACAGAAGCTTCTCCGGGCGAGTTCCAACATGTTCACGCGCGCAAAAAAGTAGAAAGATTTTTGAGCGGTCAAAGAACAACACCTAAACACGCCCGCGCCATCCATATTGTATAATCCGCGGTGTCGCTTCCTCCGTCGGTATCGTGACATCGCCGATACTCGCGACGCCTCAGCAGCGACTCAATAAGTTTCAATGTTGGTCTAGTAGAACCGAGGCAACTTAGTCTGCGTATGACATGCGTCAGTTACCGTGCTACGGGAAATCCTAAGATGTCAGTCCAATTGTTGGACCAGATCGAACCAGTTTTCCTCCCTCCGTCGTCGCGCCTTAGTCAGTCCCCTGACTGGCTTTACTTACTGCGAGAGTACTACGAGATGTATCTTTGTTCGAGTGCGGGCGGCAGCAACAAAATACGTTCTCACCAAAGGATTGTCCGCGAGAACATATAACGGGTCATGGAAGACAACCCGGAACTCAGCACCGCCCAACCTCTTAAGAAACCAGTGTGTGCACATTTGAAGCGGGCCCTCGATCAGGGACGGATACAGCGTACTGCTAACGTGATACGAGCAGTCGAAAGTGTCTCTGCGGAGTTGTCATGGATGTAAGGCTACGAACCACTGCCCAAACATCTGTCAGAGAAGTTCGCGTATGCAGAAATAGTAGGTCCACACGGCCCTGTGATTTCACATCGTTTGATCCTTGGATTGTTGCTATTCGCACCCGGCTGCGTATACCCGGCACACAGTTACGACGGGATCACCGAAAGCTATTTCTGCTTGTCTGGTTCGGTCTCTGAGAAGTAAGCGTCCGGTCTGACCCGCCTTACACGACGTGAGCATTCCAGCCATGATGCCTACTCGGATAGGAACAGGCTGGACCCATGGCATCAAGATCGAA
>NZGY01000127.1 GCA_002689605.1 Filomicrobium sp.
ATGTTAGTGCGCTCGCCATACCGGCCGCCCAAGCTCCAGTTCATCAAATTAATGCACTAGTACTTCTATGTCTCAAGCGTGATGAATCTCACTCCCAAAACCGCTGCACGCTCGGTAATTCTTGGAGTATCCCGTACACCATTCGTGTGATCGTAGACACGTGCCGGGTCCCCTCTAAGATAAGTTCGTTTTGTAAACAGGATGCAGCAGGTCCACCAGCCGGAGCCGGTTACAAACTTTGAGGTGCCAGAATTCGGCGTCTCACCCATGGGTCATCAAGCAAACACGACGCTCAACCAATAGCCCCGACCCGAGCCGACAATCACAAAAGCCGACTAGCTATTGTTCCAACCATCAACATTGTTGAGATAGTTCACACAAGTATCGACGGACTCAACGTCAGCAAACTTCGCGTCGATGTCGTAGAGGTTCCAAGCGACGGCTCCCGGCACCCGATCACCAATGCACTCACGAACCGCGATTGTCCGAAAACCATCCTGAATGCCATCGCAGATGGTCGTGCGGACGCATGCAGTGGCAGTGACCCCGGTGACGATGATGGTGTCTACACCGCATGTTCTAAGATAACCGGCCAACGGCGTTCCCGAAAAAGAGGAGGCTCTCTTTTTCATCATCACCCATTCACCTTCGATGGGAGCAATGCGTGAATCGATTGCCCAGAGATGCTCGTCTTTGAGGTCAACTGCCTCCACCGGGATCTTGTTATGCCACTGCCCCATATCCGTATGCGGGTCATCTCTGTTCGTGTTTTGGTATGCCGTGGTCACATGCACGACAACGTGCCCATTAGCTCGCGCCACCTCCAACAAACGCTGCATTCCAGGGATAATTTCATTATCCATCTTGTCCATGTCACAAGTGAAAGGGTTGCCTGGGCGGGTCCAAGCATTGGCTAGGTCTACACTCACAATCGCCGGTTTCTTGCCGAACCCGATGCGTCGTTGAAACCCTCGTTCTTGATAAAGCTTGGTGCTCTCATCAAACGCCTGCTGCAGCATTTCATCAAGATTTTCAATGGACATCATTGCACTCGCAAATTAGGGGCTCTGAAACTCCCTGCATCAAAGCGCGAACTGTTCGACTTGACAACAAGGTTATCACCAATAAACGATCGCAGATAGGATCAGCCCTGGCTGGTCAGGTGGGAAGCAATCGGTTCAAACAGACAAGCCGGTTCAAACTGACAAGTATGTGTCCCTGACGTCTGGTCTGGCTTCGAGATCCTCAAATGTACNTTCAAACCGGCTGGTACCACCTTCAATAATGATAGCTCGATCAGCAACAATCTTGGCGAAATGCAGGTTCTGTTCTGAGATCAGGACCGACAACCCTTCNTTCTTGATTTTGAGAATTGTCTCCGCCATCTGCTCAACAATCACTGGCGCAATCCCCTCCGAAGGCTCATCAAGAAGCAGAAGTTTTGGGTTCCCCATTAAGGTCCGCGCGATTGTCAGCATCTGCTGCTCACCACCGGACAGCTCCTTGCCACGGTTGCCTCGCCGCTCTTTCAGATTTGGAAACAACTCGAACAAACCTTCAACCGACCACTCCACCAGCCCGTGACGGGCGGGTTGGCGACCAACTTCCATATTCTCCAGTACGGTGAGATCGCTAAAGATACGGCGCTCTTCAGGAACGTAACCAAGTCCCATACGAGCGATCCGATGCGGCGGCTTACCAGTGATCTCATTTCCCAGAAACCACACTGAACCACTCTGCGGCCGCACAAGCTGCATGATAGACTTCATCGTCGTTGTCTTGCCTGCACCATTCCGTCCAAGCAACGAAACAACCTCACCGGCATGAACCTGAAAGCTCAGGTCCTCAAGAATATGAGCTTTGGCATAGAAGCTGTTTATTGATCTGACTTCAAGCATTCAGAACTCACGCCTCTTCCGCGAATAACGTGCCACCGCCAAGGTAAACCTCTTGGACTCTTGGATCGTTGCGGATGTCGCTGACCGATCCATTCGCGATCAACACGCCACGGTTCAACACCATGACCCGATGGGCATGTGTAAAAACAACATCCATGTCATGCTCGGTGAATAAAACACTGATGTTTCTTTCAGCCACGATGTCCGCCGTCAATTGCATTAGCTTTACACGTTCGGTTGGCGCCATACCTGCCGTCGGCTCGTCCATCAACAAGAGCTTTGGTTCATGAGCTAAAGCGATGGCNAATTCCAGGCGCTTGAGATCTCCGTAAGCNAGGATCGCACAATGACGGTNAGCCTGTTCGGTCATCCCGACATAATCGAGGAGTTTGGCAGCCTCGTCGCGGTAGAGCTTNGTTGCGAACGGNATCATCGCGAAAANGCGTCTGTGAAATGACATTAGCGCCATTTGGACATTCTCGATGACCGTCATTGATGGATATGTGGCGGTAATCTGAAACGTTCTGCCGACGCCCATTCGCCAGATCGTTCGTGGTGGAAGCCCGGAAATATCCTTACCATCAAAATGGATTTCACCACTCGTCCGAGCGAGCTGCCCCATCAACATGTTAAAGCATGTTGTTTTGCCGGCACCGTTGGGGCCGATTAGCGCCAGCAACTCACCCTTGGCAACTGAGAAGCTCACNTCGTCAACTGCGAGGAAACCGCCAAAGGACTTTGAAAGGTTGNGAACATCGAGGACCGGGCCGTCACCACTCATCGCGATTCTCCCGGTCTACGCGACCAACTAAATCGCTCACTCAACTTGCGGGCCGTCCCGACAATGCCTTCAGGCGCAAGGATGACAACTAAGATAATCACAATACCAAGGGTCATACGCCAATACGGGAATCTAGTCAGGTTGTCCTTTAAGAACTCTAGCGATGCGCCGCCAACGACAGCCCCTGAGAGCGTCTTAACACCTCCGAGGAAAACCACGATGATCGCATCGAACGAGCGTGCGATCTCAAGCTCAGTCGGAAATATACTTCCNTTCGAGAACACAAAGAGACCGCCGGCAATGCCTGCCATCGCACCAGCAAAAGCAAACGCTAACCATTGAATTTGCTTTGTATGAATACCGGTCGCTTCCGCCTGGCGAACTGAGTCGCGTGCTGCACGCAAAGCGTATCCGAACGGCGAATGCGCTGCATGGCGAAGAAACAGGATACCACCAACACCTAGGATGAGAGTGAGATAATAGTAAGCGGTATTGCCCGACAACCAATCCGCAGGCCAGATGTCCACCATACCGTCATCGCCACCAGTCACTTCACCCCATTGAAATGCCAGGGACCAAAGCAACTGAGCGAAAGCCAGCGTCAACATTGCAAAGTAAACACCGGTCAGACGCATACAGATCCAACCAATGATGAACGCTGCGAGGCCAGCGCCAATCGGCGCCAATAAGAGCGCCAACTCCATCGGCGTATCTGCATACTTGACGAATAGAGCAGCCACATAAGCTCCGCCGCCGAAGAACGCTGCGTGCCCGAATGAAACCAGCCCACCCAAACCCAATATGAAGTGCAGACTGGCGGCAAAGAGACAGAATATGATGATGTCGGTGATCAGTACGACGTGAAAGTTCGATCCTATGACTGGCACCAAGGCGAGTACAGCAAGGAGCGCCGCCACAGCAAGACGAGTGCGCGGCCCCGCTGGTTTGATCGGAGGCTCAGGTTCACCGACCTGACCATGTTCTCCAGCAACCTCTTCGCGGCCAAGCAAGCCGTAGGGACGGATCATCAGGACCACAGCCATGACGACAAACATGAGCACCAAGGTGCTTTCGGGCAGGTAGGCAACGCCAAAGACATTCAGAACTGAAATCAGAACCGCTGCGATGTATGCCCCCGGCAGTGATCCCATTCCACCAATAACAACGACAACGAAGATTGCCGCCAGAATGTTAAAGTCCATCAGGAGATCAGCACCGCCCTTCGGCAGTTGGATAGCACCACCAAGACCTGCCATTGCGGAGCCAAGAAAGAACACACCAGTGAATAGCCAGNTTTGGTTGACACCAAGCGCACCGACCATTTCGCGGTCCTGAGTGGCAGCGCGCACCAAAATCCCNATGCGCGTTTTCGTGATCAGATACCAGAGCGAAACAAGGATCACTGGCGTTATCGCNATCATTGCCAGGTCATACATCGGTATCGGCTCGCCAAAGATCCGCACAACTCCTTTTAGACCTGGAGCTCTTGGTCCGAGAAGATCTTCCGCCCCCCATGTCCAAAGCGCGATATCCTGAATGACCAGGATCACACCGAACGTCGCCACCAGCTGAAACAACTCCGGTGCCCTNTAGACTGGACGCAGCACGAATACCTCGACGATCACACCAATGAGACCGACGATCAAACCAGCCAGTAGAATCGAGAACCAAAACCCAAACACACCNGGCAGAGTTTGCATCAGCGAATAACCGATGAAAGCACCGAGCATATAGAAGGAACCATGCGCAAAGTTGACGATCCTGGTCACACCAAAGATCAACGAAAGGCCCGACGCCACTAGAAACAANGTTGATGCGTTGGCGAGCCCAGTCAGGACCTGCGCAAAGATNAGTTCCATAAAGAGATTTGCCTGCTTTAGGGAAACNGCGCGGACNCCGGTGNNTTGCTAANCAGCGGNCCCNCGCAGCAAACTAGAAGGGAAAGGCTTACTTGGAAGCTGGGCGCAGTTTTGCCACTTCCTCATCNGACGGCAGATAGTCCTCACCTTTCTTGTANGTCCAATTGACCATGCGTCCGGCGCCATCAATCAGAGCGGTGGTGCCAACGAACGCACCCATGGTTGCCTGGTGGTCCTGTTTGCGGAAGGTGATCTCACCGAGCGGCGTATCAACTTTCAACCCCTTGAATGCAGCAACCAACGCCTCAGTATCAGTCGAACCGGCGCGCTTGATACCAGCTGCGATCGANTCGGCTGTCANATAGCCAACGATCGAACCAAGCTTTGGTGGNTCGTTGTACTTCGCCTGATAAGCATCNACAAACTTCTTATTCGGTCCATCCTTGAAGTCGTACCAAGGGTAACCGGTAACGGTCCAGCCAACAGGAGCTTCATCCTTNAACGGATCGAGATACTCTGGCTCNCCGGTCAGCAAGCCATAAACCTNACGNCCATCGAACAGGCCGCGCGTNGTNCCTTCGCGAACGAATTTGGCAAGGTCGCCNCCGAAGGTNACATTATAGATTGCGTCAGGCTTTGCTCTCTCAATCGCCTGCACCTCGGCACCAGCGTCAATCTTGAACAGACCTGGCCACTGCTCAGCAACAAACTTTACATCAGGTTTTAGTGCNTTCAGCGCCTTCTTAAANGCAGCAACGGCGTCCTTACCGTACGCGTAGTTTGGAGCGATGGTTGCGTATGTCTTGGCATCAGTTTTAGCAGCGGCCTCAGCCAACATTGANGCCTGCATATAAGTCGATGCACGCAANCGGAACGTGTAGTTGTTNCCCTTGGCCCANACGAGNGCATCAGCAAGGGGCTCNGCTGCGAGATAGAGATACTTCTTCTTGCCGGCGAANGATGANATCGCCAGACCGACGTGNGAGANGATTGTGCCGGTCAACATGACCGCNCCATCGCGCGTCATAAGTTCTTCAGCAATCTTGACGGCTTCGCCTGGTTTGCCCTGATCATCGCGATAAATGAACTCAAGCTTCTTACCCAGAACACCGCCGGCAGCATTGATTTCACCAAGACGAAGCTCGATGCCTTTCTTATATGGCTCGGCGAACGCNGCCATTCGCTTGTAGTGATTGATTTCACCGATCTTGATGGTATCGGCTGCCATAGNAGTNTGAGCAAACAGCCCAGTTGCCAGGGTTGCAGAAATTGCTAAGGCACGTATTGAGATCATGATTTACTCCATGTCTTGGCTCTAGATGTCTTGGTTCTAGTCGTGCAGCACATATGTCGGATCAACCGGCTCACCCAAATCCTGGGTTCGCTCAGCTTCAACCAGTTCGCNGATTCTTTTGCGATAGACATTCGGTCCCTTATCAATCGCAATCCTTATGGGTCGGCGCTTCTGTGGTCGCCTCTCCTCTTCCTGAATCGCCTCTAGGATGACTTTGTCTTCGTTGAAGGCGATTTTGAACATCGCATCCATCTGCTTGGATGCTTCTTNGTCNCCGACCGCAGCATTTCTCAAGTGCATCCAACGATCGATAGTATATTCGGCATTGACCGGTGTGATGAAGTGCAATGCGAAAATCCGAACACCTTTGTCGCGTTCCTCTTCCGGCAGGTTCAAACTTGCATCAGAGCTACCAAAGTCGATTGCAGCAATACAGGGCAGATGCAGATAGTAATAGTGCCAACGATCGACGTTACCTTTGAAGCCTCCAAATTTCTGGAAAAATCCGATCGGTGCAGAATCTCTGATCCACCGCCACGCAACAATCGCCTCGCCACTCGTACTGACATGTACCGGCANGTTTTCACTCGCAGCATTCCCTAGCGTCGTCGGGTGCACAAAACTAACGTGAGCAGGATCGACAAGATTCTCTGCCACATTCAGATAGTGGGATTTCAAATGAAGTAGCTCGCCTTGATGAGCATGCCATTTGGGGTCAGAAAACTGCGGCAGGTCAAAAATCTTGCTGACATCCGCGCGATCAGGTTCNCCCATCCAGATCCACACGATGTCGTGCTTTTCGTGAATCANATAAGCATCAACATAGGCAGAAGCCGGCACATTCTCCTGACCTGGAATGCGCACGCATTTCCCTTCGCAATCAAACGTCATGCCATGATATCCNCATTGAATATCATCACCGATGCGTTTGCCTCTGGAAAGCGGCANCAACCGATGCGGGCANCGGTCTTCGAGGGCAACGACCTTTCCTTTGGAATTACGAAAAGTAACGATGTTCTCTTCGAGTATCGTTATGCGGCGGAGCTCTTCGCCGAATTCGGATGCCCATCCCGCAACATACCAAGCGTTCTTGACGTACTCCATATTCCCCTCTCACAGCCGGTTCTTGCGCGTCACTCTAGTGCCAGCTCTAGGTTAGATCACGACGACGAGTTTGGTGTCAGACATTGCATGGTAACTGCTAAATCCCACTCCGCAATTCCCTTGTCTTTTCATGATCTATGCTAAGCGGTGATCCCCTCACGGCAACCCCAAATAATTCAGCAGCCTGCGCTGGTGTGTATCTCTCTAGAAAAACATCGCGCAGTACAGCATCAGGATCTCGCTTCATAGGATCGCCGTAGCCACCACCGCCAGGTGTTTTTACACGCACGCGATCACCGGCTCTAAGAGGAATGTCTTGTTCTTTTGAGAGATGAAGAGGTTTATAGGGTTCGCCACTTTGATAGACCGTCACATCGTTGACGGCTCCATCATTGCCCCCTCGTGCACCCTGCGGCCCAAAGCGGCCGTGGTCCATCACAAAGCTCGCCCGCGCCGTTCCTCGACGCAACTCCAACTCATAGTCCAGTCCGAAGCCACCGCGGCGTTCACCAGGACCACCAGACCCTTCGCGCAAGGCGTAGCGGTGATAGAGGACCGGAAACGCCTGTTCCATGATCTCAACAGGTGGTGCTTTCGAAATGCCGATCGTCGAACAACCGTTGCTCAAACCATCATGGTCAGCGTTCCCGCCATATCCGCCTCCTGAAAGCTGGTACATGACGAAGTCCCGATTACGTGCCGGATCATAACCACCAAGCGCAAAATTACCGCTCGTGCCNGCTGGTGCTGCTGNCACACGATCGGGTAGCACTTCCACCAATGCCGCGAACACAGCCTCTGCAATCCGTTGCGAGACTTCAGCAGCGCATCCAGACACAGGCCTGGGATACTGGGCAGCGAGGAATGTCCCTTCCGGCCTCAAAACTTTGAGTGGCTCAAATGCGCCGGCGCTGATTGGTACTTCTGGAAAGATATGGCGCATCGCCAGNTAGACCGAACTCAACGTTGTCGCGAGTACGGAATTCATCGGNCCAAGACACGGAGCACTCGATTGACCGAAATCGAACGTCAGCTCATCGCCTGCCTTATCAATTGTGAGTTGAATGGCCAGCGGCTCATTGACAACACCGTCGCTATCAACCCAGGCNGTGGACTGGTATCGACCATCCGNAATTTCAGAAATACAGGCCCGCATCTGTTGCGCAGCACGAACCCGCAGTTCCGCAATAGCTTCTCGCACAACATCATCGCCATAGCGATCAAGCAGCNCATTTAGACGATCTTCACCGACCATAAGTGCTGCGGCCTGCGCCTTGACATCACCAATCCGTTGATCAGCAACCCGGATGTTGGAGCAGATAATCGCGTAGATCTCGGGGTCCAACTGTCCTTTCTTGTAGAGTTTCACCGGCGGCAACCGCAGGCCCTCTTGTTCGACAGCCGTGGCCGAAGCGGAAAACCCACCAGGTACGGAGCCACCAGTATCCGGCCAGTGACCTGTATTGGACAACCAACAGAATATCTTGCCATCCCGATAGAAAGGCCTGACAAACCGCACATCCATAAGGTGAGTGCCACCCAGGTACGGATCATTGACGATATAAATATCATCAGGCTCTGGTGCCAACGCCTGTCCACTTGCGATCATCTCAATCAACGTGCGCGTGGAATACTGCATCGTGCCNACAAAGACTGGCAGTCCACCAGCTCCTTGCGCAATTAAGGAACCATCCNCTGCAGAGTAGATTCCATCAGAACGATCATTCGCTTCAGCGATAACGGGGGAGAATGCNGCACGCGAGAAGCTCAGATCCATCTCGTCGCAAACCTGTTGCAGGCCCGCCTGAATGACACTGAGAGTGATTGGATCAAGCGTTCCCGTCATATGCTTGCTCCCACAGCTATCAGGATGTTACCCTGATCATCCCCGCGCNCNTGATCACCCGGCTCAATCAGGATGGTTGTATCCATTTGCTCAATGATCGCTGGTCCTTCAATCTCGAAATCAATCGGCAAATAATCTCGCCAATAGATGGGAGTTGCTCGCCAACCGCCATCAAAGTAGACATCGCGTGCACCTGTTTGAGCATCAGTTACGCTGCTCTTACGACCTGCNGGATCAATCAAGCTTGAAAGATCAATCGCATCGCGCTTTCCGATAACCGAGGTTCTGACATTGACGAGAACTGCCTTGATCTCCGCCAACTCGACGCGAAAACGTTTAAAGTAAACATCCTCGAAGAGTTTGCGTAGACTTTCGCGATCAGGCGTCGGGGTCTCAAGCGGCACGCGTAGTAGATGTGTTTGCCCAACGAACTGCATATCGGCTGCAAACGTNTGGACCGTCCGCTTTAGGGGTATGTTCTGGCGCTCTAGCATCGCCTGGCCGTCTGCAATCTGCCTGGCAAAAATTNAATGGATCTGGTCCATATCAACACTATCGAGCGGTGCATTGACGGCGTTGACGAAGTCCTGCCGGAGATCAGCCACAACGCAGCCTAGCGCATTTGTAATACCTGGGCGGGCGGGCACAAGGATCTGCGGAATACCTAGTTCCTTTGCCAAAGCACTGGCGTGGAGCGGGCCCGCACCGCCAAAAGCAAATAGTGAAAAATCTCTCGGATCCGCTCCAAGAGAAATCGACACCATCCGGATTGCTCCGGCCATTTTCGTGTTTGCGACTTTGATNACTGCTGCCGCAGCTTCCGCCGCGTCGAGTTGTAACTTGGAGCCGATTTCGGNAACGAACACCTCTCCGATNGACTCGACAGAGATCCCACCTTTAACGGAATTCAGTTTNCTCGCATCGAGGCGCTGCAGGACCAGATTGGCGTCAGATATTGTGGGTTGCGTTCCACCCTTCCCGTAGCAAATGGGACCTGGAACAGCGCCAGCACTTTCTGGCCCAACCTCCAGAAGTCCAGCCGAGTTAACGCGGGCAATCGAACCGCCTCCGGCGCCAACGGTCCGCACATCAACCATTGGCACGTGGATCGGCATCGCATACTCAATCTCGATTTCATCCGATACCGAAGGTTGGGCGTTACGGATCAAGGCAACATCCGTTGAGGTGCCTCCCATATCGTATGTAATGAGATTTTCAACTGATGCTGNTCGTCCGGTATGCGCTGCTGCCATAACACCGGATGCCGGACCAGACATAACCGTTTTGGCTGCCTCTCGTGCAACGAACCGCGAGGACACCATCCCCCCATTGCCGTTCATAACGAGAACATCGCCGCCGTAACCGTTACTATTGAGCTCGTTGGTCAGCCGGTTCATGTACCTTTCGAGAAGCGGCTGCACACAAGCATTCACAGTCGCAGTCACACCACGCTCAAATTCCCGGCTTTCCGANAACAAAGAATGCCCGGTCGTCACGTAATCATTAGGCCAAATTTCAGCAACAACTTCACGAGCACGNTNCTCATGCTCTGGGTTCGCGTAAGGATGCAGAAAATGAATAACGATAGACTCGCAGCCTTTGGCCAAGAGTTTCCGAGCGGCCTCAGCAACCTCGTTTTCGTCAAGTGGCGTCAAAACCTNACCTGAAGAATCAATACGNTCGGTCACCTCAAGTCTCAGGTCGCGTGGTATGATCGGCTCAAACGTACCTTTCATCCCGTAAGCTTGCGGGCGGGTCCGACGTCCCAACTCAAGCACNTCNCGGAAACCGCGGGTNGTGATCAGACCAGTCTTGCTGAGCTTACGTTCAAGCACGGCATTTGTTGTCNTCGTCGTTCCATGAACGATGAGCGCTAGAGCTGCGAGATCAACCTCAGCNTCCCTAAGTGCATTCANAACNCCAAATGCCTGGTTGTCCAGAGTGCTAGGCACNTTAGCAATATGCACTGCCTTNGTGATCTGATCGATCAGAATAAGATCGGTAAACGTGCCACCGACGTCGACCCCAACGACTTGGTTTGTTCCGACAGTCACCATCTATGACCAGAATTCTCTGCTGCACTATCATTCGCACACAAATGAAATCAGCAATCAAGGATTACGTCAACTCGAAATCCGAACAGCAGCGCTAGATCATGATGCACGAGCGTTAAGTCAGCTTGGACAAAAGGCTCAGCAACTTGTCCGCTTCCTTCGGACTCAAGGGATCCAATGTTTCGGCCGTCACATCCAACGCGGCAGAGGAATACTTCTGGAATGCCCGGCGCCCGGCAGTCGTCGGACGCACTAACAGGCGGCGCTGATCCTGCGGATCTTTCTCGGTCTTTGCATAACCACCAGCCCGCAACCGATCCACAACCCCCTTGATTGTTGCAACATCCATTGCAACGCGGCGCCCCAATTCATTCTGCGAAACACTTCCCAGCTCGCAAAGCTTCGCTAGCGCCGCAAATTGCGTTGAAGTCATATCCGGTATGTGGCGAAAGAATATTGCCAGATGCCGCTGTTGCACGCGCCGCAACAAGAAGCCAACCTGCTGATCCAGCTGGTAAGCCGCCTTTGCTGGCTTCGTTGGAGTATCAGTTTTCTGAGACATGGTTTCCGGGTTTCTGAGCCTGATCGTCATATCGCGGACCAGGCTATACTTGCAACTCAATCCTTATTGACAGGTCAAGAAATTGGAAGCAAAGTCCATTTGCATACGAATGAGTTTCGTCATTAGGGTTCAGTGCTAGTCGAAGGAGACTGTGCTTAGTGGAAATGGCGCAGGCACAATATTTCCGTCCTCATGACCTGGGATCAGCTCTGAAATGGTTAGCAGATAATGACGCGCGTGTTGCTGCCGGTTGCACTGACCTTCTGGCCTCAACCGAATCCCAGCGATTAACCGGCAATGTTCTTGATGTAACGGCAATTCAAGACCTACGCGGCATTTCAAAAGATGACGAGTATTGGCGTTTCGGCGCAACGACCACCTGGACGGATGTCATCAAATCGGAGCTCCCCGCCGCATTCGACTCTCTAAAGCTTGCTGCGCGGGAAGTCGGGTCTCCGCAAATTCAAAATGCCGGTACGTTGGCCGGCAATCTCTGCAATGCATCGCCTGCCGCTGACGGCGTACCGTGCTGGCTGACTCTGTATGCACGAGTTGAACTTGTTTCAACTGACAGTAAAAGAATCTTACCTTTACAGGAGTTCATCACCGGCCCGCGTCGAACAGAATGCGCTCAGAATGAACTCGTCTCCGCTATCCTCGTCCCGCACCATGCCAGTCGAGGACGATCATCGTTCCTGAAACTCGGGGCACGCAAATATCTTGTAATCTCAATTGCTATGGTCGCTGTTCGCCTAGTTGAAGATGCGGGGACGATCACTGACTGTGCGGTTTCAGTTGGCTCCTGCAGTGCAGTCGCAACCCGCCTGACCAAAGTTGAAGGCGCTATCACAGGTCAGCGCTTGAGCCAATTGTCATTGCCCAATTTGCAGGAACTCGTCGAAGCAACGATCAATCCAATTGACGACTTACGTAGCGACGCACGAGGGCGTTTGGCGGCGGCATGCGAGCTCACCCAACGCTGCATATCCTCTTTAGCTACCGACAAGGTGGATGTGAAATGAGCCGGCAGCTAACGCAGCAGGAATTCGAAGTCAACGGTCGACTATCGACAGTCAATGCTCATCCAGGTCAAAGACTAAGTAATATTTTGCGTGAGCAATTGGGGCTTGTTGGGACAAAAGTTGGTTGCGATGCCGGTGACTGTGGTGCCTGTACCGTTCTGGTTGAGGGCGTTCCGAAGTGCGCCTGCCTTACGCCTGTCAGTCATGTTTACCATCAAAAAGTCCTGACAATCGAAGGGTTGGCCAAGGACCAACTTGCGCCCATTCAAGAAGCCTTCTTGCGGCACGGAGCGGCCCAATGCGGAATATGCACGCCCGGCATGTTGATGGCTGCAAACGCACTCCTGGCCGAAAATCCAACGCCGACCGCAGGTGAAGCCGAAGAGGCATTGTCGGGCGTTCTGTGCCGCTGTACGGGTTACCGTAAGATCATCGCTGCTGTCTGTGACGTCCACAGTTATCCAAGCTCACCAAGCACCCATGCCGCAGGAAAGGCCGTCGGCGCATCCATCCAAAGACTTGATGGACTGCGGAAAGTCGATGGATCTGAGATCTTCGGCGCGGATCACCGGCCCACTGATGCGCTCTATGCACGCGCCGTTCGCTCACCCTATCACGCGGCCCACTTTGCCTTTGGAGATCTCGCGAGCTTCACCGACGGAACACCTGGCATCGAAGCTGTCTTGACTGTCGACGATATTAACGGTGAGAATACATTTGGTGTCATCCCGCCGTTCGCCGACCAGCCCGCCCTCGCCCGCGGGCAGACGCGGTTCAAAGGAGAAGCTGTCGCCTTAATCGTCGGCGAACGCGATCAGCTAACAACTCTGGATCTTGGTACTTTTCCTATCGAGTGGACGGAAACAGAATCAGTTCTCGATCCTTCTGTCGCCCAATCCATGGCTTCACGGATACATGACAAGCGCCCTGGCAATGTTCTGGTAACCGGGTTGGTTAAGACAGGCGACGCCGATACAGCGATCTCCAATGCAGCTCACGTTATCGAAGGCGAGATAGAAACCAGCTTTATTGAGCATGCCTACATTGAACCAGAGGCAGGCTGCGCTTGGATAGACGGCGAGACACTGGTCATCCAGGCTTGCACACAAGCGCCTTACATGGACCGCGATGACACGGCGCGCGTCATTGGCATTGCCCCGGAAAGCATTCGCATTATTCCTGCAGCAACGGGTGGCGGCTTCGGCTCAAAGATCGATGTCTCACTGCAACCGCTTCTCGGACTGGTAGCCTTGCAAACGAAGCGGCCATGTCGAATGGTTTACTCTCGCTCCGAGTCAATGACCTCGACCACAAAGCGCCATCCAGGTTCTATGCGCGCAACAGTTGGTGCCGATGCAAACGGCAAGCTCGTCGGCATGCGGTTCGAAGGCGACCTTAATACTGGTGCTTATGCGAGCTGGGGACCCACAGTAGCAAACCGGGTTCCCGTTCATGCCTCCGGCCCATACCGAATGCCAGACTACCAGGCGCGAGCTCGGGCCATCCACACCAACGGTCCAGTATCAGGCGCGTTTCGTGGCTTCGGCGTTCCGCAAGCTGCCAGCCTCCAGGAAACTCTTTACGATGAGTTGGCTGAAAAGTGTGGCATCGATCGACTAGAGTTTCGTCGTATGAATGCCCTCGTGGATGGTGACACATCGGTTTGCGGACAGGAAATGCAAGCTGTCGGCATTCGCGAATGTCTGGATGCTCTGGTCCCTCATTGGGAAACAGCGACCACTGCAGCTGAGAGCTTCAATTTGAACTCGGATACCATCAAGCGCGGTGTTGGCGTCGCATCATGTTGGTATGGATGCGGCAACACCTCGCTGCCTAATCCATCAACCATCCGATTGGGCATTACTGCAAAAGGGGAGCTCAAGCTCCACCAAGGCGCGGTTGATATTGGCCAGGGCTCAAACACTGTCATCCCGCAAATCTGTGCAGATGCTCTTGGAATTCCCATCGACCAGTTTGAGCTGGTTAGTGCTGATACCGCTCTCACGCCAGACTGCGGAAAGACGTCAGCTTCTCGCCAGACGTTTGTCACAGGCAAGGCGGCGGAATTGGCTGGAACAACACTTCGTCAGAAGATCCTGCGGATGAGTAATATGAGCTCGGATTCCGTAATTGCCCTTGATGGCTCGAAGTTGACGATTTCTGACAATGTCACGAGCCAAACAATTGAACTCAACGACTTACCTGATGAAGCGTACGGCTACGTCCTGCATGCCGAAGAATCGTACGATCCTCCAACAACACCTCTGGACGAAAATGGCCAAGGCAAACCCTACGCTGTTTATGGCTACGGCGCGCAGTTGGCCGAAGTCGAAGTAGATACCAAACTTGGCACAGTCAAAGTCACTAACATCGTAGCGGCTCATGATCTTGGGCGGGTAGTCAACCCAGTGCTGGCTGAAGGTCAGATCGAGGGAGGTGTCGCTCAGGGCCTCGGAATGGCATTGATGGAGGAATATGTTCCGGGACGCACCGAGAACCTCCACGACTACCTCATTCCGACAATCGGCGATGTACCGCCTGTCCAATCCATTTTCATTGCGAAGACCGACCCCGAAGGCCCCATGGGTGTGAAGGGATTGGGTGAGCACGTTCTAATTCCAACCGCACCTGCAATTCTCAACGGCATCCGACATGCTTGCGGAGCAAAAATTACCAAACTGCCGGCCTTGCCACACCGCGTACTTAAGGCCTTTCAAGAAGCAAAGGTGTCAAAATGAGTGAAGCTTCCGAGAAGATTCGCTGCGATGCCTGCCCGGTTATGTGTTACATCGCAGAAGGAAAGACAGGCGCTTGCGATCGCTATGCCAATGCCGATGGTCAGATCGTCAGGACTGATCCACTGACACTTCTTAATCAGCGTATCGAGGACGGTGGTGAAATCACGCCATTCCTGAAATCGGAATGGGACGGCAATCTGGTTCGCGATGACGAAGTCTTCGTCACCGCCAATGGCGCAGGTACGACTTACCCGGACTACAAGCCAGCTCCGTTTATCGTGTCTCAGGAGATCGACGGTGTTGATTGCATTACGGTCGTCACCGAAGCCATCTTCTCTTACTGCGGCGCCAAAGTGAAAATCGACACCGATCGCCACATTGGCCATGAAGCGGCAATTGTGCGGTCCAAAGGTGAAGCGATTGGGCATGTCATGACGAGTGAGTATGGTTCGCAAATGCTCTCGCTCGGCGGCGTTGATCACCTAACGGGCGGCTCGAAAGCCGAAGGCCGCGCCACCTGCGACGCACTCATGCAGCTCTGCAACAAGGAAGCTGTTGAGCTGACGATTGATGGTGGGTCTACAGTCATCGTTCAAGCCGGCAAACCACCGATTGTCGACGGACATAGAGAAGAACGCATGAGAGTTGGTTGCGGCTCCGCCACAATCGGCATGTTTGCTTCACAATGGAAAGGACTCGTTGACGAGGTCGTCGTAGTTGACGACCACATTACCGGCGTTATCTCCGAACATCAGGCCGGCAAGGTGTTGGACTGGGCAGATACAGGCATCAAGATCAATGGCCGGCGCTCAACGCCGGGCCGCTATTTCCAAGTCGCAGAACCAGGCCTTGGCTGGGGCGGCACCGACATTGAAGATCCGCTGAAGATCCTCGGGCCATGGAACGCCAAGAAGGGTGCCAAGCCGGGTCTGACTATGCTCATGGTATCCACCACCGGCGAACAGTTCGGTTACTACGTCCTCGATGAAAACCTTGAGCCACAACAACAAGACCTTCCATCAAGTCTGCAACCGTCAGTCGATCTCATCGCAGAGAATTGCGAGCCGGCACTTTGCACGGTTTTGTTCATGGGCGGGGCTGGCGGCTCTCTAAGATCGGGCGTCACCAAAAACCCGGTCAAACTCACCCGATCCGTTCAGGCGCTCAAAACATCTGTGACGTGTGGCGGCGCACCACTCTATGTCTGGCCCGGCGGCGGCATAACTATAATGGTTGATGTCACACGGATGCCGGAAAACTCGTTCGGATATGTTCCGACGCCTGCGTTGGTTGCACCTTTGGAATTCACAGTCTCTAAAGATGATTACTTGACCTTGGGAGGTCATGAAACGGCGATACGCACCGTCCCCGACGTTCTTGAATCCGGTGGCGAATACGGCGATGACATCCGGGCTATCGCACCACCTGCCGGCAGCAAAATGAGCGCCAAGAAGGTTCATTGACTTGCATAGCGCTCAAGCGAACATACTGCCTGACGGGCGACGCCTGCACCTACATCAAGGTCCGATTNATCTGATCATTGACGTTGTCGGGCCTGGACGGGATGATGCTTATCAACGTGCCGCGGCCAGATTTGAGGCTGTACTAACAGAGCTGGTCTCCGAACTGCCCGAACTCAGGTCCCCCGGCCNTTCGAACAGCAGATTTGCCGGACCAATCGCACGCCGGATGCAGAAGGCGATTTCTCCTTTTTGCGAGCAATTCGTTACGCCCATGGCAGCTGTCGCCGGCGCGGTTGCCGACGACATTCTTCAGCACATCTGCGATGGCGGTGGAATTCACAAGGCCTACGTCAACAATGGTGGAGACATCGCGTTACACCTGACACCCGGCTATCACATNACAGTCGCGATGGCGTCTGTCCCTGTGGGACGCGCAACATTGAAAGCAGAAGATGAGTTTCGCGGCATTGCAACATCTGGCTGGAGAGGCCGTAGTCTCTCTCTAGGCGTTGCCGACGCCGTGACTGTCGTCGCGCGCGATGCAGCAAGCGCCGACGTGGCAGCAACCTTGATTGCCAATGCTGTTGATTTANCCGATTGCCCAGCCATTTCGAGAGCACCTGCCAAAGAAATCTTCCCAGACAGTGATCTCGGTGATCGGCTTGTAACGACAAACGTGGCNGAGTTATCAAGAGCTCAAGTCCAACAAGCTCTCGCGCNCGGCNGGGCATTTGCTCGCGACTTATANGATAACAATCTGATTGGTGCTGCCTGCCTNCAACTCGCTGATGTCGTGGAGGCCGTTGGTTCTCTGACAAAAGAGCGACACGCAACCAAGCACGCACCATTNCATGCAAATCGGAGTGTCATAGATGCCAGACTTTAAACTGCGGAAGACGTTAATTTTCATCGAAGACATTCATCATGAGAATGGTCCCACNCCNGCCGAGCCGCGCAGTCGCGCAGCCATAATTGCCCTGGTCAGCAATCCATTCGCAGGGANCTACNCTGAGGATTTACAGAGCGCTATGGATGATCTCAAACCNCTTGGCGCAATGATGACCGATCGCCTGNTCGATGCTCTCGGTGGCCTCGATGGGATCGACGGCTACGGCAAAGCCGCAGTTGCAGGCGAGGCAGGTGAGTTAGANCATACGGCGCTNTGGCATGTTCCCGGNGGATACGCAATGCGACAGCGGTTGGGCACAGCCAAGGCAATCGTGCCGTCAGCGATGAAAGTCGGTGGTGCCGGCTGTCGAATCGACGTCNCGCTAGGTCATATCAACGCTGCTTACGTTNGTAGNCACTTCGACGCCATGGAGGTTGGTGTGCCAGACGGCCCGCGAGCCAACGAAATCCTATTTGCACTGGCGATGAGCAAAGGCCCACGGATCCACAGCCGGATGGGTGGCCTGATGACGGATGACGTCAAGGGCGAAGACGGTCTAAGATAAGCTCAACNCCGTTATCGCCAATNATCGCCAGACTTGATCAGGCANTCTATGTTCATTAGTATACAAATGATAAGGCATACATTTGCCGTTGCTGACGGTAGNTGGCGCAGCAACAGTTNGAGAGTTGACAATGCGAAAATTCCTCGACATCGATTTATCGACCCAGACCATCAAGACACGTGANTTNCAAGGACGNGAAATCATCAACTCTGGTCGACGTCTAATCGCAGAAATGCTGCTCAAGGACGGNATCGCCAATANCGATCCGCTATCTCCTGATAACCCATTGATCTTCTCGGCTGGCCCCTTTGCCGGCACGAACTTCTCAAACGCCAATCGGCTGAGCGTTGGTTGTAAAAGCCCTTTGACTGGTGGCATCAAAGAAGCAAATACCGGCGGCACATTCGGTTTCGCGATCGGCCAGCTGGAGATTGCGGGCTTCACATTGCATGGCGCTTCNGACAAATGGGTCACAATCCGTATCCCCAAAGACGGAGAAATCACGTTTGAAGATGCTTCGGACCTACTCGGCCTTGGCAACTTTGAAGCTGCAGAGAAATTGCACAGCATCTATGGTGACAAAGTAAGCCTNGCACTGTGCGGCCCCGTCGGCGAGTACGGCGGACTATTGTCAGGCGTAGCCTTCTCAGACACAGACAATCGACCNTCCCGNATCGCTGCACGAGGTGGTGTNGGAGCCGTCATGGGCTTGAAAAAAGTCAAAGCGATTGTCGTCGACAAAGACAGAATGCCGACCTTGCATGACCGCAAGAAGGTGATGCGGGCCATCAAGGACTATGGCAAGAAGCTCGGTGAATCACCCGCCGTAAAGAGCCTTGAGACAACCGGTACCGCCATGGTTGCCGATCTGACCAACCACATGGGCGCACTGCCTGTACGCAACTTCTCTTCTGGCCAACTCGTTGAACCCGGTGACGGTCCGTTCAAAATGGGTGGTGACTACATCCGCGAAAGCAACTCTGAGCGTGGTGGTGAGATATCTCACGCCTGTATGCCAGGTTGCTTGATTAAGTGTAGCAATGTCTATGTCGATGCGAGCGGTCGAGAAATCGTCTCTCCATTGGAGTACGAAACCATTGGCCTCCTCGGCACCAACTGCGGCCTGACAGAGCCGGACGATGTAGCCATTCTCAATGAAACAGCCAACGATCTTGGCATCGACACGATCGAAGTCGGCGCCATGATTGCGATGCTCATGGATGGTGGCCAGGCTGAGTTTGGCGACATGGAATTCATGAAGCAGTGTCTGGAAGATATCCGTGTCGGTAACGAGCGCGGTCAACTTCTCGCCCAAGGCACGGCACGCGTTGGAAAGCATTTCAACATTGCACGCGTCCCGGTTATCAAGCAGCAAGCGATCAGCGCATATGATCCTCGTGTCGTCGAAGTTACCGGCATCTCTATGATGGTCACGGCGCAGGGCGCAGACCACACCACAGGCAATGCACCGACCTTTAAGTGCGATGACAAAACTGTCGAAGTGATCGCTGCAGAAAGCTACAAGATGCAGGTCAATAGTGCGGTCGCAGATTCTATTGGTTTATGTGTCTTCGGCAGATCCGTCACGGATGGCAACCTCAAACTAATTGCAGACGCAATGAATGATGCATTCGATCTCGACGTGACCCCGGATGAGGTACGTGAACTCGGTCGTGAAGCATTGAGGCTCGAAGACCAATTCAATCGCGCAGCTGGTTTCAAAGAAGCTGACGATGAACTTCCTGCGTTCTTCCACTCTGAACCACTACCACCGACAAATCGTTCTGCCAGACTGCAGGCTAACGAGGTAAATTCTTACATGCGGCGACTTCGAGCCGGTGAAGTGGAGGTGCAATACGTATGACATTCATCGTCACTGAAGGCTGCATCAAGTGCAAGTTTCAAGACTGTATTGAAGTCTGCCCGGTTGATTGCTTTTACGAGGGAGAGAACTTCCTCGCCATTCATCCTGATGAATGCATTGACTGCGGCGTGTGTGAACCTGAGTGCCCTGAAGAAGCGATCAAGGCAGACACTGAGCCTGGGCTCGAGAAGTGGCTCGAGATCAATACAAAGTTTGCCGACATCTGGCCCAACATCACCGCAAAGGGTGAAGTTCCATCTGATGCGCAAGAATGGTCAGGCAAACCAGACAAGGAAGCTCTCTTGTCCGAGAATCCCGGCAAAGGAGACGGTTAGGTCGGCAGTCGGATAACCAGATGATCCAACAGCGCCAGCCGGCAATCCGTCTCAGCCGCACAGTTCGATGATGGTTCGATGCAGGCTGGCCGGGATCTCCACACCGTTTTGCTCCGTGTGCGGCCGAGCCTCGATCCTACGCGCGCCAGGCAACCGTGTTCCTTCTTCGGCCAATAGCTCCTTGATCAGTTCCTCACCGTGGGCAATAGCATCATCTCGCGCAGACAGACGGGCCGGATCCATGGCGATGATGATCTCACCTCCCGCCGCAACGCCATCATCCGTGGCGCCCGTGCGCGACTGTTCTTTACTGTAGGGCTCGCCGAGAAGCGGCCCGACCATCATGTCAACCCACAAAGCCATCAACGCGCCTTTAGCACCACCAAAAGCGAGCTGCGCGCCCTTCAAGATCTCATTCGGGTCATTGGTCGGATTTCCATCCGGATCAATGCCGGCGCCATCTGGTACGGTGTGCCCATCACGCGCTGCAATCTGTATCTCGCCGCGCGCCATTGCTGCCGTTGCCATGTCGATGATCATAGGTGGCTTGTCACCACGCGGCCAGGCAAATGCCAAAGGGTTAGTGCCGAAGAACGGCTTCTTACCACCGGCAGGTGCCACCATCGGCTTGGCCGACGTCATCGCAATTGCGGCAAGCCCTGCCTCGGCAAGCGCTGAAGTTTCAGGCCATAGGGCACCGATATGCATGACGCGGGTCATTGCCAGAACAGCAATTCCTTGCGCACGGGCTGCCTCGATGAGCGGCGCACGGCCGACCTTGAGCGCAAGCGGGGCGAAACCATTGTGACCATGTAAGCGGATGGCGGAAGATGTCAGCTGCTCAATGGTTGGCTCGGCAGAACCGTTCGCCTTTCCGGATTGCAGCATGCCGGCATACCAAGGCAGCCGGAAGAGACCATGAGCGTGAGCACCAGCATGCTCCGCCATGCGCAATTGATTGGCAATCTCTGTTGCATTGGCGTTATCAGCGCCACAATTCATCAACGCGCTCTTGGACAGCGCAAAAACTTCATCGAGCGTCAGCTTGACATTTTCAGCTATAATGGCAGCTCCATTCTTAAAGGCACGAATCTATCAGTCGGCCACTAACGAAATCAACGTCGTCTGGTTCATATCATCGCTGTACCAGGCAGTAATGGCGGCTTCACGCTGCCCGAGAAACCGCGGTTGATCATCATCGATAACCACTGGCAAATCGTGCCCGGGGATCAACATAGAACCCGGCTTGCGTCGCCAGTATTCCCAGATCAATTCTATAGAACGACGACTGACATCAGAATCATAGGTCATGTCCGTATCGCGTGAGACAAGCTCCGCACGGTTCTTGCAGGCATCGCCGGTGAAGACGATATCGCGAGCGCCGCCATTGAGGACAAAGAACATGCAACCAGGGGTATGACCGGGCGCGAGATGGGCTGTGATACCGGGAAAGATCTCGTCTCCATCATCGGCGCGGGCGGTGCGATCCGTCTGATCAAGCTCGCGCACGTAAAGCTCTGGCACAACCGTTTCGCCCCAAGGTACAGTGAGTGACCAATCCAGCTCAGTGCGACCAATAACGAGCCGGGCATTTGGAAACAGCACCCAGTTGATGGAGTGATCGTAGTGTGAGTGCGTCAGCAGCACATCGGTTATATCAGATGGCTTCAGCCCGCGCCGATCAAGATGCTCGATCAGCAACTTGCGTTGGCCGAACGATCCCACATCGACAAGAGCAATCCGATCGTGACGCCGAATTAGTACGATTGTACTGAACCCGAGCGAACCGTGGCAAACAGATTTGCCTGGATAGCCATGGACAATGATATCGATCTCGTAGTCGCCGAAGGCGAAAGGATTATCTGGCGGCATGGTTCGGAACGTCTTACCGTTTCTTCTATCAAGATGTCTGAAAAGCTACAGAATTAAACAGATCTAGTAGCCAAACATAATATGCTTGAGTTCCCTTCGACTCAATTTCTCAATGCTGTTCGCCTGAAACTAACCACTGGCACTACTGACACGCTGGGAAGTAAGGCTCGCATTTCCATCATTTCTAATGCTAACCCATCGAGCCGATGCGGCTATCTCACTAAAACCCAATCACCTCACCTCTATTAACGCATGAGCGATTATTCACGAACAGTCATTGCATAGCGGTCACCAGAAAGTCGATGATGGTAGCAGATATTCATCATGGCTGCGGGAGGAGTACAACAGTGACTTTCACTGATCTAAAGTGCGAGGTCGTGGACAACGTCATGACCGTTACACTCAACCGACCAGACAAGCTCAATGCACTTTCACGCGACATGCGTCATTCACTTATGGCGGCAATCGATCAGGCGGACGACGACGATACAGTCCGCGCCTTGATCATCACTGGGGAAGGCCGTGCATTTTGCGCTGGCGCCGATCTCAGTCGCGGCGACGAAACCTTTAACTATAAAAAGCGCGGAGAGCTTCGCGACGATGGCCTCAATCGTGACGGTGGTGGATTGGTCGTGCTTCGCCTCTTCGAGTGCAAGAAACCGGTCATTGCCGCGATCAATGGGCCCGCAGTTGGTTTCGGTGCGACCATGACATTGCCCATGGATATCAGGCTCGCATCAACGGAAGCCCGTATCGGATTTGTGTTTGCACGCCGAGGTGTCGTGCCGGAAGCGTGCTCAAGCTGGTTCCTTCCAAGAATTGTTGGAATATCACAAGACCTCCAATGGACCATGTCGGGTCGGGTCGGGTCTTCGACGCAGCAGAGGCAAGCAAAGGCGGGTTGGTCGGCGAAGTGGTTGAGCCAGGACAATTACTCGACCGTGCCCACGAATTGGCAGCCGAGATCGCTGTCAACACATCAGCAGTTTCAGTTGCGATGATTAGACAAATGATGTGGCGCATGCTGGAAGCGGACCATCCCATGGAGGCACAAAAGCTCGATTCGCGAGGAATGCAGCAGATGGGAGCAGCACCAGACGCGCGAGAAGGTATTACCTCATTTCTGGAGAAGCGTCCGCCGAACTTCTCGATGAAGCCTTCTGCAGACATGCCCGAAGTCTATCCCTGGTGGCAGGAACGAGAATTCGAGTAACAGTTATGGACCTGATCCTGCACCAGTACGACTTCTCAAATTACGCCGAAAAAGTCCGCCTGGCTCTTGGCTATAAGAACTTAACTTGGCATGCGGTTGAAATCCCTCCGGTCGCGCCCAAACCTGATCTCATTCCGCTCACCGGAGGCTATCGCCGCACACCAGTTCTGCAAATCGGGGCTGACATCTATTGCGACACGCGACTGATCTTGCGTGTTGTCGAGCAGGTAGCACCCGAGCCATCGTTTTTCCCTGAGAATACCATCGGTCTGGCCAACGCAACATCACATTGGGCTGAAACCCAGCTGTTTCGGCCCATCTCACTCTACGTCTCCGGCACCAATGCAGACGTCCTTCCGGCCAACCTGCAGGCCGACCGTTCCGCAATGCGTGGCTTGCCACCTCCTGATGCCACAACTATGGAACGGGCTGCCAAGCGCAGTGCTCCACTCGTTCGTGTAGGCCTGACCCGGGTCGCTGACATTCTCGCTGATGGCCGCAACTGGATACTAGGCGACACCGTCACAATTGCGGACTTTTCGGTGTATCATGCTCTATGGTTCATCACCGGGCGCACCACCCGCCTTACGCATGAGCTTGAACCATTCGATGGGATCACAGCATGGATGACGCGAATGCAGGCGTTTGGGCACGGCCAAGTCAGGCCAATGAGTTCAATCGAGGCCTTGAATATAGCTGCAGCAAGCGAACCAGTGCCACCCGCGGCTTCCGCACCCTTTCCTGAAGATCCAGATCTCGGCGCAACTGTGCGGATTCGTGCAGATGACTATGGACGCGACGCGATTGAGGGACAACTAGTTTACCTGGATGCTGAGGAGATTGCGATCCTGCGCTCAGATCCCCGCGTTGGCGAAGTCTGCGTGCATTTCCCACGGTTGGGTTATGATTTGCGTACAACCGAGGCTCGGTAATGGCCGATCAGCCGCAGACACTGGAGCCTTGGGTTAACTGCCTGAACCCGCTAAAAGCAAATCTGAAGAACGCAATTTAAGATCTAGGGACGGAAACTATGGCAGGACGACTTGAGGGTAAAACGGCTTTTTGCACAGCATCAGGTGCGGGCATAGGTCGTGCTACCGCAATTGCATTCGCGCGCGAAGGTGCCAAGGTCATCGCTAGCGATATTCGCATGGAAAGCCTCAAGGGTCTCTCCGAAGAAGGCATTGCCGAGACTCATATTCTGGATGTCACTTCCACACAGTCTGTCGAGCGCACAGCCAAAGAAGTTGGCAAAGTCGACATACTGTTCAATGCCGCAGGCTTCGTCCATCACGGCACCGTCCTGGAAACGTCCGAGCAAGACTGGGACTTCTCATTCGATATCAATGTCAAGTCGATGCACCGTACAATTAGCGCCTTTCTTCCAGCCATGCTGGAAGCCGGTGGCGGTTCGATCGTTAACATCTCATCTGTTTCGGGTTCGGTGCTGGGTGTGCACAACCGCTACATCTACGGCGCAACGAAAGCAGCTGTTATCGGCCTGACGAAGGCAGTAGCAGCCGATTACATGCGCAAGGGAATCCGCTGTAACGCGATTTGCCCCGGAACAATCCAATCACCATCACTCGACGTTCGCATCGCCGATCAGGCTAAGGCACTGGACCAGTCTGAGGATGAAGTCCGGCAGGACTTTATTGATCGCCAGCCGATGGGACGCCTCGGCACCGCGGAAGAAGTTGCAGCCAGCGCTGTCTACCTGGCATCTGATGAAAGCTCATTCACCACCGGCCACATCGCATTAATCGACGGTGGCTTTGCACTGTGACGCCGCTCGAGCCTGCGCCTAAGACGTTATCTTGCGGCGACAATAATGGCGCTCTTCTGCTAAGGCGAGGGGCAGGCTCAGACGTCGAACGTGTGGTGGAGATCCAATTCGCAGCTTACGCCAAGAATCGTGTACTGCCCGGCGTAGAACCTCTGCCCCTTCAGGTCAACTACCACGACGTCTTCGCAACGCATGAAGTCTGGCTGCTAGAAATTGATCTGAATTCTGTCACCGCAGCGCTCATTCTGCAGGCACGCCCGAACGATCTTCTGATCTTCAGCATTGCAACAGACCCGGAAAAGCAATCAGCCGGTTTAGGCCGCCAGCTCCTTGGCCGCTGCAGATATCAGAGCGAGACAGCTTGGCCACAACGCCGTTCGGCTTTATACCGGATCAACGCTTCAGCACCTGATCGATTGGTACGGTCGCAATGGCTTTGTCATCGAACGGGTCGAACAACTCAAAGACCGCTCCGTCACCCACATGGTCAAGCATTTAAACTGACACGACTGCCATCAGGACCAATACCCATGCCGAAGTTTGCCGCAAATCTATCTATGATGTTCAACGAGGTCGAATTCCTTGACCGTTTCGAAGCCGCTGCGAAAGCCGGGTTCAAGGGCGTGGAGCTTCTATTTCCTTACGATTACGAGCCGCAAGAAATTGCCCAACGCCTTAAGGACAATGGCCTCACGCAAGCGCTTTTCAACCTACCACCTGGCAGTTGGGAGAACGGTGAGCGCGGCCTGGCCAGTCTTCCAGGCCGTGAATCTGAATTTGAAGCAGCGGTAGCCAAGGCACTTGAATATGCCGAAGCCACAGGATGCAAGCTACTCCATGCCATGGCAGGGCTTCGCCACCATGGTGCGCAGTGGAAGACTTATATTTCCAACCTGCGCAACGCCTGCCGTATGGCGTCAGGCAGTGGCGTGACGATCATTATCGAACCGATCAATCAAGTCGATATTCCCGGTTTCTTCCTNAACACCACAGCNACAGCGCGCGCAGCTATTCATGAGGTGGGGGAGCCCAACATCGGACTGCAATTCGACCTCTATCACCGACAGATCCANGAGGGTGACGTNGCCCGTTCAATTCGGGAATTCGGCTCGNTGGCCCGACATTACCAGATTGCGAGCCCACCAGACCGGGGCGAGCCGGACGACGGCGAAATGAACTACCGCTATCTGTTTCAGGAACTCGACAAGACTGGCTTCGATGGCTGGGTAGGATGCGAGTACATACCACGCGGTGACACAGTTCAGGGCTTGGCCTGGGTCGAGCGTTGTGGTGTTAAGCTTGGCTGACCAGATCCNCCAACGAACCTAGCAAACAGATATAACAATACCCAGATAATTCAAAGNGACGGANGCAAACATGAAAGTACTGATCATCGGTGGCGCGGGTATGGTAGGGCGCAAGCTAGCAGAGCGCCTGGCTAAGGACGGCACACTCGACGGAAAAACGATCACCGGGATGACACTTTACGATGTCGTCCCGCCCGCGGTGCCTGAATCTGCTGGATTTCCTGTTACCACGTTGACAGGCGATCTACCCGCTGAAGGCGAAGCTGAAAAATTGCTTGCCGATAAACCTGACGTCATCTTCCATCTGGCCGCTATTGTTTCCGGCGAAGCTGAGATGGACTTCGACAAAGGTTATCGCATCAACCTTGATGGCACGCGCAATCTTTATGATGCCATTCGTGCTGCAGGCCACGGCCCGCGTATCGTATTCACAAGCTCAATTGCCGTGTTTGGAGCGCCATTCCCGGATGCGATCCCAGATGAGTTCCACCTAACGCCTCTGACTTCCTACGGAACACAGAAAGCAATCGGTGAGCTCTTGTTGGCCGACTATACCCGGAAGGGCATCTTTGATGGTGTAGCCATTCGATTGCCAACGATTTGCGTAAGACCTGGCAAACCCAACAAGGCAGCNTCCGGCTTTTTCTCCAATATCATCCGTGAGCCGCTCGTCGGAGAGCCTGCCGTACTGCCCGTTTCAGAGGACGTCAGGCACTGGCATGCATCTCCTCGCTCAGCCGTTAATTTCCTGATCCAGGCCGCAACGATTGACGGGAGTGCGATAGGTCCACGCCGTTACCTCTCAATGCCAGGCGTGTCCGTGACAGTCGGAGAACAAATCCAGGCATTGCGTAACGTTGCTGGTGACAATGTTGCTAATCGCATTAAACGCGAACCAGATCAGCAGATCATTGATATCGTAAAGGGTTGGCCTACGAACTTCGATACTGNCCGGTCAATTGGACTAGGNTTCAAATCCGAAGCCTCTTTTGAAGAAATCATTCAAGCTCATATTGAAGACGAACTCGACGGCAAAATCGTTCAGTAGANGAGTTGCATATCCCTTTCACGCACATTTGACGTAATGTGTGACGGCCGACGGGTTTTCTATTCTCGTCGGCGGCAATAACCCGGGTCAATGGAGATGAACTNACAAACACCTGATAATAATCGATAAAATTCACGACAACTGATTGCTGAAGTTGTGCTCTCAAGTTCTATTATCTCATTGATGAGACNTGATTTTTTGCCATGCACGNAGCACATGGCGACGATCCCATTAGCGCCATAGTATTGGGGCTCAATNGGGCGAANCGAACGGGATGCAAAATCAAACTGAAACTTTGAACCGTTCTTTGATCTCAGTCGTTCCATTNNNGNNGGGGTCANCAAACGGAGGTNAAGATCAGCCNGCGCTAANTAAAANCTTGTGATCGACACANGACNTGAGATGATCGNCCAACAGCTACGGGCTAATCACAGTCATGAGCTGGATGAGGAAAGTATGANTAAAGCAATAGCACCTCTCGTGGGGGCAGACGATAACGACAACGAAACAGTATTGAANAGTTCACCAGCGCGTCAACGTGCNGCGGCGGTATTCTCGTTTCCATCNGTTAGCAATAGACATCAGCCGACCGAGCAGAACGAAGAAGAACCAATGTTCCGGGATATNGCCCGCACCACACTTCCAATCGAATTCCAAGGCCAGGAGTTGAAGCTCGAAGCGCATGCNTACGAGGACGACACTGCGTCTTATCAAGCNATGGCTTTGGTNCATCGCGANANCCCGTCGGACGACGAANTGCCGTTAGTTCGGGTNCACAGCGGGTGTGTGACCGGCGACATTTTCCATTCNCTGCGCTGCGACTGCTNNGCACAGTTACAGCTGTCGCTGGAGAAAATCACACAGTCCAANCTTGGGATAATCGTATATCTACCTCACCACGAGGGTCGCGGCATCGGCCTNGTCAACAAGATCAAGGCGTATGCCGAGCAGGATCGCGGTCTTGATACCGTCGACGCCAANCTATNTATCGGTGCGCCGATTGATGCGCGTGATTACGAGTTGCCGGCAAAGATGCTGCGCGACCTTGGCTACGAGAAAATCCGCCTCCTCACCAATAATCCACTCAAGATTGAGTTGCTTGAGCAGCATGGTATCAAGGTCGTTGAACAGTGCCGCACTGTCACGGCACCATCCGAGTACAACGAGCGCTATCTCAACACCAAACGTGATCGGATGGATCATAAGCTCTAGGAGCGGTTCTGNCTNGCCTGCTGGCTTGCGGAGCAATAACGAGGGCAGTGTTCGATCCAGGTTCAATNGTGAGCACACTCATCCGCCCTGTCTTCTATATCACTGGTGGCATTTATGCCGTAGCAGCCTTGATCGCTTGGCGGACAGCCGCCGGCAGTCGAGGCTGAGCATAGAATTCACCGAGCTTATGCCGTGCAATAACCTNCCAACAACTCATTGCTCGTCCTCGGCCTGCGGAACGGAGAAATCACCTGCTTCAACGAGCGACGCGAACAGCCCATCCTGAGCGACCAGTTCTTCGTAGCGCCCCGTCTCAACAATTCNACCTTTATCCATGACAACAATCACATCAGCATTTGCCACAGTCGATAGTCGATGCGCGATAATCACAGTTGTTCGGCCTTCCCGCAAAGCATCAAGTGCAGCCTTAATCTCAGCTTCAGTCTTGGTATCGAGCGCGCTAGTAGCTTCATCAAGGATCAAGATAGGAGCATTTCTGAGNATGGCACGTGCGATCGCAATGCGCTGACGTTCTCCGCCTGATAGCGAGGCCCCACGNTCACCAGCTACAAACGACATCCCGCCGGGTTTAGCCNCAATAAACGTCTCCGCGCGCGCAAGGCGAGCCGCCTCATATACCTCCTCGTCACTGGCCTCTGGTCGTCCAACAGCAATGTTTTCGGCAATACTCCGATTAAACAGACCCGCATCNTGAAAAACGACGGCAAAGTTCTGGCGTAGACTCTGAAGCGTGACAGCCTTGATATCCTGGCCATCAATGAGAATCCGGCCTTCCGATGGATCGCGCAATCTCTGCAATAGAGCCATCAGCGTTGTCTTGCCTGCTCCGGTNGGGCCAACGACGGCAATTGTTTTTCCCGCGGGAACATCAACCTNAACGTCGAATACACCTTGATCTCCGTCACCGTAGCGAAAGGTGACATCTTCAAATTTGAGTGTGCCTTTGACAGCAGTCAGATTGGTCGCGTTAGGTGCATCTTTGAGCACCGCCTGCTCGTCGAGCAGGATGAAGTAGGTCGCCAAAGTCGGCGTTTCCATAAACAGACGGGACGCGAAACTTGTCAGCTGATCCAGTTTGGCGATCAGCAGCGATGCGAAAGCTGCAAAACTGACGATCTCACCAACGGTAATTTCACCTGCACTCGCTAGGTACGAGCCGAAACCAAACACGACGACCATAGTCACTGTTGCAGCAGCACGATTGAGGACAGTCAGAANCCCCCACCAAGTCAGAACCGGATACTGCTCCGATAACAACTGCCGCATCGTCTGACGCATCATGTCCGCCTCAGCCGCAAGGCGAGAATACCCTTGCACCACGGTGATATTGCCNACGACATCACCAACTCTGCCGGAAACATCCACATGGTATTGCTCGACCGCAGCNTGTCCCTCCGAGGTTCGTCGGATCACAAGCACGTTCAGGCATGCATAGAAGACGGAAAGCAACAACAACAACAACGCTAGGCGCCATTCCATCCAAAAGGCAACGGGGGCAAGAAACAGTATCGCCGTGATCGCAGCAATTTGCTCNCGCATGACGGTCAGCCAGGTTCCAAAGAGAGACGTCGCACCGGCGAGTATCGTTCGCACAACCGTGCCGGTACCGCGGTCAGAGTGGTAGCTGAGGGGCAGAGTAATCGCATGCTCAAACGCGTTCGCCATGGCCGCCAGCCTTTGGCGATGCGCGAGGCGATCGGCAGAAATTGCGACCAACACACTCGCGAGAATTGAGAAAAATCCCAGAAGAGCCCAAAGCGCGATCAGTTGGAAGGTTGGTTTACCGCTTGCTAGAGCGTCCACAATCCAGCCGAAGAAAACCGGCTCTGCAAGTTGCAATAGACCCACTGCAGCATTCGCCAGAACAAGGCCGAAACAGAGCCAGCGTTCGCCCATCAATAGCGATAGGGCACGCTTGTAAACCGTCACGATGTTCATTTTAGNGGTACCATCATCATTGGCTATTGTAATAAGCCTTCCAGAACACGGGAGACAGGGCGAAATTCAAACCGGACCGTATGCCGTNCCGCTTGAACTTGCACAGCACGGAAGATCACNTTCGCACGATGAACATCGACGGGTCGTCCATCGATATCGGCGTACCACCACGGATGATAGGTGTCATTGAGCACCAACCATCCGCCGTCAGNACTTTCGACGTCNACTTCGATAACTGTGTTGGTATANTTGGTCAGACGAGCTTTTCCTTTTCGACCAGAGCCCCCAAAGCAACATTTGCTTCCAGCAAAACTGTCTTTTCGAAGTCGACGCNNGGCCAAACTCCNCTCNNGATAATCTGNTCNAAATTCGCTCGCTTGGCGCCGCTTACAAACATGACCCTNGGGAGCACTTTCGAGTTTTCGTAGATNATCCCTTGCGNTGTCTCNGCGACAGGCTTCAGNNCTGGGNTCGCCTTAAACTCCTTGATGGTCTCAATTGGCTTCGGAGTGACGACAAATCTCANTCCCAGCATNCGTGCCAACTGCGAGTCATAATTCGGCATCAACGCCGGAAACCTTCGCTGACCAGGACTACCGATTGAATCGCCGGCACCAGTCGCGTTGGAATAGATGTTCAATCTGACTGGATTGTATCCAAGAGTATGTTCGAGCCGATGACTGAGGCTCGCATTTGGCCAATGAAAACCCAGGCCGGCTAGTTCTACGCGCGGCCTCTCTGTCTCCGTTGTCGAATTTGCAACACGCGTCTTCAACTCTCTAACCAGCTTGTTCGGACTGTTCGTCTCAAGCATTTCCAAGGCGGCAACAGGAAGAGCGGAAGCACCATTTGGACCATTGTTGACAGTCACATCCACAGCCAATGGAACAATGAGCGCCAGAGCAGCCAGGACTGGCCTAATAGGTTGAAGCCAAATCGCTAGATAAAGAGAAAGCCCCGCGAGAACAATCCAGCCCGCAGCGAGCATTAGCGGGAGTGTTGCCTGCCCCAACAGATCATAGATACCGGCAAATCCAGCGGCCAAAGCAAATGGAGCAACGACCAAGCCAAGCAACATCATCAACTTAGCTGTTGTCATCGCTAGGTCGAACTCGGTCAGCAACCGATGAGCACAGTATCCAGCGAGCAATCCGCTCAGGCCGCCAATCAGAAAAACAGCATCTGCGGAGCGCCGGTATAAATCAACGCCGGGCAACACCTCGTAAGCCAAGCGAAAAAACAGCGTGTACCAACCTAGCGCGTAAAGCACGATCAGCACCCAGGCGATCATGAAAAAGCCGATAGAACGTTCAAACAGATAACCTTTGACGAGCCCCAACGCGAGCAACAGAAATGAAACTGCGCCAATGTAAACAATTCCCATGTTCTGCGCGATGAAGAGCCCCGTGTTTTCCCAGACAAAACTTGGTGGGGCCCAGTAATCTGCCATTTCACCCGCTGCACCGAAGAGGTGCGGAACTACGCCAGTTACAAACAGAGCAGGGTGCAGCGAACCAGCAGCAGCGCCAGCATAGTCAATTGAGGGCCGATTAGAGATCTCTGCCAGATGCAATGTCATCAGGACTGGCAATGCGATAATTTAAGCCACCAACAACAGCACCGCTGAGAAGAGCCGGCAAGGTAGCAGCAATCTCAGAGCCAAAGCGCTCTTCCTGAAACCACTGCCATATGACATAAACAACAAGAACTTAGA
Organism: Filomicrobium sp.; assembly: GCA_002689605.1. Taxonomy (GTDB): domain Bacteria; phylum Pseudomonadota; class Alphaproteobacteria; order Rhizobiales; family Hyphomicrobiaceae; genus Tectiglobus. Next base: position 32,386 of record NZGY01000127.1, read on the forward strand.
CACACAAGAGTGCAACCTGATCACGGCCAATCACAAGAAATGCTGCGACGACACCTGCACATGCCCCATACGCTATTGAGCGGCGCAGCATGGTCCTACGGAGCAACACCAAGACAAACGGCAGATACGCAAGGCTGAAGACCTGACCGAAATGCTGCAGACGCCATGCCATCGCTGCTCCAAACGCAAACCCAATTGCAGCAACCAAAGCACCAGCCCAGTGCCACTCAAGATCATAGGCAAGCCACATGACGCCGAGCCCTGCGACGAGAAGCATTGCCAAAACAGCTGTATCGATCGCCCATAGACTTGGAGAATGGTTAACGAACGAAAGCGCTAACATTGGGGGCGAGAAAATCATCGATTGCGGGTCTGCAATCTGGGGATGCCCAGCAAAAGCATAAGGGTTCCAGAATGGATACTCTCCACGACCAAAACTTGCTGCCATGAACTGCACTTGCGGCGCAAAATGGGCTTTGGCATCCCATGGAATAGTCACAGAACCGCTCAGCCAAGACCATGAAAACACTAACCAAATCAAACTTAGAGGCGCCGCGGCGGCACAATAATGCAGCGATTGATCAAATACTGACCAACCCTCGGTCTCGCCCCCCAATTGCTGTCCATGACTATGCATTCTTATCTTCACAAAATGTTGCAGTGTGTTCAGTCCGTTTCACCCGGCCGTTGCCCTATAACATCTTGCTATTGCCAAGGTCGCGCCCCAAAGCGGCGAAAGTAATCAACTATTGAGTGATCCAGAGGATGAAATTGTGGAGGACGTCTTGCTAGAACCAATCCGTCCGTTTCTCGATCGACGGACCAGGCCTATAGGGCGGGACACAGGCGAAGCTGCTGTCTCAGATTCCATTGCAGTTATTCGCAATGCCCCGACAAGCCGGCCATTCGTTGTCGCACAGTTGGGACAATCTCTCGATGGACGAATCGCGACCGTCACAGGCGAAAGTCGATGGATTAGTGGTAGTCCGGCGCTGGACCATCTGCATCGTATTCGTGCAGCTGTTGATGCCGTCGTCATCGGCGTTGGCACAGCGATTGCCGATGACCCACAGCTCACCGTACGTCGGGCAATCGGACAAGACCCTGCACGCGTGATTATCGATCCCAACTGCCGCCTCACAAGTCAGGCCAAATGCTTGAGACCGGATGGCACGCGAAGGATCATCATTCGGCGTGGCACCACTGCCCATTGTTCGAGCCTCGAAACAATCGAGCTCGACAGTGGGACAAGCGATCTGATTTGCCCGAACGAGATTGCCAATAAATTGTTCGCTGCCGGACTGAAGAAGATTCTGATCGAGGGCGGCGCTCGGACAATTTCCAGCTTTATTGATGCCGGCGCTGTTGACCGCTTACATCTGATGGTCGCCCCGGTGATCATTGGCTCTGGTCAGCCAGGTCTCGAGTTGGGACCAATCCAGCAACTCTCAAGCGCTTTGCGGCCGAAAACAACAGCCCATTTACTGGAAGGCGGCGAAGTGCTATTCGATTGTGACTTACGTCAGGATCTTCGCTAGCAGGCAAGCCTTTGCAGGAGCCAAGACATCAATACGGACTGTCAGCCAGAATACTCCACTGGTTGACCGTGGTTATGCTGTTGTTGACCGTGCCGATTGGTTTCGCCATGACGTACCGCGGCAGCGATCTCAAGATCTGGGATGCCACCACAAACACGCTGTATAGCTCTCACAAGCTGCTTGGTTTTTTGATACTTCTGATTGTCGTGGCTCGACTGATCAACAATCGGATCAGTGGCACGCCGCCTGACGAACCCGGCATGAAGAAGATCTTCAAGCTCGCAGCGCACAGCACGCACCACATTCTGTGCCTGTTGTTATTACTCGTACCCGTAACTGGCTGGGTCGCGATATCGATGCTTCCGGCTTTGAATATTTTCGGCCTATTCAGCTTGCCGGCGATTACCTCACCGGATCAGAAACTGTCGCGATTGATTTTCGATTACCACGCCTATCTGGCTTACGCGCTCTTGGCCGTGATCGCAGCCCACATTGCAGGCGCACTATTTCATCAGTTTGTTTTGCGGGATGGCATTATCCGGCGCATGTGGCCTAGCCGATCAAGCAGCTAGACTTTCGGTGCCGCAAACAGATCTTCATGGCCAACGATTGAAACAGCGTCTGAACTACCCTGCCGGTGCGCCTGCCAGGCATCCACTTCATCGCTCGCAACATCACCTATTTCACGCACCGCTGCTGCCCAACCGCGATCGGTCTCTCGACGCAATGCTTGGTAACGAGCGTCGAGAATCCAGGCACTTTTCCCTCTAGCAACACGGTAACCGGCTGCATCAAATGCGGTTGCCAGGGCATTCGTCGCGTCTGCTCCTGCCGCCGGACCAAACCCCTTGTCCGTCCGTTGATGCTTGTTAAATGCATCTCGCATGAACTGATCTGCAGTATGTTCCGGTTGCCAGCTCGCGATGCCATCGTAGGTTAGCGTTGTATAGAATGCCGCCCCTACGGTCGTGATCTGCTGAACCATCGCGTCAATAACCGACGGCGACACCAGGTCGAATAATGCAGACGCTGTGACGAGATCATAATCCTCAATCAAACCGGCAATATCGCCTGACGCGAAGTCACCAAGCTTCACTTGAAGCGATGCGCCCGATGTCGCCTGAATTGTCTGTACCGATCTCAGCTCGGCCAACTCTAGCAAGCCAGCGTCGTAGTCTATAAGTGTCCATCTTTGCGGCCGGGTTAGATCCGGCGACAAGCTGCGAAAGTTTGATCCTGTTCCACATCCGAGATCAACAATCTCGATCATCTGTCGCTGATCACACCAGTCAACGCATGCCTGACGTACCTGATGATTGATAGAGGCATGATCGACCGGCTCACGTAGCGTCAGCCAATCAGCAGAAAATCCACTCATTGCCCACCACTCAAAGATTTGACGACATCAGCAACCTTCCGCGCGCAGCCGTCCCAACTTGGCAGCAACTTCGCAGCAGACCAGGCCGCATCGGCTCTCCGCTGGCGCTCCTCTGGATTTGTCAGAAGCTTCTGCAGCGATCCTGCAAATGCCATAGCATCACCGGCAGGCACTTTGATGGCCGCATCATCCCCGACGGTTTCAGCCATCGCGCCTGCATCAGTACAAACAATCGGTAGACCGCGCGCCAATGCCTCGGTCAGCACCATTCCATAGCCCTCATACCGTGAACTCATCACGAAGATGTCCGCCGAAGCGTAAGAAGCGTTCAACTCCGGCGTTGAGACTTCACCAGCTAGCTCTATTTGACGCCGCAAACCAGAGCTCAGGATCGCCTCGCGGACTTTTTGAGCATACCCACGATTGTGGTCGGTAGCGCCCACAATCGTCAATTGCCAGTGACTGTGCTCCACCAGTTTAAGGGCTTCGATCAGTCCCAAATAGTCTTTCCGGGGAATGACTGCACCAACTGCCAGCAACTGAACGACCCCATCGCCGCCAACAGCGCGGGCCGATCGCGGTGAACCTGGCTCGGCCACGCTGATATCGCCCGCCGAAATCTGATACTGCTCCTGAAGGAGCTTCGCCGTCACAGAGCTGGTCGTGATGATGCGGCTTGCTCTCGCCAAGGCATAAGTTTCACTAGCCCGCAGTTCTCTCTGTTGTCCCTCACTCAGCCCGCTCTCAAGCGCGAGAGGATGATGCACAAGCGCGATAATGCGCTGCTCAATGGCGTCAACCGCGCTTTGAGACAAGGCACCATAAGCTAATCCGTCAATCATAAGCGTCGTATCAGGATGCACTTGACGAAAGATCTGTGCAGAGAGTTCCAGATCTTCCGCGCTTGGAAAAGGAAACGAGCCCGGCAAATGCAGATGATGAGCCGCCACATCGAAATGCTCAAGCAGCTGGAACAATTTTCGTGCGTAGGCGTAGCCGCCGGTGACTTTCTGAAGGTCTCCGGGCACGGCAAAGGCGAGATCAATCACCAAGATCACCTTCGTACCATGCTCGCGCAAGATGGGTTTCCCCGAGCGTGACTCGCATCTTGACAAGATCTTCTGAGCCCGGCCCAAGCTCTCCACTCGCAATGCAAGACCGCATCTCATCGAAAATGTGCTTACAAAGAAACTCCGTCGTCGTGAGTTTACCTGCGAACTGTGGAGTTGTGTCGAGGTCGCTGTAATTCAGAGGTGACAAGACCTTCTTGAGAGCTGTCCCCGCCCGTCCGATATCAACGACAACATTGTGTTCACTCAACTCCTTTCGGAAGAACGTCACGTCCACGACAAAGGTCGCACCGTGCTTGTTTTGCGCCGGCCCAAAAAATGGGTCAGGCAGGCTGTGCGCAATCATTATGGCTTCGCGAACTTCAACAGCGAACATCTTCAGGTCCTCGTCCAGGCTCTTCGGTGCTTCAGGTAGTTGCAGCTGGGTATTTGACCAACGGCGGCAAATCAGTATTGGACGCATCAAGAATGGCAGGAAGCAGACCAGGCGCATCAGTAAAGTTCACATCTTTACGAACCAGTAAGTCGAGTGCCTCATTATCGAGCAGGCTGATGGCTTTTTCGAGCCGTCTGCGATAGGTCCATCTCGCCCGGTGCTGCGTAGAGACCATACCGACTTGCGACGAAATGAATCGGAGTCTTTTACTGTGCACCGCCCCACCGAGTCCGATGTTGACGGATTTATCTCCGTACCAACTCATTTCGACAATCGTCGACTCGACCCCTGCACAGCCGATGGCCGTCGCAAGACCGGCTTCGTTGACGCTTGTATGAAAGACGACATCGCAATTGTTCGGCGCGGCTTCCGGCAGACAGATATTCAATCCCATCTCGCAGCCCAGCGCGACACGATCAGGGTTAACGTCGAGAATCGAGACCTCAGCCCCGGGCATTTGTGCGCACAAAAAACCTGTCAGCAGTCCAACAATCCCCGCGCCGACAACCGCCACACGATCCCCGGCGCTCAACCCAGAGTCCCAGACAGCATTAAGTGCAGTTTCCATATTCCCCGCCATTGTAGCGCGTCGCAGTGGGATATGCTCAGGAATGGGCACAACTGCTTCTACTGGAACGATAAAATGGTCCTGGTGCGGAAATAGGCAAAACACCGATTTGCCTATAAGTCCTTCGGGCCCTTCTTCGACCTGACCCGCCGTCGAATAGCCGTATTTAACTGGGAACGGGAACTCACCAGACTGGAACGGCGCACGCATCGTTTGCCACTCAGATTCTGGAACGGCACCCAGCGATACAAGCCGTTCGGTGCCACGACTAATAGCGGAGTAATGAGTCTGAACACGAACCTCGCCCTCGCGAACCGGTAACAAAGTATCGATTTGCGCGTGAATAGTTCCAGGTGCCATGTGCCAAAGCGCTGTAGCCATGTGCTTTTGGCCGCGGGACCGACCTTTGAAATTCTGTTGCTCGACCATCATCTACCATTTTCGGGCACATCTGAGAGGCAACTTGGATCAACATGCAGACCAACGCTGACCATATCACAGGCGCCATACAGCCGAAATCCGCCCCGGTAATGTCGCCGGCGGGCATACAACCGATGGGTGAGTTGCGCAACCGCCGACTTCTGGTCGCGTTTTTAAACGTAATTACCTATACGGCAATGGTGGCAGCAGCGGCTTTCATATTGTCCCATGACGGCTGGCACTGGCTGGATGTGGTTACCATCACAGCATTCGCAATTGGTTTGCCCTGGACCGTCCTAGGGTTTTGGAATGCCATCATTGGTTTGACAGTTCTGCATGGCACGCGATCACCAATGAAGCAGATAGCGCCATTTGCTGCCGCAGGTGACACCGCACTGCCGCTGGCAAGCAACACTGCGGTTCTGATGACGTTGCGTAATGAAGATGCGNCGCGCGCCATCTCGCGGTTGCGGATTGTTCAGCAGAGCCTGGAAGTAACGGGTCAGGGCGACAAGTTCAGCTATTTTGTTCTGAGCGACACAAACGACGACGCTGTTGCGCGTGATGAAGAAGAAGCCATNGCCCACTGGCGTGCAAGCGTCCCTAACCATTGGGCTGCGCGAATTCANTATCGTCGCAGAAAAGANAACANAGACTTCAAGGCCGGTAACGTTCGCGATTTCTGTGCTGAACATGGCNGCNCATTTGAATTGATGCTACCGCTCGACGCCGACAGCTTGATGTCCGGCGATACCATCGTGCGCATGGTTCGCATGATGGAGGCNCATCCGCGTCTCGGCATTCTGCAAAGCCTCGTGGTTGGCATGCCATCGACAAGCGCATTTGCGCGTGTCTTCCAATTCGGCATGCGTCATGGCATGCGCGCCTACACGGCAGGTCAGGCCTGGTGGACCGGCGAATGCGGACCGTTCTGGGGCCATAACGCGGTTGTCCGCATCAAGCCTTTCTACGAAGAATGTNANCTGCCGCANTTGCCTGGCTCACCACCACTGGGTGGCCCGGTGCTCTCACACGACCAGGTGGAAGCGACTTTCATGCGCCGCGCCGGTTACGAAGTGCGTGTCTTGCCAGTTGAAGAAGGCAGCTGGGAAGAAAACCCACCGACCATCCTCGATTTCCTGCAGCGCGATACCCGCTGGTGCCAAGGCAATCTCCAATATATCCACCTGCTGAAGACACCCGGCCTATATGGTATCAGTCGCTTTCAACTGGTTTGGGCAATCCTGATGTTTGCGGGCATTCCGGCCTGGACATTGATGATTGCTCTCCTGCCAGCCCTCGCGTGGATGTATCAAAACACAACCGGCTTCCCGACAGAGTTGGCGATCGGGCTCTACATCAGCNTCTTTGCCATGTACCTGATGCCGAAGTTTGCCGGCCTGATTGATGCGGCGCTGACACCCGGTAGCGTGAAACGATATGGCGGACNCATACGGTTTGTAGCGAGTGCCGCTCTGGAATTTGTCTTCTCATTCTTACAAGGCGCAATCTCGACAATCCGNACNGCAATATTNATGGTCGGTCTGCTATTTGGCGCCAAAGTGAATTGGGGCGGCCAGCAACGCGATAGTTATGGGCTGAGCTTTAAACAGGCAGCGTCACAACTTTGGCCGCAGACGTTGTTCGGTCTCCTCGTTTGCAGCAGCTTACTCGCTATTCAGCCAAGTTTGTTCTGGTGGAGCCTGCCTTTGACGNCTGGATATATTCTCGCAATTCCGTTTGCGATCGTAACAGCGAGCCCTGCTCTAGGNCGATGGATGATGCGGATCGGTTTGGCCGGGATACCGGAAGATTTCGACCCACCACAGGAGATCGCAGAGACCGGCGCCCGTATACNCTCTGATAAAAACGGAGCGTTGGTAACGGTGNGCTGATGGCATCCACCGAGCTTGCTGGCATCTTTCGATCCCTACGNATCTACCATGGCCATCCGGACCGCGCCGATGCAATGGATGAACTCTACAGCCATTTCATCGGAACTGGCGACCTCGCTTTCGATATCGGCAGCCACGTTGGCGACCGCGTCTCATCATTCCGACGCTTAGGNGCGCGCGTAGTNGGGCTTGAGCCGCAACCACTTGCCTATCGAGCCTTGGAGATCATCCACGGACGCGACGCACAGGTCATTCTCTTGAACCAGGCCTGCAGCTCTNAATCTGGACAACTGACGCTGCAGATCAACTCGGACAACCCAACAGTTTCAACNGCATCCTCAGAATTNACNGAGGCNGCAAATGGAGCAGTTGGTTGGGAGGGTCAACACTGGGACCGAGAACTTACCGTCAAATGCACCACGCTCAATGAACTGATCGCAGCCCATGGCGAGCCTGCCTTCATCAAAATCGATGTCGAAGGTTTCGAAGCTGACGTTCTGGAAGGTCTTTCAACGCCCGTCCGTGCACTATCATTCGAGTTCACGACGATCCAAAAAACGGTCGCATACGAGTGCTTAGAGCGGATCGACCTCCTAGCAAATTACCGATGCAATGTTGCACTTGGTGAGTCACAGTCATTGCACTTCCAGGAACCGGTCGACCAAGCCACGATGCGATCATACATTGCGGAACTACCGCCAGAAGCCAATTCAGGAGATATCTATGCGATCCGCGTTTAAGCTACCACCAAAGCAAACATCGATCGCAACTGTAGCTGCTGCTGCACTTCTCGGAGCCAGTCTACATTTACCAGCCTTTGCGTCGGACAAGTCCAAGCCTGTAACTGTCACAAACAGTAGCGAGCCGGTTCTCTGCGCAGAAAAGGACAACATCACGCTCTCCTTTCAAGAGCCCACTGTCCGTAAGTTCCGGATTGAGGCTGCACATCCCGTTTATCTTGCAACCGCCCAGCGCGACAACTGGAAAGCCGATTGGACCAATTGCGATTTTGGTCCTCAGCCACCTAGGCCCGCGAACGCGCCGCCACCGAAACCACCACAACGTTTCACAATCTACGAGGAGCCCGCACAATGGGTTGTTGGTTGGCGTTTCGACAATTTCTGGCGGCCATCAACTGCAACCTTCCAGATCGGGGATCGCGTCGAGAAGGGGCTGCATTTAATCCAGCTCTGGCAGATCCGGCCTAACGGTGGCGAAGAAGTTCTTGTGATGTACCCGCAGGACGGTTATTGGCGGGCCCGCCCACTAGGTCCAAAGGGTCGCTATCTCACAGCCTTCGGCAGCTCGTTTCTCATTGGTCCAGTCGAGGTCGACGGTCGCCCTTTGGTGAAGCTCAAGAACATTGTGTTCGATCCAAAGAAGCGAAGTTTTGCTCTTGAATTCGCCAAAGGTGGCAATGCAACAGTGTCGTTGACTGAAGTTTCGGCCAATCGCATGGCACTAGATATCGAGTTCGACAAACCGATCTCTGGCGCACCTTTTAGTGCACTACGCTCGATGTACGTCACCGATTTCAACAATGATGTGGCACGTGTTGCGGCGCGCATCGCTAGCAAGAAGGGTTGGCAGGAGGACACCATTATGGCGTTCAAGGGCGGANANATTACAAGTCTTTGGGCTGGCCGCACATCGCCNTCTCAGCACAACACCAGNTCNCCCGATATGGTGTTCAAAGACTTTCGCTGACGCAACNTANCTTCAGGCGCTNCTCACCAGCGCAGCGTCTCCATCGCAGCTTTCGCCTNTGGCTGTCCNTCAAACAGCNTCTTCAGCTCATCTCGCACAAAAANACCATCGGGCATGATCGACTCGCGGTGNATACCTTGACCAATGAACAGAGAATCGATGCCGTACGCGACCGCGCCAGCAATGTCGGTGCGGACTGAATCTCCAATCGCAAGNATGCGTGTTTTAGGTNCATGGGTGCCACGTAANTCCCGCGCCTTTTCAGCTGCCGCCTCGTAAGCTGTCTGAAACGGCTTACCTGCCCAGAAGACCTGTCCGCCCANGTCTTCATAGACCTTCGCAATTGCACCCGCACATGGCAGCAAGGTTCCACCGACATCGACAACGAGATCCGGGTTCGCGCAAATCAGTGTTTGCTTGCGCTCCAATGCCGGCAANAGGCGCTCTCGATAATCCTCACCTGTCTCTTCANGATCCCGTANTAGACCGGTACAGAATATAGCTTCGGCGTCATCGAGCGAAACCCGCTGCAAGCCACTGTCATCGAACACATCTAGGTCGCGATCCGGACCAATATGATGAACTTTGGATAGCCTATTCCGTCGCGCGTACGCCACTGCCTGGTCACCAGAAGGTACAATTGCATCCCAGCAATTTTCCGGCACATCTTTTTCGGCGAGCACGTTGGCTACNACAGGTGCGCGCCTTGGCGCGTTGGACACNAGAACAACCNTNCCCCCGCCATCACGAAATCGTTGCAACGCNTCGCAACCTTCGACATAGGCAGTCCGACCATTGTGGACGACGCCCCAGACATCACAGAACAAAACATCATATTGGGAGAGCAGATCGCCGGCGTTAGCGATGATTGTTGGCAAGTCTTGCTGTGGCACGTGCTACCATTCCCGTTCTGCGATTAGATCTGATCTTTGTGACAGCCACNCCCTTAAATCAATCTGACGGGGTGGTAACGCGGGCTGTGGCAATCAGCAGCGCAGTGACAGGAAGGGCGTACCAGGTTCTAGCGCTCAGCCNCTTCGCCGCCTCGAACATTCCAGCCGACACCAGCTTTGACTTTCGGGTATTCTATCTTCTCATCAGCCACAATGAATAAGGGCCTCACTTTCACTTCCTCATAAATCCGGCCAATGTATTGCCCGAGTACACCCAGTGATATCAATTGCACTCCNGAGAAAAACATCACCGAAATAATCAGCGATGGAAAGCCGGGGACATCGATACCGAAGACCAAANTCCGGATCAGGTAGGCACCGGCNNAGACCAATGCAAACAGGGAAATAATNATACCCAGGAGAGACCAAACGCGCAGCGGTATCGTCGTAAACGATGTCAGCCCATCAACTGCAAAAGTGGCCAGATTGATANAGCTCCATTTCGAATTGCCATGCTTCCGCTCAACCACGGAGTACNGCACACCTATCGACTTAAAGCCGATCCATGAATAGAGCCCTTTATTNAACCTTGTCCGTTCGCCAATCTCATTCAAAGCATTAACGGCTTGACGATCAAGCAACCGAAAATCACCGGCACCNTCGGGAATATCTGTATCCACAAGTNCGTTGTAGATTTGGTAAAAACGTTTCGCCAGGAACCGACGCCAAGGACCATCCGTGCGCCGGTCAACCCGCTGACCGTACACGATCTGATAGCCATTGCGCCAATGTTCGACAAACTTTGTCAGCACTTCTGGCGGATGCTGCAGGTCTGCATCCATCAAGATGACTGCATCGCCGTTCGCGTAACGTAGCCCCGCCGCTATGGCAATTTCCTTGCCGAAGTTGCGACTGAGAGAGATGCCACGAAAACGCTCATCAGCGTCGTTCTGATCACGCAACTGCCGCCACGTGGTGTCACGAGAACCATCGTCAACGAACAAGACTTCCCAGCTTTCATCCAGGTCATCCAATACTTGCGTTAATCGACGCAAGAGGTCAGGCAGGCCATCTGCCTTATTCAAAACTGGAATAAGAATACTGATCGCCGGGTTCGCCATATCGATCCAATGCTCATGCAAGACCTGCACCGCTCATCACGAAGCAGGCATAGCAATAGCATCAGAAAATGCGAAATCGTGGCGGATCGGATAACAAGGTTGAGAACGATCGTCGCGGAGCATAGCTTGGTTAATCGCGTTAGAAGCCAGCGGCAAACTCTACAATTGCTTGACTTAACTCATTTGGACGCTCAACCGGGATCATGTGCCCCGCGTTCGCAAAGTCGACACGCTGTCCTTTGTTCAATCGTCCGGCCAATTCGGCGACATGCTCTGAATTGAAGAACACGCGACCCTGCAAGCCTGATATAATCAGAACCGGCACATCGATCGCCTCATAATTCATATTCCAATCAGCCGTGGGGCCCGACTTGAGCAGCNTCAATGCGGGTTCGTTCGGCGCGCACGGAGCATAACCGCCATCTCCTAGAAAACCTGATCAATTCTCCGCCTGCCAGTCCTCGGTCATGAGCAGCGGGCTATAGAGATCCTTGAGCAAATCCCCGCCGCCGGTTTCAAAGACCCGGACAACAGCATCATTGATCCAACTAAGCCGCGGGCTGTCCTTGCGCAGTGTATTAATCAATACCAGACCATCGGCCTTGCCCGCGCCGCCGGCCATATGTGCTTTGAGACCAAAGGCACCACCGATCGACAGACCAACATGCACTGGCCGAACAGGTTTGACCTCTTCCAGCAAGGCCANTGCATCGTCAACGATCTGCTTCTCTGAGAATTCATCGATGGTATAGTCAATNCCTGCCTGACCGCGCAGGTTGTAGATCAACCAACCGTGCCCGCGAGCCTTCAGCGCTTCACTAATGCTTGCGGTCCACATTGACATGTCACCACTCAGAGCATTGAAGCAGACAAANGTCTTNCCGGTGTCACTGGGTGCAACATGTTCATAAGCNAGGGTATTGCCTGGAGACAACGTGAATGTTNGCATCGTTCTCAGTCCTGTTTCAATCTTACTGAGNAACCATTTACTCGAAATCCTACGCTGCGCATATCCGTGATGCTTGCCTGCGCAATCNTTTCAGCATGGCGATCATTCTTGACACCTGCCCGCCAGTTAGCACTGTAAGACAGTAGGAAGCCAACACATCACCAAGGCCAATCTAATATCCTATGCGTATAGCTCTCATTCATGCCGTCACCGTCGCGATGCAACCAATTGCCGAGGCATTCTCACGACTATGGCCCGAAGCTGAAACAGCCAACTTGCTTGATGANCGCCTNTCCGTTGATCGCGCCANAGACGATGAACTGACGGAGGAAATGTTNGGCCGTATCGCAACACTGGCGCAATATGCCGAGAACANTNGATCTGATGCCATCCTCTACACATGTTCTGCCTTTGGTGAAGCGATCGAGGCGGTTGCAGAGCAAAAANCCTATCCAGTCCTGAAGCCCAATGAAGCGATGTTCGAATCCGCACTCNAGCATGGNGACAACATTGGCATGCTCGCTTCGTTTGAACGCTCCNTTCCATCGATGGAGGCTGAGTTCCGCGAGCTCGTCCAAACGCAAGGCTCAAGCGCAACCATCAAGTCAGTNTGCATTCCGAATGCAATGGCAGCTTTGCAGATCGGAGACGCCGCATGGCACAATCAGCTCCTGGCGGATGCCGCGAGCGAGCTCAGCAGTTGTGATGCCATCATGCTGGCTCAGTTCTCAACATCTGTGGCTCGCGAAGCCGTCTCAGCCACCGTTCCCTGTCCGGTTCTCACCAGCCCCGACGCGGCAGTACTAAAACTTAAAAACATTCTCCAGCCCTAAGGGTTCAGCATGACCAAGATCGAAATCTCCAAGTTTGACGCTGCACTGGGTGCGACGGTGTCCGGCATCCAGCTCGGTCAGGCACAGGATGGCGATATCGAAACCATCAAGCAGGCGCTCGATGACAACCTTGTCCTGGTCCTTCACAATCAAACCATGACAGATGATGAACTCGTCGCCACAAGCACCAAGTTCGGAAAACTTGATATCCCTGGCGTCAACCCCAAGGGTAAACCGTTTCACGCCGAGCATCCTGAAATCAATGTCATTTCCAACATCATGGTCGATGGCCAACCGGCTGGAAACCTCGGAGCCGGCGAAGCCGTCTGGCATGCTGATATGACCTACAAGGATGACCCACCACGCGCTGCCGTGCTCTATGCATTGGAAATTCCGCCGGCCGGCGGCAGTACTTACTTCGCCAACATGTATGCCGCCTATGAAGCCCTGCCAGACAGTCTGAAAAAAGCAATCGACGGTAAGACCGCCATTCACGATGCGTCACACAACAGCGCCGGAATTTTGCGCAAGGGTTACGAAGAAATCACGGACGTTCGTGAAACACCCGGAGCACGTCATGCACTGGCACGCACCAATCCAATTAACGGCAAGCGAGCTCTGTTTCTAGGCCGCCGCCCGCGCAGTTACGTGCCCGGCCTGACAGTGGCGGAAAGCGACGCACTGCTTGACCAGCTCTGGGCTCATGCCACACAAGAACAATTCGTCTATCGCCACGACTGGAAGGTTGGGGACGTCTTAATATGGGGCAACCTTGAAGTGCTACACCGGCGCGACCCGTTCGACGCCAGCGCCAGACGACGGATGCATCGCACCCAAATCGGTTCGTATTGGACCGAAGCGGCATAGTTGGTTCCGATTAGAACAAGATCGTTCCGGATGGANTCACCGTTCGACTTGCTCACTTNGTTGGCCGGAACGTNAATCTTGTTCTACTCAATAAGTTTAGAGNCCGATTCACGTTTCAGNTGGATGCGCCANGCGCTTCCATCTGAAACGATCGGGCTCTAGCCCTCCTGGGNGGGCAAGCCAACACCGGCAATCNCACCATCGCGAGCAAGCGNTTCAAGCTCATCCTTCTTGAAANCNGCGGCTGANAGTACATCGACTGTGCTCTCGCCGAGTTGTTGTGGTGCACCCAACTCGCGAGCCCCTTGTCCGACGGACTTGAACGCCAGACCCGGCACGTCAATCTTCTCATCCATACCTTTAGNGGCAACCTTGTCCATCAAACCAATCGCAGCGACCTGCGGATGAGAAACAATATCACTCAGACTCCGCACTTTGCCGGCGGGAACAGAAGCGGCTGAGAGTCTNTCCTCCCATGCGAGAGCGGTATCTTTGANNAAAGCCGCAGTCAGCGCATCACGCGCACTCTTCTTGTGCGCAGCCGAAAGTTCGCCACGATCCCGGACGATCGAAAGTTCTTCCTCAAGCGTCGTGATACCAAGCGTAGCAATCAGACCGGCGGCTTGCTGGGTCGTATTGGCTGTCACAACCAGCTGACCATCTCTCGTATCGAAACGACCAGCGAACGGACTGTCGCTGAATGGCTGATTTCCCATCAAGGCCCGCTGTTCACCTGTCGTCTGGTATTCGACAGCTGNAGCGCCCAAGACTGGCAAAGTCGAAGCCAGCATCGTGACGTGGAGATGCTGTCCCTCTCCCGTAACCTTTCGATTGTAAAGCGCACTCATGACGGCGAACGCACCATTGAGGCCGGTGAGGTAATCGGTAATCGGTATGCCCATCCGCAGCGGTCCACTTTCCTCAGTTCCGGTTACGCTCATGAGACCACTCACTCCCTGCACAATATGATCGTAGGCCGGTGCATCGCGCATTGGGCCATCATGCCCGTAGCCCGTTAGGCTGCAGTAGATGATGTCCTCTTTGACTGCCCGGATGGCATCGTAGCCAAGCCCGAGCTGCTCCATCACGCCAGGACGGAAGTTCTCGAGCATGACATCCGACGTCGCGGCAAGTTTCTTAGCAATTTCAATACCGCGTGGGTCTTTGAGGTTCAGCTGGATACAGGACTTGCCGGCATTCTGGCTAACAAATGACGCGCCCAGCCCGGCGGCTTTCATCTCATCAGTACCGCCATGATAGCGGACAAAATCTTCACCTCTGATCCGATCAATGCGAATGACTTCCGCACCCAGCAAACACAGCTGATACGANGCGAACGGTCCGGCGANAACGTGGCTCGCATCAAGAACGCGAATACCTTTGAGCGGTTGCAACGAAGACCTCCTGGGAAGTAGGGTTTAACGACAGCGCTATTGTATACGCGTCAGGTTCGCAGCGACAATCAGATCAGCCGCCGTCGCACTGAGCGCCAAAGGCATATCATGCATGGTAGCCANACGCGTCAGGGCCTGCAGATCAACGTCGTTGGGNTGNGCTTGCGGATCAGCGAAGAACACGACGGCATCAAGCTCACCGGTCGCGATCATCGCACTGAGCTGCTGGTCACCGCCGCGCGTACCGCGATGAAGGCGGTGGATGGCCAACTCCGGATGCGCCTGCTGCAACATAACCCCTGTACCACCCGTGCAAATTAGTCGATGGCTCTGAAGGGCCTTTACATGCCGCGCGACCCAGGCTGCCAGTTGCGATTTCCTGCCGTTGTGCGCAACAACACCGATACGTTTTGGTGCCGTCGACAATCGCGATGCATTCAGCGTGATTGACAGAATGGACTGTACTTGTGCGGTCAAACCCTCACCTTCAGCTGGAAACTCACCACTGAGGGCTGCAGTTCCAACGGTAAAACCAGCCGCACCTGCTTCGGCAACAGCCTTGACGCGCTCCGCACTGTCGATACTTCCGGCAACAACAACCGGCTTCTCGGTGGCATCGCAAACCGCCTGCATCAGCGCAGGAACATCACCGGCAAACCTGTAGGCCAGTAAGTCCAACCCGTGCACACCTTCCAGATCTGTCAGCGCACGCGCACTGTCAGCAATCTCTGCAATTGTTCCTTCGAGTACACTGGGATGCCCAACAATCCTGCCTGGGAATGGGAAGTAGCGGATCGGATGGGACTTAATGATCGGGACCACGTCTTCCGCACGTGTCCCACCNAACAAACAATCAACATCAAGCTCGACAGCCGCCTTGGCCGAAGTCAGCTCGCTATCGGCATCCAGGCTCACGACTTCAAGATAGGATCGTCCACCGGCAGCCCGAATCTCGTCNGCGAGGATCTTCAGCTCAGGCAGCGGCAACCCGATGTCTTTGAAACCTATGTGNCGGGCACCTCCGGCCAAAACTTCGTCCAACCGCTTGCGGGCATCCGGTACAGTNCTGTCGTTTGCCGTCAGCATGAAAATGAAATTGAAGCTCATGAGCTCCCCCCGCTGCGTGCCCGCACAAGTTTNNCNGCNTGNACNACGGCCATCCGCANGCTNGCGGCATCNGCNATNCCNTNGCCNGCNATATCGAAGGCNGTGCCATGNTCCGGGCTGGTCCGNACGAANGGCAGACCNAGCGTGATGTTCACACCGTTCTCGATGCCNAGATACTTGACGGGTATCAGGCCNTGATCGTGGTANTGNGCNACNACGACATCNAACTTTCCGGCACGGGCCTGCATGAACACGGTATCGCCGGGCCACGGGCCAGTGACATAGATGCCGGCGCTACGAGCCTCTTCAATGGCAGGCGAAATGATGTCGATTTCTTCTTGCCCGAACAAACCGCTTTCACCAGCATGGGGGTTGAGCCCGGCCACCGCAATACGTGGCTTCTCAATGCCAAACTCCCGCGTACCGTCATGCGCGAGCTGGATGGCACTCATGACAGACGCCTTGTCGATCCGATCTATGGCCTCCCGCAGAGAGCAATGGATGGTTACCAGAACGACACGCAGTTCATCGTTGGCCAACATCATGGCTGACTTNTTAGCCCCACCAAAGTCCGCAAGCATCTCTGTATGNCCTGGATACTTGATACCGGCAGCAAACAGCGCCTCTTTATTGATCGGGGCAGTGACGATCGCGCTGACATCGCCGGCTTTAGCGAATTCAATGGCTGTTCGAATATAGTCGTAGGCCGCCTGGCCGCAACGACCGTCAACCTTACCAATCTCAATATTGCCGAGCGCCTCTCCGGCCGGCAGCACGGCAATTTGGCCTGTTATCTCGACAGCCAGCTTCGGCACGTTGATTGTGGCAATCTCTGCATCTAGACCCAACTGCAGCGCCAGCTCAGCCAAATAGTCTGGATCACCAATGATGAATGGCAGTACCGGGAGTGATGAGTCACCGGCCACCTTCAGGGATATCTCGGGCCCGATGCCTGCGGGATCGCCCATAGTAATTGCGATTGGTGCTTTGTTGCTGGTCATGCTTTGATGATCTCAAACCTTCATTCGCCGATTTACATAGCACCATTTTGCAGCGGTGTAAGGAGCGCATCGATGGTCGACAACGTACGGACAGGCCTCATCCACATCGCAGGAGTCATTGATCGCGAAGAAGCAGAACTTCTGATCTCTTGCGGTGCCACACACCTGGGTTTTCCGTTGGTGCTCGGACACCACAAAGAGGATCTGTCACGCGAAGCAGCTGCCGCTATTGTCGCCGAATTTCGGGGCCAGGCCGAATTCTTCCTAATTACCTACCTGACACGTGCCGAGGATATTATTGAACTCTGCCAGACATTGCAGGTACGGGGCGTGCAACTGCACAATGATATTCTACCAGACGAAGTCGCCAGACTACGTGAGATGTCACCCGATATTCATATCATCAAGAGCATTATCATTAGCNCTGACGCACCAACGCAAGTTGATAGAAGCATCGACCCATACAGCGCCCATGTCGATGCCNTCATTACGGATACGCATGATCTAGCCACAGGCGCCACCGGAGCGACAGGAAAGACTCACGATTGGGAAATCAGCCGCCGCATAGTTGAAGCCTCACCGCGCCCTATTATCCTCGCCGGCGGCCTTAACTCCGACAACGTGAAAGATGCCATCCGGCAGGTAAGGCCCGCGGGTGTCGATGTTCATACCGGAATTGAAGGGACCNACGGCCGCAAGGATCGCAATAAAACTCACAGCTTCATCGCGCAGGCTCGAGAAGGTTTTGCCGGACTTCCACGCGATGAATGATTNGCGAGGCGGAAAGCTTCNGACANTTAAGCCGCAACGCGNCCGTTCAANACATACTGCTCGTTAAGCAGATCGGTCAGATAGCCTGCNATAGCTCTCATACCGCTCGCACCNACTTTGGCTTCGGCTGCCGGGNTGTAGTTCGTGTTGGTGTTCACGTCGTAAGTAAAGGCATTGCCTTGNCCATCGACGATGAACTCGATGCCGGCAACCTGGATATCGTTCGCAGCAAGAAANCTTTCCCAATGAGGTACAAGNGGATCGTTGAAACCTTCGACAATCTCGAACTTGTTCTGGCTTTGGGGCACCGCGCACACAGNGCTGTCANCGCCCAGCTGACAGACGTCNGCCGGACACAGCTCAAATCCGTCCGAGGTATCAACCCGAACTGCATAGAGAAATTTGCCGCCGACAAACTCAACCCGCGTGATAAATGGTTCGGGCGCTTCGATGTAGCGCTGAACGAGCGTGATACCGTCGACAGATTGTGTGAAAGCTGAACTGACGAGGTGCTCCTCCAGCGCATCTAGAGACCGGAGTAGCTGTACGCCCAGTCCTTTGCCGGCGCGGTTATGCTTGAGGATCAGCGGAAACCCGAGACGGCTTGTCGCTTCTCTGATCAGATCTGAACCAACCGCCGCGATCGTCTCGGGGGTGCGAATATCGAATGCACGCAGTGCCTGATACTGCGCGACCTTTGAGACTTCAAGCTGTAATGCGCGNTCACCATTTAAGACGGTTCTGCCGTACGCAGTCAGCCATGCCAATGTCGCTCCAGCCAACTCCGGTGCAAACCGATGTCCCCGCGTATGCGAAGACGCACTCATACGGTTGTAAAACACGCCGTCGGGCGGTGATTGGGTCAGATCAACCAGCCCATCACGCAGATGCCACTCTTCAAATGGCGTTCCGAGGGCTTTAAATGCGGCGCGTAACGGCTCCACCCACTCGTCATTCTCGTGAATCACGAACACCTTTNGTTCTNCTGCAGACGTTGCGTCGAGGGGCATGGCACCAGTCCTGCTCATCAGTTTTCAGGGATAAAGTGCCATTAGACNTAGGCCANTCCGGAAGCGTTTAATTGAGCCGTGATCAAATAAAAACACCATACTCAAACTGGTCTAACACCTTGGAATCTCTTNCTTTGGTTGGCCAATCGTCGACAAACTCATACCGCAAAGTTGCAGGGTATTTGCGGTCTATTCAGCCGACTGTGCAGCTGCATCGCGCATTGCGACTATCCCCAGCGATAAAACAGTTGTTTCAAATTTGGACATAAGTCGCCACATAAGCATGCCGAATCATGCGCAAATTAACTGCATGAGCTAGGAGGAACGTTATGGATCCAGTTGCAATTATTATTATGCTTCTTGTCGGCGCTGTTGCCGGCTGGTTAGCCGGTCAGATCATGAAAGGCGCCGGTTTCGGATTAATCGGCAATATCATTGTCGGTATCCTGGGTGCCATTGTTGCCGGTTTCTTGTTACCAGGNTTTTTACCGATCGGCGGCCTTGTCGGATCAATCATCAGCGCAACCATTGGCGCTTTGATCCTNCTCTTTATCGTTGGTCTGCTGAAACGCGCTTNACGATTNNTGGAGCTCAGTACCNATNGAGAGTTTGGCCGGCNCAAAGCCGGCCATTTTTTNTGACACCCGCGGCTGGTTCTAAAGCCACATAGGTTTGTCGGCACCCAACGCAGGCGTTGGACGTATCCAATGCGGTCGCGTCTCTGACAATTCGAGAACGGGACCAAGGTGCCGGAACTGCCCGGCATCGCCTTTGCTTTCAATCCGTGTTTGCTGAATGACATTTGGGTCGACATCCGCATCTGCCGGCACGCCATCGAGCTTGCCCTGGCGATAGATGAACATACCTGACTGGCAGAGCGACACCCGGACATGATAGCTGCCACCCTCACGAGCACGACGCTCGAGCGCCAACAGAACGCCGTAGGCGCCAAGATATCCGGTGGTGTAATCGCAGGCTGCTGCCGGAAGGCGCTTCGGCCCTTCGGCACTGCCTTCGTGGCAAATTCCAGTAACGGCCTGACCAATTTGCTCCCAGCCCGCCCGGTGGCTGAAGGGTCCGTCACTGCCAAAGCAGCTGATCGACAGATAGATCAGTCCTGGTCGCAATTCTGCTAAATCCTCCGGAGCAAAGCCATGATCTGCAAGAACACCGGGCCGATAACCTTGAGAAAAAACATCAGCTTCGGAAACAAGCTTCTTTAGTCCGTCACGGCCTTCGGGCGATTTTAGATCCAGAAAACAGCTGCGCTTGCCATGGCTTGTGTCGACGACATACTCCGGCACTTGCGGCAGCCCATCGGCACCGACCATCAACACGTCAGCACCGTGCTCGGCCAGCGTTCGCGCAGCGATCGGCCCGGCAAGAATTCGTGTCAGATCGAGCACCCGAACACCATCCAAGGGCCGGCCGTCATTTGCAAACGGCTCGGGCCCGCTGTCTCCAATCTTCTCGATTTCGACCAACGGCTTCGATTGCAGAACCCGCCCATGCGGTTCCGCAAGCCAGTCTGCATTGGAGCGGACCATTGCACCACAGCCACGCGCCTCATCAATCGCCGCCTCGAGATCCAGCGCATCCCACTTGGCAACCGCTTGGCGCACGCCGTCCGCCGATGCCTCACATCCAAGAACACCTAGAACGCGATCAGCCAGATGTGGCAAACCGAAGTGCGGCAGGAAGTGTTTACCATCCTTGGTCGGCCACGGCTCGGTCATCTTGGCCGTGGCCTCACGCGCCGCGTTCACAACTGGCTGGAAGCCCCCCGCACCGCTCGCCTGCTCAAGGTATTTTGCGCTCTTCAGTGCCGCAGCTGCTCGGTTGACATCGATCGAAACGCGCTGCCGTCGTCCGGTCTTCATTTCCCAGATATCTGTGACAGCGACGCCCACGCTGGCAAGCACGGATGCACAAGTCTCGCTAATCTTGAACGGCGTTGCCAAGATTGGATCAGAACCAACAATCTCGATCTCATCAGTTGCGGGAACATCGAGTCCCCGGATCGCAAGCAATTCATCAAGAGCTCGCATCAAGACAATTCCTTCAAGCCACGAAGAAATTCAACGAGGAGTCCGTTGACCTCGTCCGGCTTCTCCTGCTGCACCCAGTGCCCGGCTCCATCAATCAGGTGGCAACCGCGAAAGTCCGTGCACGCCGTCGCCTGCATCTTCTCAATATCACCGGGCTTCTGATAGATCCCCCAGTCCTGCCGCCCGCCGATAAACATCGCCGGTACGTCAATCGTCCGGCCCGAATAGAGCCGCAACTGTCCGGCGTAACGCGGACTGGTCATGCAGCGATACCATTGCATTCCACCCTGAAAACCGTTGCGCTGATACTCACCGCTATAGACCCGCATATCTTCGTCGGGAAGCCAGGTACATGCCGCTACCTGTTCGGCAGATGGCATCTCTTTGGCCACAGTCTCAGCCATGTTCTGGCCGTGATCCATAATGTAGTAGGTCGGCATGCGCGCCAGTTCGCTTGCAATCCACCCTTCCAGGGGAAACGGCGCGTTATCGGCCCAATCAGCGCTCTTGTGGTGGTAGTAAGCCCGCATAAAGTCGTGCACGCCCTGCGGACACTTCCACATCTCGTCATTGGCTGGCCGGGTAGAATAGTACCACTGATAGTGTTTGCGCGGTCGAACCAGGTTCGCCAAGTCCGCATGAATCGACGCGGAAGATAACGCGGAAGCTGCAGGCACCTCTGAGACTATGCCGGCGGTATTTTTCGGAAAAGCCGGTGGTCCCCCGAACGGCGAACTCATCATCACCACTGCTTTCATGACGTCCGGACGGATCAAACCGGAAAGCGCCGCAACAGGTGAACCAAAATCGTGCCCGATGACAGCTTCAACAGAGTCATAACCGAATGCATTCACCAACCCCAACGCATCCTGTACGAGGTTCGACAGGCGGTATTGATCCAGATCACCGTCGTAGTCCGGATCCCAGCCGGTCGTCAGACCATAACCACGCTGGTCCGGCGCAATGACATGGTACCCCTCCGCCGCCAGCCGGGGAATCACCTTACGCCAGCTGAATGCCAGCTCCGGGAAACCGTGCAGCAACAACAGCCCTGGCCGCCCGCGCTCTTCAAAGCCGGCTTCCAGCACGTGCATGTCGAGACCATTATTGTTCGCGACCATGCGGGAACGAACACCTGTCGGGAGCCGATCGGCATAAGAGGCGACTGGTTTCATCTTGTGCTCCGTTACTCTCGACAGTCACTCATCCGCAAACATTAAGAGAAGACAACACTCGTGTTGACAGATATCGAGGCGATCAATCCTCGATCACCAGGTAGTTCTCTTCGACACTGACATCGAAGGTCTCAGCCTTATAGGGCCCCTCGACAAGTTGCTGGCCGGGTGCCACTTCGACATTGTACTGCTTCGTAAACACGCGCTCGGGATCACCCCAGGATTGTCCGGTACGCACATCGAAGTGCCATCCATGCCAGGGGCAACGAATGAACTCGCCGGCTCGAGAATAGTTATACTGGCCCGGCTCGTCCGAGGAGACAAAACCCGTCATAACACCGGCGCACAAGCTGCCACCTTGATGCGGGCAGCGGTCAAGTAACGCGAGGAACTCGCCATCGACGTTGAAGACAACAACCTTGCGATCGCCCACCGTGACCAGTTTTCGCTCACCTGGCGGGATCTCATCAACTGCTGCAACCACGTGGCGCGCCACGATTACACTCCGTAAACAGCGCGCGCATTCTCGCGGAAGAACATCGCCTTCTTCTCATCATCCAATCGGATCGGCAGCGCATACTCAGGATCGTCAAAATCCCAGTGCGGATAGTCGGTTGCAAAAATCAGGCAATCCCAACCAATCCACTCCATCGTATCATGCAGCTGCTTGCGCTTGATCGGCTCTTCCATCGGCTGCGTCGTAATCCACACGTTGCGCTTAATGTATTCTGAAGGTCGCATCTTGAGATGCGGCAGCTCACTCTTGAATTTTTGTGCGTGCTTATCGAGCCGCCAGGCCAATGGCGGCATCCAGGCGAACCCGGCCTCGATCAAGACCAATCGCAGGGTTGGGAAATGCTCGAACACACCTTCCAGCACCATGCTGGCCAATAGTGCCTGACAGCATTGCGAGTGCCCACTCATCTCTTCGATATAGTAGGACGGCCAGCCACCACTGGTGATCGGATGACCGCCATAACCGAAAGCATGCACGCCCAGCGGAATGTTATTGCGGCAAGCAGCCTCGAAAATCGGCCAGTATCTGCGCTGCCCCATAGGCTCAGCGGTGCGGCTCATCATCAGGATCTGCGCGAAATCGTTGTGTCTCGCCCACTTGTCAATTTCCTTGGCTGACGCATAAGCGTCCTCATACGGCACAACAATTGACGCCTTGAGTCGAGCTTCTTGCGACGTCCATTCAGCTTCTTGCCAATCGTTCATCGCAGACGCTAGCGCAATCGCGAGATCAGGATTTTGCGCATTTCCAGGTGCCGGCGTAATGGCGTTCAGAATGCCAAGCTCGACATCATAGCGGTCAAGTAGCTGTTCGCGCATGAAGTCGAGACTTGCCCCTGGCGGGCTGCCATCCGGCGCATAAGAGTCACGCCGGCTCGCATCCGGATTGCCTTTCGGATAGAGCGGCCCGGCCTGATATCCGTGCTTCAGCGTCATGCCGAAGGTATCCATGTGATCACGCCAACGCTGCGCCAAATAGGGGTGCAAGGATTTGGCGTTCCTTGCACGCGGATGGATATCACCGTCGGCGATCGCAAGGCCAACCCGAGATTTTTTCTCAACTTGCGGCGGTGTCGAAACATGGATGTTCACGGCACGGCTCCTCTTAGGCAGCAGACAGGCGTGGATAGGTGGCACGCGGATTATCAACCAGTATCTTACGGATCAGCTCGTTCGGCAAACCTTTCGGCAGAACATCCTGACCGTCGAATTGCCAATGCGGGTAATCCGTTGAAAACAAGATAAGATCGTCCGAGCCAAGATGATCGAGCACCTTTGCCGTCGTGGCTTCGTCTTCAGGCGCATCGAATGGCTGCAACGAGAATCGCACTTGCTCGTGAATGATCTCCTCCGGCGGCCGGTCGACCCAGGGGATCTCCATGGTAAGCCCGCGCCAGTACTTTTTGAACCGCCAGATGAACGACGGTAGCCAAGTCACGCCGCTTTCCAGCATCACGAACTTGAGCTCGGGGAATTTTTTGAACACCCCTTCCGAAATCAAACTCGCAAGTTGTGATTGGAACGTAATCGCCTGGTTGACGTAGTCCTCGGAAACATAGGAGGACCAGCCGACGGGGGTCGACGGGTGTCGGTAGCTGCTGCCAGCGTGGATACCGACCGGTAGGCCGTGTTTCTGCGCCGTCTCATAGATCGACCAATGGTGACGTCGCCCGAGCATCGTCTCACCGGCCACCAGCAGCAGGATCTGAACGAATCGCTTATCACCGGCGCAGCGCTCTATCTCTTCTACAGCAACCTCAGCCCCCTGGATCGGCACGATAATCGACGCACGCAGGCGCTCGTCTTTGTCGAGCCACTCTTTGATAATCCAATCGTTGACGGCACGTGCATAGGCCGCCGCCATGTCTTCGCTGAACGGCAACTGCACCCCGTAAAGGCAATTGCAAATGGCAGTATCGATGCCAAACGGGTCGAGCAGTTGCGATAGGACTTGCTCAAGGGTTGTGGCCGGCTTGCCGCTCTCCGGCTGCCAGTCTACCCGCGCCGTCAACGGACCGCGATTGGGATACGAAATCGAATCGAGCTCATGCATGCCACGCTGCACCAGCGTTTCGGCCCAATGCGGCTCCATATAAGGCAAAAGCGCCTTCAGCCCAGGCACGCTGGGGTGAATGTCACAATCTATCGCTGCATGGCCTTCAATCATGATCCAAGAATCGCTGGTTTCGCATCATCATGCAAGGCAGGGATGTGATAATTATTAGTTGGCAATAGTCCTGGTCACTTCGGACCACTATTCGCGCCCTTCTCCACGAACCGGTAGCCGTCATGTACCTCATAGTCGATGCCGTGCATTATTTGGAGTTCGGCTAAGAGGTCCGGGGGGGCAATGTGTGGGCTGGCAACGACGAAACTGTTGCCTCACGGGATCTTCTCAAAGCTGTGCAGGACGATCTCTTCCAGCGACTCGTTCAGCAACAAGCGCTTGCGCTCTGCGAGAGAGCCAAGCAGTGCAAAGAAACGTTTACCCAACCGTACTTTGGCGTCCACGCGCTCGATCTCTACCAGCTCTCCGGCCCGGAGGTCAGAGTGGCCGAACCAGAGTCGGTAGCCGTTGGGATCTCGAATGCTGAATTCACGCGTTCGCCAGGGCATCGTTATCGGCTCATTAAAGCCGAGGGCGTTTCACGCGCTGCACTCTATCGCCAACAACCTGGCAGCCATTCGTTGCTACGAAGCCATCGGCTTCCGGCGCATCGACAATTATCAGATCGCCATGCTGATAAAAAGCCGGTCGAGGTCAAATGATATTAACAAGCTCACGTATGCGTTCTGGCATGTTGCACCACGCTCGCCCAAGCCGAGCGCAGCGAGAAAGAGTCTGAGCAAAAAACCTAGTGGATCTCTTCCTGCTTCTTCAGAGCTTCCTTCAGGTCTTCAAACTTGAAGCCAGTTGCACGCGCCATGTCAAGGATGACGGCTTCCTTACGCTCTAACAAACCGCAAGCATCTGGAATCTTCTCGGCATGATCCTCAGGGATGACTACCGCGCCGTGGTTATCGGCATGGACTAGGTCACCCGAGCGCACCACCATGCCGGCGACCCGGACTTCCTTGCCATATCCATCCAAATGCACATGACCGTGGCTTGGCACGATTGAGCCGGCCAACACCGGCAGACCAGGCGCCCACTGTGGAATGTCACGAATGCCGCCATCCGTTAAGACACCCGAGCAACCTAGACCCTTGTGAATGGCGCTCTGAACTTCCCCCCAGAAACACCCAAAGCCGATGTCGACGCCGTCGAGGTCCTGGATTACGACCACACCTGGGTTAGGACCGCCGGTCGCGATGTACTCATAGTAGCCGAGACGCTGCTCCCGCGCCGCATCACCAACAAGTTCATGCGCGTGTGTAGCCCGTATAGTTGCCGTGCGCGCATAACCGACGAATGGAGGCAGATCCGGAAATGGACATACCAGCGGCCGCTTGGTGAAGCCGCTTAGTCGGCTCGACGAATCGATAATTTCGAGCGCATTGCAAATCGTTGGTGTGTCGTAGGTCGCTAGCTTGGCGAGAAGATCAGCGTCAATCATGGTCGACTCCGTTTAATGCAGTGTGACGGGCAACAAAGCGTTATCAGCCTTCCGCCTCGGCAATACGGGTATCATTGATACCGACGTTCCGTGCAGCTTCGCAAATCGCCGTCCAGGTCTCATTAGAAATCTCAATACCGTTAGCCAAGCGATCCTTCTTGGCGCGCATCTCAGGTTCACCAGGATGCAGCACCTCGCCGCCTTCTTCGATAGGGCGCGCCTCTTTGAAGAAGCTGAGGTAGCGCTCTACATCTTCGGGAAAGAAGCCATCAGGATCGATCTTCTCCGGATCGACATACATCGACAGCATGCCGTTCGACCAACGTCGACCTTCCAGTGGTGCACCCGTGCCGGTCAGTGAACCACCGAGAATTTCAACCATGAAGGCCAAGCCAGATCCCTTGTGATCACCCATTGCCCGGATCGCGCCTTTGCCATTGCGATGGTTGCGCGGACCGCTTGGCTCGTAGTCACCGTAGAGGTAATGCGGATCTCCAGCGATATGACCATTGTCGCTCACCAACGCATTATCTGGCAATTTCTTGCCTCCTTGGCTCGCAACCAAGACCTTGCCCTCAGCAACGACCGAGGTTGCAAAATCCAGGATCAATGGTTCCTTCCCGGGACGAGGAATCCCGACGGCATAGGGTGCGGTCGAATAACGTCGGTCTTTCGAACCATACGGTGCCACCAGCAAGCTTGCCGGAGCATTCACATAGTGTGTCGATACGATGTTGGCTGCGGCAGCTTGTTCAGCCCACTCACCCACGCGGCCAACGTGGCCAGTGTTGCGCAGGGCCACGACAGCAACCCCCGTCTCCTTGGCCTTCTTGATGCCAACTTCTAACGCCTGCTTGCCGGTTGTCTGGCCAAAACCATATTGGCCATCAAGCACAGCCAATGACGGCAGATCGGTCACAACCTCAACCGTACGGTCGGCAACAAAGTCGCCATCAGCCTTCCACTGAAGATAGCGTGGCACGCGAATGACACCATGACTGTCATGGCCGGCGAGGTTTGCTCCAACCAACGACTCGCCCAGTCGAATTCCTTCAGTTTCAGAGCATCCTGCCTTCTGAAAAATATCGCTTACAAAGTCTTTCAGCTTGTCTGCTTTGACCTTTACCATCGCTCACTCCCCGAATTCTTGATTTTCGCAGTCAACACAATCCGCCTGCGGCTGATTTGGATGGCAGGCTGGCGCAATGCTCGCTCATTTCATAGAATAATAGTACGAAACGCCCCATCCATCACAACGATGAAGTAGTCGCAGCCAAGCGAGGACAGACCGCATGGATTTTTCACTAAGCCCAGAGCTCGCCACGCTCAAGGACGAGGTCGAGGCATTCGTCCGCCACGAGGTCATCCCTTACGAGTATGATCCGCGCTGGACGGAACACGGACCAACCGATGAATTGCGCAAGGAGCTGAACGGCAAAGCAAAGGCTGCTAATCTCCTCGCCGTTCACGTCGCAGAAGAGTTCGGCGGCCGCGACCTTAGTCACTTCGAAAAAGCCATCGTTTTCGAAGCAGCCGGCTACTCCATGCTCGGTCCCGTTGCGATTCATTGCCAGGCTCCTGACGAAGGCAACATTCACCTGCTGCAAGAGATTGCGACGCCTGCGCAGAAAGAAAAGTTTTTGCGCCCTCTCGCAACGGCAGAAACGAGATCATGCTTTGCCATGACCGAGCCCTCACCGGGTGCAGGTTCGGACCCGAGTGCACTCTCAACAACTGCCAAGCCTGATGGCAATGGCTGGGTCATCAACGGGCGCAAGTGGTTGATCACTGGAGCCCAAGGAGCTGCATTCTCAATTATCATGGCGCGAACTGGTGATGGCCCCGGTGACGCTACAATGTTCCTCAAAGAACTACCCGATCCGACGTTCAACTACGCGCGCAGTCTCGATACGCTCGACTCCTCGTTCATGGGTGGTCATGGCGTGATCGATATCGAAAACCTCAAGGTCTCGGGCGATGATGTTTTAGGAGAAGTCGGCAAGGGTTTTCGATATGCCCAGATCCGTCTCGCACCAGCACGTCTGACACATTGTATGCGTTGGCTCGGGGCCGCACGCCGTGCCCATGTTATCGCCACGGAATATGCGCGGGAGCGGCAGGCATTTGGGAAGCCGCTTGGAGAACACCAGGGTGTCAGTTTCATGCTCGCCGATAACGAGATGGACATCTACACATCACGCCTCGCCATCTGGCGGACGGCGTGGTCGCTCGATCAAGGCGAGCGTGCGTCATCCGAGAGCTCCATGGCCAAGGTCATTTGTTCGGAGGCTATCTGGCGGGTGGTTGACCGATCGATGCAGATCTTGGGCGGATTGGGTCTCACCCGCGATACCATGGTGGAGCGAATTTTCCGCGATGTTCGCGCATTCCGCATCTATGACGGACCATCCGAGGTTCACCGCTGGGCGCTTGGCAGAAGGATTGTCGAAAACAAGTTCCGCTGCTGACAAATACCTATAGGAAAAGGGATGTCACATAGTAACATCCCTTCCGTCTCCCTAGACTTGGGACCGATTTTTTTCTTCGTCAGGGTCCCCGACGCAAACAGCCGCGTGACGATGTCCGAATGACCCCTAAGAGTCAAGTTATTGACATCTTGACGACTCACCGCATCAAAATTTCTATACCGTTATAAACGGTCCAAACTGAGACAAAAGTGCGACACCCAATGGACAATCAAAATACCAACCAACCCAACGGCGCAGAGGCCATGGTTCGGCTGCTCGCAGCTCACGGAACTGAGCAAATCTTTGGGCTTTGCGGTGACACCTCGTTGCCATTTTACGACGCCCTCTATCGGCTCGACCATGGGATGACCCACTTCCTGACCCGCGATGAGCGCCATGCTGCCTACATGGCAGATGCATATGCTCGTGTTACAGGTAAGGTTGGTGTTTGCGAGGGGCCTAGCGGCGGAGGTGCAACATATATCCTGCCCGGCGTCGTCGAAGCGAGTGAATCGTCCATACCGATACTGGCAATTACAACCGATGTTTCTGTTCCTTCAGCCGGTCGATTTCCACTAACGGAATTGCGGCAAGATCAATTATTCCAGCCATTAACCAAATGGAACGGACTGATCGAGCATCCGGATCGAATCGGAAATATGGTCCGCTCCGCTTTCCGCGCCATGACCACAGGCACGCCCGGTGCAGCTCATCTTGCCTTTCCCTTTGATGTTCAAAAGGCCTCCGTCAACGGCGACGATATCTGGGCCCAAGGCGAATTCGCCAACTTCCCGGCTTGGCCAACCGCTCCAACATCGCAATCTATTGAAGCTGCCGTCAGGGCACTTCTCACTGCCAAGAACCCGGTCATAATCTGCGGTGGTGGCGCAGTGATCGCCGGCGCGGAGTCAGAGCTCAAGCAACTTGCCGAAACGCTCAATATCGTCGTTGCAACAACTGTCAGCGGACAAGGCAGTCTCTCTGAGAACCATACAAACTGCCTCGGTGTCGTCGGATCTAATGGTGGAGTGCCAGCAACGCGGGCAGTTCTCATGGATGCTGATCTCGTCATGTTTATTGGTTGCCGCGCCGGATCAGTGACAACCGAGCGCTGGCGTTACCCGGCGCCTGGAACACCAATCATCCATATTGATTCGAACCCGATGGCTATCTCAGCGAGTTACGAGACTGCTTACCCCGTTCTCGGAGACGCAAAACTTGCACTTTCCGCGCTCAACCAAGCGATAGCGGATGAGACGACCGTCCCCAACTTCGGAGGTGACAAGGCAATCACGGCGGCCAAAGCTGAGAAGTTCGCCATATTCGACAAACTCGCTGCCTCCAACGACCAGCCAATAAAGCCCGAACGCACGGTCAGCGATCTCAATGCCGTGCTAGATGACGATGCAGTCATCGTTTGTGACCCTGGCACCCCATGCCCGTATTTCTCGGCATACTACAAGTTCAATAAACCTGGCCGCCACTTTATCTCTAATCGAGCCCATGGAGCGCTCGGCTTCTCGATTCCGGCAGCCATGGGCGCACAAGTCGGTCGCCCAAACTCTAAGGTCGTCAGCGTCATGGGCGATGGCAGCTTTGCCTTCGCAGTCGGCGAGTTTGAAACGATTGCGCGATACCAGCTCCCGATCCTCTTCATCGTTTTCTCAAACTCGGTCTTTGGTTGGATTAAGGCCGGACAGCGGGCAGGCTTCGAGGAGCGCTATTTCTCAGTGGACTTCAGCCAAACCGATCATGCCAAAGTTGCAGCAGCATACGGCATCAAATCGTGGCGTGTTGAGAACCCAGCCGAGTTACGCTCTGTCTTAGCTGAAGCTGCCAAACATGACGGCCCAGCTCTCGTGGATGTGATTAGTCAACCATTGAATGAAGCCAACGCACCTGTCAGTGAGTGGATTGCATAGTTAATGCAATTCCACTAACGACAACGGCGAATTTCTACCGGTCCATAACCTTAATCTGCGCACTAGCTACGGCAATACCGTTGCAAGGTGATAAACATTGCTTCCGCCGTCGAAGCGACCATTAACAGTCATGCCATTGAACAGGCGAGATCAATAGTTTGAGCCAATTTACATCACGCCATCTGACGCGCATGGCCGATGCTCCCCGTGAGGAGTGGATGCGGATATACGATGGCGCCGTCGAAAGCTTTGATTATTTCAGTGCTTGCGAGGAGGTGCCGCCGGCTGCGTTTCAGTACTCGGCTTTGGGCGTATTTCGGAATAAAAAACTAGTCGCCGGCGCACCGGTGTTTTCAACCAGATTTGATCCCAGTGTCGTTCTGGAAGGCGCAACGAAAAAACTCTACAGCGGGATCGCAACAGTCATTCCGGCGGTTAGAAATGTCCCGATTATCGGTCTCGGCTCACCCCATTCTCAAGAGCCGACAATCGCCGTCGATCCAACCCTCAATGAGCAGGATCAGCAAGAGGCGCTGAATAGCCTTTTGTCCGGCCTGGACACGATTGCAGCAGAATCAGGCGCACGCCTTACACTGCTCAAAGATGTGGGTGACGTCTTTCGGTCTTGGGCAGATCAAGGCCTTCAGGATGGCGGTTACTCAAGCCTTACAGCTTTGCCGGTAGCGACTCTTAAGGTTCCTGAATCTGAAGACGCCTATTTCGCATCGCTGTCGGGCAACATGCGCAGCAACCTACGTCGGCGATTGAAGCGCGCCAAGAACCTCCGCGTCGAGATCCGGAATAACTGTGAAGGTCTCAAGGATCAGCTTTACGCCTTGCGAGAAAGTACGCTGCATCGCGCAGCCGTTGACTTTGCTCACTTCGCCGAAGTCTCTCCGGATTACTTCCCGAACGTCCTTTCGGGGATGGAAGAGAATTCCCGACTACTTACATACTGGCTAGAGGACAATCTGGTTGGGTTCTCGCTGGTTGTACTGAATGACCATACCATGGTCCAAAACTACAACGGGATGCGTTACCCAGAAGGGCCAGACAATGGCCTCTTCTATCTCGACTGGATGACGCAGCTCCGATTATGCATGGAAAAGGGGATCCCGATCATGCACTCGGGCATCACCACTTACCTCATAAAAGCACGGCTCGGCAGTCAATTTCATCGGCGCTATCTTTACGTGCGGCATCGCTACAAGTCGATCAACGCGATCCTCAAATCGGTCGTTCCAACAGTCAGCATGGAAACCAGCGACCCAGGACTGATCGAGCTAGGGGACGAAGCACCGTTTGTTAATCCGGCCCAACTGCTGGAGTCAGCAGCTTAGACACCTCCCAACCGATGGCGGATTTTTTCCTATTCATCCACCTGCTCCTGCTTGCCACCTCGCAAAGGCTTCGGCATGCTCAAAATGACCGTATTATTCAGCGGCAACAGACGTCACAAATCGTCAGGGAAACACAATGCTCCGAATGGGCTCCGGCGCCGGCTTTTCATCTGACCGGCTTCAACCAGCAATCGATATCGCCAGAGATGGCGAACTTGACTGGTTGGTATTCGAAACAATCGGTGAGCGCACGCTCGCATTCGGTCATCGTGACAAACAACAAGATCCGGCACGTGGCTACAACCCGCAGCTCGCAACACGGATGCGCAAAGTCTTGCAGCACTGCCGAGATAACAACACCCGCATTATGTCGAACATGGGTGTCGCGAATGTACCCGCTGCTGCAGAGGTAATCGTTAGTGTTGCGCGCGAACTCGGGCTCAAGGGGCTGACGGTCGCGACTGTCGAGGGTGACGATGTCTCGGAACAGATGTCAGACCAAACTGTACTGTTTGACTACGGCAATCGGACGATCGGCGATGTTGGACGCCCATTGGTCGGCGCCAACGCATACCTTGGCACGGAAGCAATCCTTCCTGCGGTTGAGACCGGAGCAGACATTGTCATTACAGGCCGCGTTGCCGACCCATCGATGTTTGTTGCGCCACTTGCCCATAAATATGGCTGGCAACTCAATGACTGGGATGAACTCGGCAAAGGCACACTTGTCGGCCACCTCATGGAATGCGGGATGCAGATAACCGGCGGCTACTTTGCTGATCCGGGTATTAAGGATGTCCCGCGTCTTGCAGATTGTGGCTATCCAATTGCTGAAGTTGACTCTAGCGGCAATGCAACGATTACAAAGTTGCCATCAGCAGGGGGCGCAGTAACAGTCCGCACAGTCAAAGAGCAGATGCTCTACGAGGTGCATGACCCAACCAAGTACTTGACACCGGACGTCACTGCTGACTTCTCAACTACTAAGATCCAAGACGACGGCAACAGCCGCGTGTCCGTATCAGCAGCCACTGGATATACGCGACCTGAGCAGCTCAAAGTGACAGTCGGCTTTGATGGTGGATATCTTGGCGAGGCTGGCTTCAGTTATGCTGGACCAAACGCAGCAGCCCGTGCCCGCTTGGCACGCGATGTTATGGTCGAACTGCTGGACCGAATACCAGGAGCGAAGGGCACATACCGTGTCGAACTAATTGGCCTAAATTCTCTCCACGCAACGGCGCACAATAGTGAGTCTGAAAGCCAGGACGTGCGTGTTCATATAGCGATGCGCGCTATGGACCGTGACCTTGTCGCCATGATGTTGTGGGAGGCCGAAGCCATGCTCTGCTGTGGCCCGGCGGGAGGCGGCGGTTATCGCGGCCAGATCACACCATGCGTCGTGACGCACTCAACGATGCTGGATCGGGACGCTGTCACACCAAGCGTAAAGGTCTACACCGCATGAGCCAGCAGGTCCCACTCCACAAACTGGCCCATGCACGGGCAGGCGACAAAGGCAATATCTCCTGCGTTTCAGTTTGGGCTTACGATCCCGGTGACTATCTCCTCATCAAGGAGCAGTTGACGGCTGACAAGATCAAGCAGGCATTCCCACGCCTTATTGAAGGCGATGTCGTACGCTACGAGCTGGATGACTTACATGGTCTGAACTTCGTCATGTACGATGCCTTGGAAGGCGGCGTGAATACCTCTCTAGGCCTGGATAGTCACGGAAAATCATGGAGTTTCCTGATATTGGGCCTGACCATTGAAGTTCCTGACAATAAATCTGAACACGTCAATGCCTGAAACATCTGAATAATTGGTCATAATTTGTATCTGCGCGCAAAGTCGTTTAAGCCTCTGTGCAATTGACAGGAGCATATCATGAAGGCACAGCGTCAGTTGGTTCTAGTGACCCTCGCTCTGACTTGGCTCCTTTTCGGATCACTGTTAGTGCGCGCAGACGCGCTTGCCAAGCACGACTGCTTTGCGAATGAAGCAATGATGCGCATCCGTGGCTGCACCAAGCTTTTGGAGAGCAACAATCTTGATCCGGCAACACGTTCGACTGCCTATGCGACACGTGCACTTGGCCTATCGGTGACCGGCCGCTACAGCGAGGCAGTCGCTGATTATGATCGCGCACTGCGCATCATACCTGACTATCCGGTGGCACTGAATAATCGTGCCTGGGCGCTGTTTAAACTTGGGCGGATCTCTGAAGCAGCACCAGATGTCGAGAGATCGCTCCAACTCGACCCTACCAGCCCCCACGCATATGATACCCGCGCTCACATTCGACAGCATCAAGGCCGCACCAATGCGGCTTTCGACGATTATCAGCGCGCCATGCGCCTTGGCGGATCCCGAATGGTGAAGTTGTATCAGTGCGGCCTTGCAGGTTCTGGTCACTACCTTGGCGCACAGACAGGCATAATTACTGAACAGCTGGAGAATGCACTGAAGCAATGTGCAAAGTCCAAGAGCTGCGACCCACTACCACCCGATGAAGAATGCAAGGCAGCCACATCTTAAGCCGCACCATTTTCCGGACCTGCATCAGCATCGCTAGTTTGAACCGGTAAACCATTCATTCACCAGCCATCGCCATTTGCTTTGACCTTGGATCAAACCCGACACAAATATCGATCAAAGTCGATTATTCAACGGCTGAACTTTGAAGAAACGACGAACAAAAAAGCAGCCCTGGAAGGCATGCAACCAGGACTGCAAGAAAGTCTCAGAGGCTACGGAGTTTGGGCAGCAGCCATCTTGGACTAGGGATCGAACGGCAATCATTAAACAATCAACAAGCACGTTCGACAATACTGCATGCAAGTTCTGCGTAAAGTGGCGTTTAACAAGCCGGCAGAAACTTTAGAACAAATAAAAACAAACAACGGCAGGCTATCGAAGCATCATCCGATAGCCTGCCGCACCTGAGAGTTTGGTATTACTAGAATAGCCCGAAGCACTACTCTGCAGCTTGCGCATAAGTCTTGGCATACTTCAGCAGTGCATCATCTTCGCACGGTTTAATCGGCGCGAAATCCTGATGCGCAATCCACTCTTTCCTGGTGGGATTGCGAATGTAATTCGAAACTGCATTCAAGGTTAGGTAAACGATCTTGCGCGGGAACGGCGTAATGTTGCCAGCAGACCCGTGGACAAGATTGCCATGGAACATCAGAACACCACCAGGCTTACCCGTAGGAGCAACAAGGCCACCCTCGTCCACTAACCGCTCAACCGTCTCCTGGTCCAGCGTCCATAAGGGATAACTTGTCGTCGTCAAATCGTGGCCGGCTGCCAGCACACCATGCTTGTGGCTCTTCGGAATCAGCATCAGTGGACCATTGAACGGAAAAACCTCATCGAGGAATACCGAGATGTTCATAGCGCGAGGTTCAGGCATGCCGTCATCGCGGTGCCACGTGCCAAAGTCTTGATGCCATTGCCACACGTCGCCATCGAACTTGGCCTTTGCGTTGACCTTGTACTGGTGCATGTAAACTGGCTCACCGAACACCTGCTCAAGTGGTTCAATGAGGCGGGGATGTCGTCCCAGGATGCCGAACGCCTCATTATAGAGGTGGGCAGCGAAAGCCGTTCGCGGTGCACCTGTTGTCTCACGCCACATCTCTTCGCGGTCTTCAGCGTAGATTCGCTCGCCTTCAGCATTGAGCACAGCAACCTCTTCCGGAGTGAAGCAATCCGGAATGAATATCCAACCTTCTTCGTCAAACTGATTTAGCTGTTCTTCAGTGAGTTTCATAGCGTTTCTCCCAAAACTAATTCAATTCTGTAGACTTCTCTTCGAAGCAGTTGATCTAGAGCAAGTTGTGCAACCGGCTATTCAATAGCGCCGACGCGTACCGCTGTTTCTTCTCCAGCACGTTTCGCATGGCCGCGCGCAAGTGCCTCCGCCAATTCAGCGTTACCCTCAAGAACTGCTGAGAGGATCTCTTCATGCTCCTGCCAGAGTTGAGCCCTGTGGCCTGATGTATCGAGTACAACAGCCATAGAACGCATAAACTGTGGCCAGTGTTCCTCGACCGTGCGAGCAATCTCAGGGTTTCCGGAGAGGTCGTGCAACGCGCGATGATTGGCAACATCGGCCTTGATCAGATCAATCACTGCAGCCTTATCGTCGAGTACATTCCCTGCTTCGAAAGCCGCCTTCAAATTCTCTATCTCAGCATTGTCAGCCAAATTCGCTTCAACTCTCATCGCAGCCAGACGCGCGGCAAGACCATCAAGAGCTTCGCGAACCTGATAGAGGTTCTGAATTTGCGCACCATCCATAGGGGCGACCGCGACCCCGCGCCGGCCGTGCTCTATGACCAGTCCGCGCCGCTTGAGCATCTGTAAGGCATGGCTGACCGGCTGCCTGGAAACACCAAGCAAATCTGCAACGTTTTCCTGTGTCAGCCGCTGACCCGGTTGCAACTGGCCTTCCGCAATAGCCGCAACCAGTTGTTCGTGGACTTGATCAATCAGGGCTGGCTGCGCTTTGAGCTGATGCAGCACTCATCTCACTCCTTAACTACAAGTCCAAAGTAGCATACTGTATTCTGAATTCAATACATCTTTTACAACTTGCTATCACCTAAAAAAACATAACAACTCGGCAGCGTTGACCAGGAGAACGTGGTCAACCAATGCGAGCCGCGATGTCCAAGGTCGCGCGACCAACTCAGTGCAAACCAAAAAAGATAGCTGCTAGCTTCAAGCGTCCTAGAGCCCGATCGTTTCAGATGGAAGCGCTTGGTGCATCCATCTGAAATGTGAATCGGTCTCATTACTTATTGAGTAGAACAAGATTCACGTTCCGGCCAACAAAGTGAGCAAGTCGAACGGTGATGCCATCCGGAACGATCTTGCTCTAGGGGAGCGATTGAGATCCAATGAAGGTAGCGAAAACTTGATGCATCGCTAATGGCTCTGTTCGGCTCTGATGTAGTTTTCCCTTCTAACTCCTGGCGCCGGCGAGGCATTGGCGGGGCGTAAGTCGCTCGCC
>NZGY01000128.1 GCA_002689605.1 Filomicrobium sp.
ACCCGAGCCTGTCGCCGTCAGCGCTTCAACGAGCGCCTCGCGTTGCACTCGGCTGAGATCGCCCAACCGCTCGACAGTTGCCTGAAAATCCTGAGCCTTCATGGTATCCTCGCTAGTGACAAACCGTCAGTCAGCAAGGTCTCACAACATTTAGGCAGAACAGAGCCGAGCGAGCTGCCGATAGAAGGCGATCTGGATATCAATGGATGGGATATCCAAAAAGCACTGGGTCTCCTTCTTAAACCCAACCCGGTCCTGCTGGAGTGGCTATCCAGTCCGGTGCGTTATCACTGGAATGAAAAAGTCTGCGATCAACTGATTTCACTCTCAAAGGGCATTGCGCATAACCGTGCCTGCTTGCACCACTATATTGGTGTCGGAGAGGGTAGCTTCGCGCGAACGATCGCCGGCAAGGACGCGGTATCGATCAAGAAATACTTCTACGTGTTGCGACCCGCAATGGCATTGCGCTGGGTCCGCATGCATCCGGATGCTATCCCCCCCATGAACTTTCAGGAACTGATGCGCGGTGTTGATCTTCCCAACGATCTGACAAGACTGATCGGGGAGTTGCTCGAAAAGAAGCGCGTCACCAAGGAAATGGGTGAGGCACCTCGCATCAAGGAACTGGATGATTTCGCAATCACAGAGTTTGCTCAGGCAAAAGCAGTGGCGCCTGATGCAATAAAGCCTGATCGGCAGAATAAAACAGCCGCTGACGAACTATTCCGGTCTATCGTCAAAGGAGACGCTGGAGGCTCGTCAGTTACACAGAGCGATCCCCAGAATTCTGAGACCGTGAAGTAAGGTTCTGATTAGCCACCAGCCATCAGATAAATCCATGCGGTTGTCTCTGGCCGCCTTGCCATTGGCCGCTTTACCGAGCCAAACTCTCCAACCAGTAAAACTATTGGGCACAAGAAGCGCCTCCTTCCACTCCAGGAGCCAGCATGACGGCGACATACGATTACATTATTGTGGGCGCAGGTTCAGCCGGCTGTGTTCTCGCCAATCGCCTGTCTGAGAATCCCTCTCATCGTGTGCTGTTACTCGAAGCTGGTCCGGAAGATCGTGAGCCGTGGATACATATTCCGGTCGGTTTTCGGCGCCTTCTTTATAATCACAAGGTCAACTGGTGTTTTGAAACCGAGCCAGAAGACAATGTCAAAGGCCGACGGATTCCCATCCCACGGGGCAAAGTGATAGGCGGTTCGTCTTCGATCAATGGCATGCTGTATGTCCGAGGCAACGCTGTTGATTATAATACGTGGGCACAGCTTGGAAATCGCGGATGGAGCTATCAAGACGTCCTCCCGTACTTCAAGAAGACGGAAAGCTTCGAGCGTGGCGCAAACGATCTCCGAGGCGGTGGTGGTCCATTGAATGTCGCGGATATGTACGAGCGGCATGGAATGATCGATGCCTTCGTTCGTGCCGGCGTCGAATGCGGGTACGATGACAATCCGGACTACAACGGCGAGAAGCAGGACGGGTTCGGCTACTACCAGATTACGCAGAAAAATGGACGGCGACACAGCGCTGCGAAGGCCTATCTTGAGCCCGTGCGTCGCAGGCCCAACCTCCAAGTCGAAACGCATGCATTTGCGCGTAAGCTCATTCTTGATGGGAAGCGCGTTGTTGGCGTGCGTTACGACGTCAAGGGCGTAGAGATTGAAGCACGGGCAGGCTCAGAAGTTCTACTGACAGCAGGTGCAGTACAGTCCCCCCAATTATTGGAAGTCTCCGGCATTGGCGCTCCCG
Source organism: Filomicrobium sp. (assembly GCA_002689605.1). Classification (GTDB taxonomy): domain Bacteria; phylum Pseudomonadota; class Alphaproteobacteria; order Rhizobiales; family Hyphomicrobiaceae; genus Tectiglobus. The sequence continues at coordinate 1,762 of NZGY01000128.1, forward strand.
CCGTGCTCAAGGAACATGGTCTTGCAGTGCAACACGAACTTCCAGGTGTCGGCGAGAATTACCGGGACCACTACGCAGCACGGATCGCATGGCGCGTTAAGCAGAAAGGTATCACGCTTAATGATACGACGAGAGGCCTGAACGTCATCAAAGAGGCACTCAAGTACGCCTTCACGAACCGGGGAATGCTTACGTGGACGGCGGGCATTGGACATGGATTCGTCAAAAGTCGACTGGAGCTAGACATTCCGGATTGCCAATTCTTTTTTGCCCACGGTACTTTTGATGCAATCACCCGGGCGTTCCATCGTGAGCCAGGAATGACGATCGGAGTCTATCAGTGTCGCCCCGAAAGCAAGGGCTCGATACATATCAAGTCAGCAGACCCAACTGATGCGCCGGCAATTCGGCCAAACTTTCTAAGTGATCCGATTGATCGGGCGGCCCTGGTGGGTGGCATACGCGTGGCTCGACAGGTCGGCGAGGCTGCGGCTTTGGACAAGTATCGTGCTTTCGAGATGTCGCCCGGCGAGGCATTCCAAAGTGATGATGAGCTCTTGGAGTTTGCCCGTGAGACTGGGGCAACGACATATCACGTGATGGGCACCTGCAAGATGGGCACCGACAACGATCCTATGGCTGTTGTCGATGATCAATTGAGGGTGCGCGGGCTCAAAGGTATCCGCGTATCAGATGCCTCTGTCATGCCGACAATGCCATCAGGTAATATCAACGCGCCAGTGATGATGGTGGCTGAAAAGGCAGCGGATATGATACTGGCTAACGCATGAACTGCCGAACAAGATCAGCGCAAAAAAGAGAGCAAGCATGAGCGAAACTGATCCCATCACGGTCTCAGTTGTCCAGCATCGTTTGACTGGAATTGTCGAAGAGATGGGCGAGGCTATGCTGCGCACGTCCTTCTCACAGATTCTCAATTCCAGTCGCGATTTTTCAACAGCAATTTGTTTGTCGGATTCTCAGTTGGTCGCGCAGGCAGATCATATTCCGGTCCATGTTGGTGCGCTTCAGCCGGCTGCGAAGTCGATCATCGATACCTTTGCGGACGATGTCTTTGAAGGTGATATCTTTCTGCTCAATGATCCTTACTTTGGCGGTAGCCATCTTCCAGATGTGACGGTGTTCGCTCCTGTGTTCATTGAGGGGAAGCTAATGTTTTGGGCGATCAATCGTGCCCATCACTCAGACATTGGCGGCGCAACGTATGGGGCCTACAACGCCGCAGCGCGCGAAATCTGGCAGGAAGGCATCCGGCTGCCGCCTATGCGTCTCTACGACAAAGGCAGTATCCGTTCCGATATCCTGCGCATGCTTAAAACTAACGTTCGTCATGCTCGTGACTTTGAAGGCGACTTGATGGCTCAGATTGGGTCTGTGCGCTTGTCTGAGCGCCGCCTGCTTGCATTGGCGAAGGAGTTTGGGCAAACCACAATCGAACAAAGCGTGGAGCGCATCCTTGACGCGACCGAGGCGCGAACCCGCGAGGTTTTCGCGTCTTGGCCTGACGGAGAATATGAAGGTACCGCTCTACTGGATGATGATGGTCGGGGGAACGTCGACATCGCCATTCGTGCAAGAATCAAGATCTCAGGATCGGACCTTACTGTTGACCTGACTGACTCTGACCCGCAGGTGGCGAGCTTTCTCAACTCAGCAGTTGCCAACACGCGTTCTGCAGCCCTGGTGGGACTAGCGGTTCTTTTGGATCCGGACGTTCCGAAGAACGAAGGTGTTGCCAGGCCTGTCAAAATACTAACCAAGGAAGGAACGATCGTTCACCCTGATGTCGGGGCCCCCGTAACCATGTGCACGTCGCATTGTGGCAATGAGATTATTGAAGCTGTCGTTGTTGCCTTATCGGATGCCTGCCCGGACCGTGCGATGGGAGGCTGGGGGCGCCGTCTTCGCATTGCTCTCAAAGGCACCAATCCGAGAAACGGCCGTCCGTTCATTTGGCACCTGTTCCATGCGCGACCGGGTGGAGGGGCCTCATCGCAAGGAGATGGCTGGCACAACGCCGGAGAGTGGCACTCGGCAGGCGGGCTGAAATTCGGTTCAGTTGAAGTTGCCGAGGCGCGGTTTCCTCTTCACTTTCGTCGCCATGAATTGCGTCCGGACTCCGGTGGCGAGGGGCGTTTTGTTGGCGGCTGTGGCTGTGACCTGGAAATGATACTGGAGACAGACTATCCGGCACTTGCCAACGTTGCTGGTGATGGTTTGTGTCACGGGGCTCGCGGGATGCGTGGCGGTCAAGACGGCGCGCCGCACGACTACCGCATGCTTGCACCCGATGAGGAAGAGCTCAAGCTTCCCAGCAAAGTTGAGGGACAGCACGTACCGCCAGGAACACTCTTCAAGATACATTCCGGCGGCGGCGGCGGGTGGGGCGCTCCTGAGGAGAGGGATGATGCGGCTCGCCAAGCTGACATGGCCAATGGGATTGTTGGTGCATCTGATGTACGAGGTGCCAAATGAGCTATCGCATAGCTGTCGATGTCGGTGGAACGTTTACGGATGTGGTCGGAGTCAGCTCTGATGGCTCAACAACCTTCGTGAAAGTACCGAGCACACCACAGAACCAAGCCATAGGCACGATCAATGGTATTGCCAAACTGGCTAATGCCTTGAAACTTGATATGAGCGAGCTGTTGGCTCAGACCGAGCGCATTGCCCACGGTATGACTGTCGCCACGAATGCGCTGCTGGAGCGCAAAGGTGCCAAGGTCGGTTTGCTGACCACCGAAGGACATCGTGATGTTCTGGAAATGCGGGAGGGGCTTAAGCCTGAGCGCTACAATATGCGTTTGGCGAGGCAGGAACCGTTAGTACCCAGACGCTTGCGTCTTGGTGTACGCGAACGCGTTCGATCAGATGGCGCAATCGAGGTTCCACTTGATCGTGGATCACTGGAAACGGCTATTGAACATCTGAAGTCGGAGGGGGTGACTTCAATCGCCGTTTGCTACCTCCACTCCTATCGCGATGCCCGACATGAACGCGAGACCGAGCAGGCGATCCGTGCGGTGATGCCGGACGCTTACATCTCATTGTCGTGTGATGTGTTACCTCAGATCAAAGAGTATGAACGCGTATCAACAACGGTGGTCAATGCATACGTCGGTCCTTTGATTGCGCTTTACCTGGGGCGACTGGAGACCCAGCTGAAAGAAGCTGGTTTCGATGGGCCACTCCTTATCATCCTCTCGCACGGTGGTGTTGCACCGGTCAGTCAGGCAATTCAGGTAGCAGCTTCCACCGTCCTGTCAGGACCGGCCGGTGGTCTGGCAGGTGGTAGGCGTATCGCAGAGATCATGAATGCGCCTGACCTTATCACATTTGATGTTGGTGGAACGTCAAGTGACATCTCATTGATTGCCGATGGAGCAGTGACACTGTCCAGTGATCGCACAATGGCCAACGAACGTATCGCCTTGCCAAGCCTCGACATTATCACTCTGGGTGCAGGCGGTGGGTCGATCGCACGAGTTGAGGCAAGCGGCCTGCTTGAAGTCGGCCCTGAAAGTGCCGGCTCCGTCCCAGGGCCGATCTGCTATCGCAGCGGTGGCACGGTGCCTGCTGTTACAGATGCCAGCGTCGTTCTCGGCTATCTAGATCCCAATAACTTTGCAGGCGGAGAGACTAAGCTCGACCTTGATGGAGCAATGACTGCCTTTGACGCGCTTGGACAGAAGTTAGGTGTGAGCGCTATCGAAGCAGCCGAGGGAGTCCATCGAGTCGTCAATACGCAATTGGCGGAAGGCATTCGCGTTGCTACGGTTCGGCGCGGTGTTGATCCACGCCGTTTCGGTCTGTTGGGTTTTGGTGGTGCTGCTGGCCTGCATGTCACAGAGTTAGCACGCATGCTCGATATCGAGCGGGTCATCGTTCCGCGCATGGCATCAGTACTGTCTGCCTGGGGAATGCTCAACACGGAGTTGCGACTGGAGGCCGTTCAAACCCTGGTTGGAGAGACAGATACGCTGGATGTCACAACCGTACGTGATCTCTTTAGTGAGCTTGAAAAGTCCGGTCGCGATCAGATGTCATCATGGTTTGATGGCCCGGTTGCGTTCCGGAGAACGGCAGAGATGCGCTACGGTGAGCAGGTGTTCGAGATAGATGTGCCTTTGGACAACGTCGACCTCTCAACGCCAGATGCGATGCAACAGCTCAAAACTGCTTTCGAGAAGCGTCACGATGACCTGTATGCTTATCACTTGCCCGAGCAGGCCCCCGTTCTAATCAACGCAAGACTTGCAAGCGTAGGCGTTCTGCCAGAAGTGCCCGTACCCGATTCCGAAGCAGGGTCTGCTGGGAATGCAGGTCGTGGCCGTCGGAATGTTTATCTTGGCGAGTGGGCGGAAGTGCCAGTCTACGCATTCAATTATCTCGTTCCGGGAGAGAAAGTCGAAGGTCCGTCAGTGATTGAATCTGACACCACCACCGTACTTCTGCGCCAGGGGGACGTTGCGACCTCTACACCCCAAGGTTGGCTCGACATTGCGGTGCGGCCTTAGACGCAACAGCAACCCATGGCCCGGTTGCTGATGAGCGGTTGGTTTGTGAGACTGAAATGAGCCAACATGAATAACAGATGTCTAGGCGCTCAATCCGCCTCTCACACATGCCTCACGTTGTTGCCAAAGCATCGCTTAAATCTCTGCTCGTAGTGTGATTGGCAAGTGACACTCCGTATCTCCAAATTCAATTCACACACAAGGCCGGTCCTTACAAGCGAACAAAGGGGCGGCCGCAAGTGAAGCTGAAGAGAGAGAAATCAAGAAGATACACAAATGAAGTTTCTTGCAGATTCCGGAACCATGAGGAATGTAGCAGCCGCAATCATGATCAGCGCCGCAGGGCTGGCTCTGACAGCAGCGCCGACATTAGCAGGCAAGCACAATGGGCATTACAACAAGCACACCGTAACGAAGAAGACTTCATTTCACACGCTCAAGCACCATGCCAAGAAAGTGCATAAGACGGGTATCGCGAAGGTCACCAATATTAAGCGTCACGGAAAGGTCGTAGGCTTCAAGAAGACATACAAATCAGGTGATAAGGTCATCGTGCGTCGTGGCAAACATGGCCGTCTTCATCACACAACGCTGAAACGGAAGACTTTCTTGCAGCGTGTCAAGCATCGCGTGTCGTCCGCCACGAAAGCGTTCAAGGCAAAGGCCAAGCGTCTTCATGTTTCCATTCTCGGCAAGAAGAGGTACGCGCGCCACTAGTTTGAGTTGCGGTGAAGTCGCAAGCCGTTTTGCGGCCTCACGATTGCCCACTGTTGTCTACTAAGGCAAGACAGACAATAAAGAGGGGGAGATAAGATGCTCGGTCGTTTGGTGATGTCGCGCTCACTGTCGCTGACATTCGGCACAACCGCGGTAACGTGTTTCGTTGCTGCCGCCCAAGTGTGGGATTTCCCCTACCCGCGCGCGGTTCTTGGCAATATGGGCTTGCAACTTCTTGGCAGTACGATTGCGCTCGTTATACTTTCTGTCGTTGAAGCATCACGCTGCGAGAAAAACTCTCCTTGGCATGGTCGAGGCGAGGTCTTGTACGGGCCTTTGTTGGCTATTCTCTCTATTGCTGCATTGCTCGGCCAGCTATTTGCGTTTGGCGAGCTGCNCTATCTCTGGCCGTGCTTCGGAATTCAGGCGCCAGAAATCTGTGCGCTTCAATCAAGCGAAGTTCAGCAGCTGGACGCGGCTTCTCGTGACCTGAAGGTCAAGGAGTTGATTGAGGACGCAGGCCCGCCGATGGGTGGACAGGTTATATCACTGCTTCGGCAGTTGTTAGGAATGGGCGGCTAAAGAAAAGCTTCTGCCTAAGCTGTTTGCTCTTCTTCCATCACAATCCTCGAGTAGCGACGCTGCTTGGTCTGAACTCGGTTGCCGTCTTTATCCTGGTCCTTTGGGCGTGAGGTCGTCAGGCGCAAGACATCAAGATAATTTGGACTAACAAGCAGCTTGTGGGCGTGCGGGCCTGCCATCAGGATGCGATGGAGTTTCGGGAGATTGTAACACGGCACCCACATGAGCAGGTGGTGCTCAACNTGATAGTTCACCCAATATGGTGCGAGAAATGTTCCTGTGATNGGATCNGCTAACGTCGTTCNNGCNTGACGAAATGGNTCGTCCTTNTCNCCNACCATAGCGTGTTCTGCGATATTGCGAAGGCGCAAGAACAGCTGGAAGAACGAGAGAAGTGGCAACAGCCATAAGAGCGGATAGAGCCACCAGTAACCAGCTACGGCCAGGCCAGCAAACAGGATTGCGTTCGCAGCTAGGGGACCGCCAAGTTTGTTCCTGAAATTCGTAAACCAAGNTTGCCAGTNGCGACCTNCATCTCGTCCCACTACGCCGGAACGCACNTGTGCCGACCGCTGTGAGTAACCAGTCTGGCCGGTGACGTCGCGCCAGATTTTACGATAGAAGCTTGGCCGCGTGATGGGAAACGGGGCGCTCAGAACAAGATCAGGATCATCATCTTGTTGCGTGCGGGCATGATGCTTCAAGTGATAGCGCCGATAAACGGGCATGTCCGCACCAACGGGCCATGCCAGCAGCCACTGACTTGCCAAATGGTTGACCCTATCGTGCTTGAACAGCAATCCATGCGCGCCATCATGCATCAATATCGACATTCCAAGCTGTCGCGCTCCAATAATTGCTGCAGCCAANAGGAACGTAAAGATGTTTGGCCACCACACGAAGAGTGCCATGGCACCGAAAACCATGCCCCACGCATGTNAAATGCACACGGCGGCTTTCCAATCGTGACGCTCACGAACAGCAATCAGTTCGTCTTNGGTCAATAAATCCCTGGCGCGCATGGTTTTCACGTCCTTGCGATTTTGAACTTCACACTGAACTATGCCTGCTTTGGAAGCTCATATCCAGTCAATGCAATAGCGTCATCTACTTCCCCGTCCATACTGGTTTCCGCTTTTCATTAAACGCTTTGCGGGCTTCACGGCTGTCTTCACTGTCGAAAGCCAGCGAAACTGCATCGAGGGCTGTCGCTGGTACATGCGCGAAGTCCATAGTTTCCATCCGATACATTAACTCGCGCGTCCTCCGCAGGGCGAGAGGAGACATCTCGGCAACTCGCCCTGCGAGCTTCATAGTTGCGTTGCGGAGTTCAGCGCGTGGCACAACTTTAGTCACNAGTCCCAAACGATCNGCCTCTTGNGCGCTGATGGGATCGCCTGTCAAAATCAATTCGGCAGCTTTCATGCGTCCGATCAAGCGTTGCAGGTGCCAAACATGCATGCCTGGAGGTGCTGCGAGATTGGGAACGCCTGGATAGCCAAAATCCGCATCGTCTGAAGCGACGACCATGTCGCAAGTAAAAGCTAGAGTGCACGCGCCTTCGCGCGCATAGCCATGGACTGCAGCAATGATTGGTTTCGTGAGTGCCCGAACTCTTTTGACCATGTCGACATAAAAGACGCTGAGGAAATCCTTCATATCTGATGAATTGAACGCTTCCATCATGCGAATATCGACACCTGCCGACAGTCCCTTTCCGGAACCTGCTAAGACGATAACGCGTATGTCCTGATCNGTGTCAGCAAGNGCGAGTGCCTCCAGNTATTCNCGCGTGACTTGCTTGTCGAGCAGGTTAAGCGGTGGATTGTCGATTGTGATTTCTGCGATACCGTCGGCAGTCTCATAGCGGATTTTCTCAAATTTCCTGTCCGACATCGTGATCTCCCAAAGCAAGGCGCCTTTATTTGACGTTCACTCTACAATACCGGAAATGTGATGATTAGGTCAGGGCCTGAATGTGCATACTTCCCAGAGCGTCTATGGCCAGAGCTTCTATGGANAGATCCGGAGTGTGAATGCGGTTTTGCAGTTTTGCCTTTTGGGTCTTGGTCTGCGTCGGACCATCCTTTGCCGGACCTGTCGAGAACCTTCAGAATGAACTGAGGTCTGAGGGTGTCAAAGTTNAACTGGTCGAAAGGGCAGGCCTCAATCGACGAACCGGATTTCGGCATTTGGCGGCGATCGGGGAAAAGCAGCTCATTCGCGATCTGGCGCGAATATCCAAAACTTCTGCTCTCGAGGAAGCGTACATTCACTTGGACGGGAAAATCGCACTCGAAACAGGAGTGATGGAGCGCTTCGAGATCACCACATCAGATTGTTTGGTGCGTGCTACGGTTCGTTCGTCAATCTCTGTGGGACTTCTGGCAAAGATGCCCAACGGGCTGCCTGCAGACTTGGTCTGGTATCATGTTCACCCGTCTCGCGATATTATCAATAAGCGCTTCCGTGCCAAGCGCTGTGCACCTCCAAACACCTGGCCCGTACTACCGAGCAGCGCTGATTTCTCTCAGTTCATGAANCGCGCTAAAAAATACTANGCAGCNAAGCCAAATGGCCGNTACCGTGATCGTATCGTCNTNTATCCTGTCGGAGTGATTGAGCTGTCATTGACAGATGCGGGGCGTGCCGCCATCCGAGAGTTTCAACATCGCAGCAATTACGATACGCAGGAGTATGGAAACGATAGCATGCCAGGACATGCGATCTGGCCGCAAAAATATATCCAGCGCCTTAATACGCTGATCGACCGCATCCCCAAGGCAGGCCCACAGTTGGACCGGAATATAAAGCGCGCAGTAGATCTGCTCAGCAGTGACGTTGTCCGGGTATCATTCATTCCGGTCGCCATGTTCCAAGCAGACCCGTAACACCCTTTTCCATAGCGCGACGCAATTCGATTGATTGCGCAACGGCAGAGCCGCGCATATCGCTGGAACACAGATCTTGTTTGTCATGCGTTGCGGTTTCCGTGGCACTGCTCGCTTCGCATNGGTGATAGCTTGATCTAGGAGCAAGCAGCGACGGTCCAAAAACCGAGGAACTGCAGGTCAACAGATAGATGTATCTGCAGTGAGACACAGTCTCAGTCGCCGATTTCCCNCTTAGTTACAGTATCATAAACCAAAACGANTACGGCAATTCCCCGAAGNAAAATTNGNTCTTGAACATTGTTCGCAANGGGTGTATNAAAATGTGAACAATGTTCTNNTTTGTNAGTTTGCCATGATCGCTCAATTCAAATCGATTNCCGCTCGCTTGGAGTTGGGTGAGTGCGTGACAGCGCGAGTTGCNCGNCACGCAGTCAATTGCCCNGCGATTGAAGGCGGCTGGTGTGGAGCAGATTTCCAATGTCATGGCAAACACTTCACACAATCTCGACAATCCAAGTGCTAATCTCGGCGTTGAATCGCCCCCAAGAGGAATTAGGATGTTCCAATCTCTGTTATCCAGTCGTCGCTTTCTGCCGATCTTTGTTTGTCAGTTTCTCTCGGCACTCAACGACAACTTCATCAAGAACGCACTCATTATCCTTATACTGTTCAAGCTTGGAAGCGAGCAGGGTGGTTTGCTTGTGACGCTGGCCGGTGTCGCGCTGATCGTGCCATTCTTTATTCTGTCAGCTCTTGGTGGTGAATTGGCTGACAAGTATGACAAGGCCCGCGTCGCTCAGCTTATTAAACTCGCCGAGATACCGGTTGCTGCAATTGCAGCTGCGGGATTCATGCTCGTCTCCCCGACACTATTATTCTCGGCTTTGGTATTATTTGGCGCAATGGCGGCGCTGTTTGGCCCCATCAAATTCGGTATTTTGCCAGATCATCTCGAAACCAGTGAGTTGCCGGCTGCAAANGCTCTCGTCGAAGGCGCCACATTCCTCGCGATATTGGGGGGCACAATTGCTGGNGGTGTTGCAATGGCCTCAGATGGTAGCGCACCACTAGTGCCAAGCTGGGCTGTGGCAGCCACGCTGATAGTCTTCGCTGCCTTGGGTTGGGTTTCTGCTAAGGCGATTATGCCGACCGGTGCAGCTGAGCCGACATTGCGAATTACGCGCAACCCGCTGTCATCAACGTTCCGGCTGCTTGGAGAACTTTACCAACAGCGCAAGCTTTGGATTGGTGGCCTGATCGTTTCCTGGTTTTGGCTTGCCGGTGTTGTTGCACTGACACTTTTGCCAACCGCGGTGAAGGAAGGAATCGGCGNAAACGAACACGTTGTAACCGTTGGTCTTGCNCTNTTCACTATTGGTATCGCAACCGGTTCCTGGCTTGCAGCGGCCGCGAGNACACGTCGACCCAACCTCGCACTCGTACCTGTAGGTGCGCTCTTTATGGGGCTGTTTTCGCTGGATATCGCATGGACACTCTGGGGACTAGAACCACTAGGGACTGGGCTCACGCCCATCGAAATCGCAAGCACGGCGGTTGGCCTACGATTAGCTTTTGATCTCTTTGCGCTGTCAGCTGCGGGTGGTCTCTTCATTGTACCGGCTTTCGCCGCCGTGCAGGCGTGGGCACCAGCTGATCATCGTGCTCGTGTCGTAGCTGCTGTCAATATTCTGAATGCCGGTGCCATGTCGCTCGGTCTAAGCGGTTTGATCGGACTGCAGGTTGCTGGCGTTGGGTTCTCCGGATTGTTTGCCATTCTTGGTACAGCAAACCTCNTGGCGATGTTGGTCGTGATGTATGCTTGGGGCCGTGAAGGCATGCAGGATTTCGCGTTCTTCCTTTTCAAGTTTTTCTATCGCATCGAAGTCAAAGGATACGAGAACCTGCCAGAGCCAGGTGAGCGCGCAATCGTAACGCCTAACCACGTGTCTTACATGGACGGCCCGGCCATGAATGCGATTCTCCCAAGCCATGCGGCTTTTGCCATCGACACCGGCATCGCACAGGCTTGGTGGGTTAAGCCATTCCTTAAGCTGATCAAGGCTTACACCCTCGATCCAACAAGACCTCTCGCAACCCGTCATTTGGTCAACGAAGTCAAAAACGGAGAAACGCTCGTAATCTTCCCAGAGGGCCGTCTGACCGTCACCGGTGGACTGATGAAGGTCTACGATGGCACGGCGATGATTGCCGATAAGGCAGATGCAGTGATTGTTCCCGTCCGCATCGACGGCTTCGAGCGCTCAACGTGGTCATACATGCGCCGTAGCCAGATCAAAAAATCTTGGTTCCCGAAAGTAACNGTGACCATCTTGCCGCCGCGTCGCCTGGAGATCGACCCAGCATTGAAAGGCAAGGTACGTCGTCAAGCAGCAGGCCTCGCCTTACAAGACATTATGGTCGATACAGTTGTTGAAACCGCTGACATCGATCGAACATTGTTTGAGGCCGTCGTTGACGCCAAAGAGAAACTCGACACTGGCAAGCCGATCGTCGAAGACCCTCTGGGAACAAAGCTCGGCTACAAGAAACTCGTAACCGGTGCNCAGGTCCTTGGTCGTAAGCTAGAGGGNTACGGCCAANCCGGNGACAGTATTGGAGTCCTGTTGCCAAATTCGGCTGGCGTTGCCGTCACGTTCTTTGCATTGCAGTCTATTGGACGCATTCCAGCCATGCTGAATTTCACAGCAGGAGCCGCAAATGTACTTGCAGCCTGCGAAGCTGCCAAAGTGCNAGTCGTACTGACCTCGCACAACTTCATCGAGAAAGGCAAGCTGCATGATCTTGTNGATGCTATGCGGNACACTGTCGAGCTGGTTTACCTCGAGGACNTTCGTGAAAAAATCTCACTGTTTGACAAACTCTCCGGCCTGATGGCTGGCGCAAAGCCAAGAGTNAAACGNAACGCGACTGACCCTGCNGCNATCCTGTTTACGTCTGGNTCAGAGGGTAAACCAAAAGGTGTCGTGCTTTCTCACCGCAACATTCTGTCCAATGCAGTGCAGTCACTAGCGCGTATTGCGGTGAATGGNGAAGACAAAGTCTTCAACGTGCTGCCGGTGTTCCACTCGTTTGGACTGACGGCNGGGTTGATCATGCCGCTGGTTCGCGGTGTTCCGGTCTATCTCTATCCGTCTCCCTTGCATTACCGGATTGTGCCAGAGTTGGTTTATCAGACGAACGCAACCGTTCTCTTTGGCACCGATACATTCCTCAATGGATATGCACGCGCAGCGCATCCTTATGACTTCCATTCGGTCCGGCTCATCCTTGCAGGAGCAGAGGCCGTGAAAGAAAGGACCCGCCAGATTTATATGGAAAAATTTGGCGTGCGAATTTTGGAGGGTTATGGAGTCACGGAAACTGCNCCTGTCCTAGCAATCAATACACCGCTCGCCAACAAGGTTGGTTCCGTTGGTCGATTGTCTCCTCTTATGGAGTCTCGCTTGGAGCCCGTGCCAGGAATCACCGACGGAGGGCGGTTGTACGTTCGCGGCCCTAATGTCATGCTTGGTTACTATCGTGCCGAACAGCCAGGTGTGTTAGAGCCGCCAGCAGACGGTTGGCATGATACTGGCGATATTGTTAGCTTCGATGCGCAGGGCTTCATCACCATTAGGGGGCGCGCTAAGCGCTTTGCCAAGATCGGTGGTGAGATGGTCTCGCTGTCAGCAGTTGAAGCGATTGCAGCCGATTTGTCGCCTAGTCATCTTTCAGTTGTCGTCTCCATGCCAGATCAGCGCAAAGGTGAACGGCTGATACTGTTGACCAGCGACACCGCTGCGACGCGGCAAAAGTTTCAGTCGCTAGCTAAATCATCAGGCGCAACTGAGCTTATGGTGCCGGCAGAGGTTATGCATGTTGATCGCGTCCCAGTTCTTGGCTCAGGCAAACCCGATCATGTCAGCGCAACGGAACTAGTCCGTGAAATGTCAGGTAAGTCTGTAGCCGCGTAATCTGATAGCAAAATCACGCCTCTTCCTTTCTTGACCGGCTAACGCAGAATGGAAGAGGCAACGTGAGCCCGAACCTGTTGCGACTGCTGACACTCCGGTCGTTTTCCAATGGTCCGGACGAGCATCACGGAGGGAGATTACGGTACTGCACTGAACCTTTTCGCCAACAGAGGCGACTTAGCATGTGACGCAGGTCAATCCTGCAACGGCATGCCATAGGAGATTTCTTGATGCAGTCACTACCCCAAGTCCCGCATCCTTTCCGAGGATTAGGGCTAGATCGCGTTTCCGCCGGCCCGAATGACCGCCCTCTGAAACGCAAAAATCTTCATTTCAATAGTTTTTCACAATCAAAAGAAAGTTCGTTTAGTCATTGGACAAGTAATGCGGCAACAATGGCCATTGCTGCATTGCTGAGCGTTTCTGCGGCTGCTTCAGCTATTGCTCAAGAGGCAAAGATCGCTCCGGGCGATGCTGTTGTAACTGGCTTCTCAGGTATTGCGCCGAGCGGTGATCCCCCGCCTCCCGCCGGCTCACCTCTTGATACATTCTTCATTGATTTGGATGGCCCATCCGCACAGGTCCTATCCTTTGGTGCGTTAGGTGGCGCGCCGTCAGAACAGTTAGTGAACCCTGCACCTAAACTCATCCTTAAAGCACGTGATATTGGTCAAGTTTTTGGCATTGCGCTTGACGATGGTTTGGGAAGTCCGACGCCGAATATCTATCTGGGCGCCACATCAGCGTATGGCGTTCATATCGCGCGTCCAAATCCAGCTCAACCTGGAAAGTTCCTGCGACTACGCAAAGGACATGCAGAAGCACAATGGATGAAGGGCATGTTTGGTGAAGCCTTGGCAGGTGGGCCAGGCACGATCTTCAAGGTCGATGGGCAGACCGGCACGGTCAATGTGTTCGCAACCCTGCCAGACAACAGTGGCCCCGGTGTCGGCAATGTCGTGTTCGACAAGGCTAGTAAGTCAATCTACGCATCCGATCTCGACAACGGACTAATTCATCACATCGATTCTAGCGGTGACATCGTTGCCTCATTTGATCATGGAGTTGCGGGCCGGCCTGCCAAGGGTTTGGCACCGGTGGCCGACGATGGCAAAGTGATGATCATCTCTGACCCAGCATTCGACACGGAAGATCCGTCGACATCGGGGTACACTCAGACTGAACGGCAGGTCTACGGTATGGCCGTCAATGGTGGCCGTCTATATTATGCCGTCACTGCTGGTCAGCAAGTCTGGTCCGTCGGTCTGCGCGATGATGGGTCATTTGCCGGCGATCCGCGCTGGGAGCTGGACGTCGCCGGTTTGCCTGGCAGCGGCCCAATCACCGATATGTTGTTCGACAAGTCAGGCCGCCTCCACCTTGCCCAGCGAGGGACGCGAAAGGGCAGCTATAACTACGCCGAGTTCGCAGAACCAGGCAAATCTGCTGTTGTCCGTTACAAGCTCGAGCAGCCTGATGATCCGGCAACCGAAAGCCGATGGGCTCCAATGCCGGACTTCTATGCTATTGGCAAACAGGAACCACATCAAAACGCCAATGGCGGTATCGCGCTTGGTTTCGCTCACGACGAGCTTGGTGGCATAAAGTCAGGCACAGCTGGTTCGATGCTTTGGTCAACGGGTGAGAAGTTGCGCACCAGCATCGAGAATGAAGCTGATCCTGCCGCTCATAATGATGTGCATGGTCTTCAGGGCAACAGTATCTCCTTGGTACGCCCGGAGAATGTACCGCCGCGGCAGAGCTACTTCCTCGATTATGATGGCTTGTTCAACGATGCCGAAAAAGCAGGTCATATGGGCGACGTGGAAATTTGGCAGCCCGTTGGTGACTTTGCTCGTACTCCACAAAAGGAGTTTCCTCCCGGCTATGTTCCACCATTTGTGGATCCTCCAGGTGAGCTGCCACCATTGCCGCCAAAGCCAGGTTACGATCTGAACCTAAAGTTGACCAAGTACGCTGATCCAAAGGATTGTTTCGACTGGGGTGCATCCTGGCGTTGCCACTACAGCATCACTGTGCGCAATACGAGTCTGGAACACAGTTACTTCGGCCCAATCCGCGTACACGACGAGCTGATCAATCTACCGGCTGGATCGAGCATTCAGGTTCCGCAGCATCCGTTCCCATGGACGTGTTTCTGGGTTGCGGCTCCGAACAAGTTTGGCTGCCGTCGCAACGCGTTTCTCGTGCCCCGTGGCAGCGTTAGCTTCAATGTCTTTGTACTTGTGCCGAAAGCCGCAAAACGTTGCAGGCTGACAAAAATTGCAGAAATCCGCCATCCGCTCGGTGGTTCTTGGAACAACACAGATCCGACGGATGACGTGGATGATGCGACCGCGAACATTCCCGATCCGGATTGTAAGCCAAATCTTGAAAAGACGAAGCTCAAGATCAAGAAGTGGGCTGATCCACAGATGTGCTGGCCATTGACAGGTAATGAGCACTTCTGCCGGTTCAAGGCGCTTGTGTGGAACGCAGGTCCTGGTGTCTTCCAGCATAAACTGCAAGTTCAGGACAATCCAGCAGTTGGTACAACCGCAATCTTTGGTGGCAGCTGGAACTGTCTGCCAAATGGTCCTGGTCACCTCTGCACGCATCAGGATGATCCGCTGACTTTGTTCCCGTTCGAAGCGCGGATGCTTCACATCGGGATGATTGTCACGGACGAGGTTGCACGCTCGCACAACTGCAAGATCCATAATGTCATAAAAATTGTGACACCACATGGTGCAGGCCATCCGGAAAATACAGTCGCTGTTGATGATGAATCATCGGCATTCGCAAGCGTTCCGGCTCATGTTTGTGATGTGCCGCCTATCGCTCAGGCAGTTGAATGCCCTCCAGGCTTCATGCCTCAAGAAGGCAACTGCGTGCAAAAAAACAAAAAGCCGGATGGTCTACGACCGCTGGTGCCACCAGTAACGACTGTCGATTGCCCTAGCGACATGCGCAAGGTACGTCGGAGCCGCGTCGTTGCTCTGCGCCGCAGTGGGTGGCAGCTGATCCGATTGAAAGGTGGACAATGGTGCGGTCGGCCCGGTCGAACGGAACCACCAACTGAGGTCTGCCCGCGCGATATGCGTAAGATTGCTACAAACACTGTGCGACGTAGACGCGCTGCAGGGTGGTCTGTGATCAGGTTGCCGCGAGGCCAGCGGTGTGGTCGCCCGCCCGTGTCGGTCGAGTGTCCAAAAGGCATGCGTGAGCTATCACCACAACGTGCAGCTCAGCTGCGCCAGCGTGGCTGGTATATGACCAGGCTCAGCACTGGAAAGTGGTGTGGCAGGCGTGGAGATCCAATCGTCGAACTATGCCCTCGTAGCATGTCGAAGGTGGCTCTCAGTCAGGTCAAGCGTCTCGCAGCTCGTGGCTGGAAACTGACTCAGCTGAAAAGTGGCCAGTGGTGTGGTCGTCGGCCCCCCGTGGATACGACACCAACCTGTAGGAAGGGCGAATGGACCGTAACAGGCCCACGCACAGCAAGTCGCTTGCGGCGTGCAGGTTATAACGTACGCCAAGCTGGGAAGCGTTTGTGGTGTGTATCTGGTCAGCCGCAATCGCGGCCATGTCCAAAGGGCCAGGTGCGCAAGAACGGTTATTGTGTTCCAACAAGCTGCCCTAGAGGTACGACTGGCACGCCTCCCAACTGCCGCCGGGTCGTTCGCCCATGTCCTAGAGGTACGGTTGGTAAGTATCCCAACTGTCGTAGGATCGTTCGGCCTTGTCCACGTGGAATGATTGGTCGTTATCCGAACTGCAGTAGAGCCGTAGTCCCGAGCCGGCCTTCGCCTCGCGGCTGCCCACCCAAAACATACAGAGCCCAAAATGGGCGCTGTATTACACTACGATAAGGAAATTCCAGAACAGGGCTATCTCTTTGACAGAAGCCCGTTCATCACAAAAATAAATGTCGGCGGCAGAGCCCGCCGGCATTCTGGTTTGGGCGGTTTGGCCAAGCCGCAGTCGTGTCTTATTGGTCCAGCGCCAGTTTCATGCCTTCATGCGATGCGGTGAACCCCAAATCCTGGTAAAACCTTAACGCATCTGGCCTGGATTTATCTGTTGTAAGCTGAACCATACCGCAGCCTCGGCGGCGGCACTCTTCAATTCCCCAGTTAATGAGCTCTCTGCCGATCCCACCTCCAAGGTGTCGGCTGGATACTCGCACGCTTTCAATCTGTCCGCGCCACAGGCCCACGCGCGATAGGCCAGGAATAAAAGAGAGTTGGAGGCACCAACAATATCGCCAGAGAGCTCCGCAACAGTGAGGAAGGGGTTTTTGTCGGCTGAAATCGCCTCGAAAGCTTGAAGATGTGCCGGGCTAGATGGCGGGCCAATTTGCTCTCGCTGCCGACCTAGCTCGTCATCAGCCAACAAAGCAAGGATGGCTTCTAGGTCGTCAATGGCTGTTTTCCGAGAGCATAACTCGGTAGTCACTTCGTCATTCCAGTGATGCTGGAAGTAACTGCGCGAGGATCTCGTTCGGGCCAACGACCAGCCTCGACCTGAGCAATGAAATCTGCAACGCCTTGATTGAACGCAGCTGGTTCCTCAAGATTGATGGTATGACCCGTATTCGGCACGACCAATAATCCAGCTGTTTTGATGCACTGCTTCATGTAAACGCCTGGCAGTAGACACGGCCAGTCTTCATCACCAGTCACAACCAGGGTTGGTACCGACAATTCACGCATCTCATCTTCAAGATCGTAAAGTGATGGACGTTCGCGCTGCACGCCAAGCTGCGTGCGGGCAGAGCCAATATTTGAGTGCTCGGCCAGTTGCGTCTTGAATTCCTCGAAACCACGGGGGTCCTTGTTTTCAAATTGTACGCGGGTTGGCCCATAAGCATACGCTTCAGCAAACGCGGCCATGCCTTGCTCTTCTAGTAATTTGGCACTGACTTCATTTTCTGCACGAAACTTGTCGCGCTCGCCTTTTTCCGCACCATATCCGCAGCCAGCGACTGTGAGCGACAAGGCTCGTTCTGGATATGTAAAGCCAAAGTGTAAGGTCGCAAATCCGCCCATCGAAAGACCAACAATGTGCGCTTTATCAATGGATAACGCATCCATGACCGCACGAATATCGTCGCAAGCACGCGCCTGGAAGTATTTCTCTTGCGCACTCGGTACGTCGGACTGTGGCCAGCCGCGCGCATCATAAGCAATTGCGCGATGCCGACGAGAGAAATACCTCATTTGAGGTTCCCAGCTTCGATGGTCACCCGCAAACTCATGGACAAAGATGACCGGTGAGCCGGAGCCTGCTTCGACATAGTGGAGCTTGACATCATCATCGGTGGTTAGGAATGGCATATTCGTACTCTATATCCGTAAAGCATGTGTAATCGGGTTATTCGTGATCGCGAGCATTGTCAGATCGGATCATTGAAAATGCAAGAGAGGATGCTCAACGAGAGGTCCACCGATGACGCCGCGCGTAACGGCTGCCAGCATGGGTGCTAGTAGAAAACCATGGCGATAAGCTCCGTTTACAAAAATCCTACGCCCACTCTCACAAACAGTCACACGAGGGATATTGTCAGGATAAGAGGGTCGTACGCCGGCGCTAAGTTCGAGTATCTCAGCTTCGCTGAAGCCAGGATGAAGGGCATAGGCCATGCCGAGCAGTTCAAGTGCAGAGCGGACTGTCATTGGCGTTTCATCTTCGCTTTCGATCAATGTCGCTCCCAGCAGGACACGGCCATCGTCCCAAGGAACTGCATAGAAGGAATGGCGAGGATGGAGAAGGCGAATAGGACGTTTAAGTTCAACGTCCTGAGAGCGAATGAGGATCCTTTCTCCTCTGACGCCACGCAGTTGGGAAAGTTCCGAACGAGCACCAACGCCACGGCAGTCGATTGTGATATCGGTATCGGCTTTAACTTCCTCGGATGACCATTGCTTGCCAAAGATGAATTGGGCGCCATTGGTTTCGGCCATTTTTTTGAGATCAATCAACGCCCGCGGCGTGATCATGTGGCCTTCATCTTTGTAGAATAGAGCGGTTTGAAACCGTCCGGCCAGATCGGGTTCAAGCTCGGCGATATCTTCGGCACCCACAATTTCGTGCCCTTCCGTCAATCGCGCAAATCTCTTGAGTTCGCCCTGGTCCCGTGCTCCGGCAACGACAAGTGATCCGTTTTCGATTAGACCAGGGTAATGCTCGCGCCACAAAGCAGCTGCTTCGAATCCAAGTTCGCATACGATTGGTTCGGCAGACTCTGCCTCACAGAACGGAGCAATCATTGCGCCAGCATATTGGCTTGCTGCATCTGCAAACGGCTCAGGTGATTGTTCAATGACAAGGATCTGGTGGCCAGTTTTCGCGAGCAGATAAGCTTGCCACAAGCCAAATATGCCAGCTCCTACAATGACAATCTTTTTTGACGATTCAGCCACAGCCAGATCCATCACTTCTCATATCAATGGTGGGATGAGCTGCTGTGACTAGCATCTTTAGTCACCAAGCGCGACCCCTTCGCGGCGCGGGTCTGCTCCTCCAGTAAGCAGACCATTGTCTCGGGTTATAATATGCAGACCGGAAGTCATCAGGCTGGGGCGTAGGCGATGACCGAATGGACGCATCCGAATACCGTGCCATATCGAGGGTGCGTGATGTAGTGCAGCGAATGGCGAAGACAATGTGAAGGCCTCCCCAATCTCTAGTTCAAACCCTGAACCACGACTGCCAAAGTTGCGCAAACTAGCCGCCACCTGAGCGTCAAGTTTCCAATCTATGATTCCGACAATAGCTTTGATGACATAGAGGATAATGCGGCTTCCGCCGGGAGAGCCCAGGACTGCCTTTACCTCATCTTTTTCATCAAAGATGATCGTCGGAGCCATTGAACTACGTGGCCTTTTGCCTGGCTCGACACGGTTGGCAATTGCTTGGCCATTACGATCTACCGGGCGAAAGGAAAAATCAGTCAGTTCGTTGTTGAGTAGGAAGCCTGCCGCCCAAACTCCTGAACCGAATGCCGATTCAATAGTCGTCGTCATGGAGACGGCATTACCATCTTTATCAATGATTGAGATATGGCTTGTGCCGACGCTTTCACGTGTATCATCCTGACCGAATTGAGTTGATTGCACACCGGGTGGACGTCCTGGCGGGGGGCGGCTCATAGCGCGAGATGGATTGATCGCTTTGGCTCGGCTGCCAACATAGCTTGAATCAAGTAGGCCCTGTGGCACGGGCACGAAATCTGGATCTGCCATGTAACGGTTGCGATCCGCAAAAGCGAGCTTGCCGGCTTCAGCCAGGAGATGCATGGCCTGTGGATTGAGCGCTGCACCCGGTGTGTTCCCAAGAGGCCACCGTTCAACAAGCTTGAGGACTTGTGCAACCGTCAACGCACCAGACGATGGTGGCCCCATGCCGCACACATTGGTCTTTCTGTAACTACTGCAGACGGGAGGACGCTCTTTGACTGTGTAAGAGGCGAGGTCATCGAGCGTGAGGTCACTAGCAAAGTTAGGAGCTTTGGTCGCGGCATTGACAATCTCCTGCGCAATCGGTCCCTCGTAAAAGGCTGCTGATCCGCCATCTCGGATAGCACTCAGGGTCGCAGCAAACTCCGGGTTCTTGAGGAGGTGCCCGGCAGGCCAGGCAGCAGGGTTTTCAGCATCTCCAGCGGTAACAAAGAAGTAGTCGCGTGCTCCCTTTGAGAAGGGACGGGCCGACTGCAGCCAAAGTAAATTTGCAAGTCTTGGAGAAACCACAAACCCATCCGTGGCGAGTTTGATAGCGGGGGCGAACAAATCCTTCCACGGAAGCTTGCCATGACGTTGATGCGTATGCTCGAGCAGCTTGACAAGGCCGGGCACCCCGATGCTCAATCCCGATTTCACCACAGACCAGAATGGTAATCGTTTGCCATCTCGCATGAATCGGTCTGGTTTTGCAGCTGCCGGCGCCAATTCACGACCATCATAAGTCTTGAGCTGTTTTGCCGACTGATCCCAGTGCAATAGAAAGGCACCGCCGCCGATACCTGAAGACTGAGGTTCCACAAGATTAAGGACAAGCTGTACAGCAATGGCCGCATCAACTGCCGATCCACCTTTTCGTAGCATTTGGAGGCCAGCATCAACAGCAAGGGGATTGGCAGCCGATACCATATAGCTGCGTGCCGTCGCGCTATTCTTCGCATAGCGACCTGTATCGGCTTCTGGAGCACTGCGGCCGTCTTGAGCTTTGGCTGGCGACAGTGCGAGTGCCAGAAGCAAGGTGAAGATGAAGAATGTGCTAGCAACCGAAAACCGGACTTCTTTAAAGA
The DNA here is from genome assembly GCA_002689605.1 of Filomicrobium sp. GTDB lineage: Bacteria > Pseudomonadota > Alphaproteobacteria > Rhizobiales > Hyphomicrobiaceae > Tectiglobus. The sequence goes on from NZGY01000128.1 coordinate 22,775, forward strand.
GATCTGACATATTCCCGCTGGCCTCCCACGATCATAGTGAGGCTTTCGGCGGCAGCAGAAAAGGACTTTGCTCGCTTCTCCTAATGAAAATCTCTCGATTTCGGGATGACACGCTCATTTCTGGGGTGCCCGGCCCATCTCGGATGATACTTACTGCGGGCCGATCCTGGTTCAGGCTTTCTCACTTCATCGGCATTGGCGATTGGCGCTGGCATATCCTTGGCCCATTCCGAGAGCTCGTTCAGCCAGTCACTACGGTCCTCCAAATGCTGGCAAACAACATGGATAATATCTTCATGACGCTGAATGCGACCGCGGATGAAAATCAGCCGGGTTGTCATAATCACCTTGCGATACTTCTCCAACGTTTTGGGCCAGACCACAGAATTCGCAATGCCGGTCTCATCTTCTATTGTCATGAAGACGACCCCCTTGGCTGAGCCAGGGCGTTGGCGCACAAGCACGACACCGGCGATCGCGATAGAGGTGCCGTCTCGTAAATCTCTCAGTTCCGAACAAGAGATAACGCGCTGCTTGCGGAAGCGCTCACGTAGGAACGACAGCGGATGTGCTTTGAGAGATAGCCGGAGGGTCTGGTAGTCATTGATGACATGTTCACTGAGAGGCATGAGCGGTAGTTCGACATCAGGCTCCGTGCCATCTTCACGCGCGTCTCCCCATTGAAAAAGCGGCAAGGGCTCAGCCGGGCTAAGGCCTCGCACATCCCACAGAGCTTGCCGGCGGTCTTGGCCTGTCGAGCGAAACGCATCTGCTGCAGCTAATCTCTCAAGGGCGGCACGAGAAACACCGGCATGGCGCTTAACATCATGAGCGTCCTTGAATACATATCTGCAAAACGTGCCAGGCTCTTCGGTAAGCCGGACACGCGTCGCAACAATTTTTTCAGCATCATTTTTTCTGAGACCATCAACGTGGCGTAATCCAAGGCGTACAGCCGGCTTTTCAGGATCAGGAGTCGGCTCCAAAGTGCAATCCCAATCGGAATGATTGATATCTACAGGGCGCACCTCGACGCCGTGCTCGCGCGCATCACGAACTAATTGAGCAGGTGCGTAAAAGCCCATTGGTTGTGAGTTTAAAATCGCGCAACAGAACACAGCCGGATAGTGACATTTGAGCCAGGACGAAATGTAGACTAGGTGGGCAAAACTCGCAGCATGGCTCTCAGGAAATCCATATTCACCGAAGCCTTTAATTTGATTGAAACAGCGCTGTGCAAATTCTTCGTCGTAGCCGCGTGCCACCATGCGCCTGATCATCTTTGCCTCGAGCTTGCCAATGGTGCCTTTGCGCCGGAAAGTAGCCATGGCCCTCCGCAATTCATTGACCTCGCTATCAGAAAATTTTGCAGCCTCCATAGCGATCCGCATGGCCTGCTCCTGGAATAACGGTACGCCTTTGGTCTTACCTAGAATCTGGCGCAGCTCATCCTTGGGCCCCTGGCTTGGATGCGGTGAAGGGTATACTTCCGGTTCAAGTTTATCGCGGCGGCGCAGATAAGGATGCACCATGTCGCCTTGGATCGGACCCGGACGCACAATAGCAACTTCAATGACAAGATCATAATAGGTACGTGGCTTGAGACGCGGTAACATATTCATTTGCGCTCGACTTTCGACTTGGAATACACCAAGCGAGTCAGCCTTACACAGCATATCGTAAACGTCATTGTCATCGCGCGGGACACTGGCAAGTGTTTCGCGTCTCCCGTGATGCTCGCGTAGCAAATCAAAAGAACGACGAATGCAGCTCAACATTCCTAATGCCAGAACATCAACCTTGAGCAGACCAAGGGCTTCAAGGTCGTCTTTATCCCATTCAATAAATGTTCGGTCTTCCATGGCAGCGTTGCCGACAGGTACGACTTCAACGAGAGGTCCGCGGGTCAGGACAAAGCCACCGACGTGCTGTGATAAATGGCGCGGAAACCCTATCAATTCGTCGGTCAGCTTGACTACTGTTGCGATCAATGGATCTGTTGGATCAAAGCCTGCTTCACGCACATGCTGTTCCGGTAAGCTGCCGTTCGACAGGTAGCCCCAGACCATACCGGCCAGAGCTGCGACACTATCCTCTGAAAGACCCATGGCCTTTCCAACTTCGCGGACAGCGGATCGGGAACGATACGTAATGACAGTTGCAGCAAGACCAGCTCTGTCACGACCATACCGGCCGTAAAGGTATTGGATAACTTCCTCGCGACGCTCATGCTCAAAGTCGACATCAATATCAGGAGGTTCTTTGCGCTCCGGGCTAATAAACCGCTCAAAAAGAAGATCAACTTCAGTGGGATTTACGGCAGTGATAGCGAGGCAATAACAAACAACTGAATTTGCAGCTGAGCCACGTCCCTGGCAGAGGATACCTTGAGAACGTGCATAATGAACGATGTCATAAACAGTCAGGAAGTAAGGAGCGTATTTAAGCTCCTCGATTAAGGCCAGTTCTTTGTCAAGATTGGCGTGGACTTTATCCGGAATACCATCTGGAAATCGCCAATGAGCACCCTCCCAGCTTATTTTTTTTAGATATGACTGCGGACTGTAGCCTGGTGGAACTGGTTCATCAGGGTATTCATAACGGAGTTGCTCCAGTGAAAATTGACATGCATTGGCAATCTCAGAAGTCCGTATCAGAGCATCTTCATAGCCACGAAACAGTCGAGCCATTTCCGTTGCTGACTTAATATGGTGCTCTGCGTTTGCCTGAAGCAGAAAGCCAGCATTACGTATAGTTGTCTTCTCACGAATACACGTCAGCACATCCTGTAGTGGTCGGCGCTCAGGCGTATGGTAAAGCACGTCATTCGTTGCAACTAATGGAGTTCCACATTGCTTGGCCAGCATTGAAAGCGCACCAAGGCGAGCTTGGTCATCACCTTGATAGCAATGTGATGTAGCGAGATAGAGTGGGACAGAAGTGAGTAGAGATTTGAGGCGCTTAAGTTCGAAGCCGAAAGATTTCTCACTTGTAATTTCATCGCTCCCGCAGCTGTTGTGAAGGAACTGCTGTAGCTTTTCATTGTCTGCTTTCGTCTTCGGATCGCGCAGACCATCCTGAAGTGAAATGACATGACTTCCGATGGCAAAGTTCTCTGTTTTGCCGGCGCCTTGGTGAAGTTTTGGCGGTAACCGAACGACATTTTCTTCGTCATAACGCCCTAATGAATTTGGGGTCTCGACAGGCTGTATAGATGAAGCTGAAGTTGAGCTCTCCTCTGGATCGATGGGGGCCATATCACCGGAACAGATAAGCTCACGCCAATTCCATTGCTCCGGTGGCAGCGCGATGAAGATCTGTCCCTCAGTGTGTTCGAGAACATCTTCGAGATAGAGAATACAATGACCTTTTGCAGCACGACCTTGACCAAGCGAAAGTAGTCGCGACAGCCGGCCATAAGCCTCACGGTCTTTTGGAAAGCACAACAAGCTCGGTGCATCTTGCAAATCTAGCCGTGCACCAATGACGACCTTGAGACCTAACTCCTTAGCGGCAAGATGCGCTCGCACAACGCCGGCCAATGTATTACGGTCGGCAATACCAACCGCTGTAAGGCCCTTGCGAGCTGCTTCTATGACAAGCTCATGCGGATGTGAACCACCTCTAAGAAACGAGAAATTTGTTGTCACCTGTAACTCGGCATAAGTCGCAGATTGGTTATTCAGAAGTTCATTCATGACTTACCCGAACAGCCCGTGCATATACCAATTGGGTGGTCCGTCCTCCATCTCTCGTTGATAAAGACCTGAGCGAAATACCCAGTAGCGCACGCCGCAATCGTCTTCGAGAACATAGTAATCGCGGATGCGGTCCTGGTCGTTTTTGGGTTCGAGGAGATGAGATGAGTGCATTGCATTTTGAGTGCTCGAACTGCCTACTATGCGAGTTGACGAATTCTCATGATTTGAGGAAGTGGATGCGATAAAGACAGCCAATCTTTTCCACCATTCCGGCTCAATGCGTTTCGGGCCCTCGGTCTTAATGATGCGATGAAGAACTCGGCGCCAGGTGAAGCGGGCAGGAGGACCTTCCGGAACCTCGGCAATGACAGTAATCTTCTCTGGCGCGATTAATAAAAATGATGGGCGCTGGCTAACGTAGATTTGCTGAGGGTTGGGCTTGGTTATAAAATCGAACGTGCGCTTCTGAGCATGTTCTGGGATATGGCTTTCGATTTTTTCAAGTTGAAACACCGTCTTCTGGCCCAGGCGATTAGTAAGGCGGTCAATCAGCGCGGCCGTGTTAGCCTGTACTTGCGCGCTATCAAAATCACCGCTGCCTTGAGCAAGACAGGATTGAGTTTCCTCAAGACCATCAACCTGCAGTGCTTCCAAGGTAATCATGTCGATACCAAAGCCGGCATCAAGTGTATTGAGTTTGTCACGGAAGAGAGAGAGTAAATGATCTGGTTTGCAGCACGGTTGCTTGGTTCCGATCATAGCATCCGCGACACTGCCATCCGCACGATAAAGCGAGAAACGTAAGCGGCGTGCGCCCTTGTGATATGCGATTAAAGCATTGCAAAGTTCGGATGCGAGATCATGGCAGGCTGCTTCAATGCCTTCTGATGTAATTAAAATATCCGGATATGAGCGGCGTGCAATAAAGGCAGGTGGTTCCGCTAATGGTTGATGCGGATCAGCTTGTTGTCCGAGTGCCTGATCGAGCCGCAATAGTACCGCTTGCGCGAGGCCTTCTCGTTCTCCTACGCGTCCGGCACCTTTAACTTTAAGGTCGCGAAAGCGGCGCGCTAAAACGGTTCTTGGGAGGTTATAAAGCTGTCCAATCCGGCGTAGTCCAAGGCGCTTGAGAAGAACAATTGTCTTGGCTTCAAGCCGCAAGGCTTCAATAGGAAGATCTGTGAGTTTCGCTTGGTCGCCAACTAAGAGCGAAGAGGAGCAATGTCCTAATCGCGCATCCTGTTGGATTGGTCTCGTGTTCTGGCCAGTTGGCTTATTTGTACGCGTCTCAACTGCGTTCTGAGTTTCAATAGATTTGCCACGCGACGGCAAGGGCGGCCCGTATCGGGCTAATGCAAAAGCAGCTGCCGGCGTGCCGGCTATTCCTGTTCGAGCATGGTATCCGGCTTTCTGGAAACGTTGGATACAATCCTGCGCCAATGCTTCCGAACCGCCAAAGAGGTGTGTTACCCCGGTGATATCAACCCATAGACCATCTTCACCTTCAACATTGCGAGCTGGACCGTAGCGCCCCGCAGCGTAGGCTAAAGCATAAAGTCTTTTATGGTCGCGCTCTGGCTCTGCCGGTTTGGTGATTAGATGCGGAATCGCTGCACGGGCATCGGCAAGTGTCTGGCCAACCTCAAGTCCTTCGCGGCGCGCGCAAGCATTGATGGCCGTGATCATCAAGCCGCGATGACCAGACAGAACAAGCGCAAAGGGTTTGCTCTCTGGAACAGAAGAAACGAAATGACCATCGATATAGCGACGTGTCTTTTCGCGTAGACGATCAATGGCAAATGATGGGAGCCAAATAGAGAGGAAGCATTTCTTCTCATTTTTGGCCTGCTTATCTGCACTGAAGTGGCATGTGTTTGACGTCATTGAGTGTGGTGGAGAGACGATATTACCAGACGCAGAAACAACATTCATAACGCCAGTCCTTTTGTACGGCTGGAAGTCCAGTGTTTGTCAGGCAGAGTTTGCTGTGCGTGATTGATCAGTCTAAATGATTTTTCGGAAGGGCACCATTCAACTTCTACGTTCGAGGCAAATCTGCGCGCGTTATGCGTGCGGCGTCGCTCAAGGCTTAGTCGTAAACGCAGACGACCAGGTACCCCCTTTTTGATGGGATGTTGTGCGCTTGGCATTGGGGCAACGCGCCAGCGTGTTGCCGTAGCGGCCATCGGAGGTGTCCTTGGATTCGTCAGAACCAAAACCGGCACGGCGTATTTCTGTGCCGCTAGGGCTAATCGGCGAGCGGGTGTAAGATCCACATCATCAAGAACTCCGACAACACAAGACAGAGCCTGAGATTTCAACCCTTCTTCCATTGCCCAGAGCACATCTTGCGACTGTGCAGGCTCAACAATGGTAAGTGCGTGAGGCTCAACTCCAATCGAGCTTAGACCAGGTGCATAAAGCGAGCCGAATTCCTGTGCCATTGTGCGAGGCCAGCACCATAGGATACCTGGTGCTGAAGGTTCAGGCTCAATCCCATTTGTTAAAAAGCGTCTGATAATGAGAGTGAGTAAGAACTGCCTGGTTGCACTCCAACAACCTGCCCAGTTGGGCATGGCCTGACCATTTTCATTCGGAGCAATTCGACCTTTGAGTTCATGGACAGCATCGGTTTCAAGACCTGTCAGGCCAAGCATATGATCGAGTGAGCTATCGCCAAGTGTCCAGGCGCTGGTTGGCCGTTTGGGAGAGGAGATAGATTGTTGTGAAGGTAGGGGCGAGGACGACGACATGGGGGTGCGGGCATCGCGGGGAAGTATGCCGCCGTCCTCAACAAGCAGGCCGGATGGGGAGCCGGCTGCAAGTCTGTTATGAGAAACTTCGCACGCATCCACTTTGAACTGGGGCGTGCGGTTCTCGATCTGCCGAATACGCTTACGAAGGCGATCGAGAACTTCCTGACGCGGCTCACTTGAAAATACGGGTTGCGGCGATGACCCGAAGGTGCTTCGCACAAACGCAGAACTCTTTACCGCTCCACACTGACTGGCACGCGCCACAACTTACTCTCTCGATTTGCCTTATCAATTTGTTCTTTCTTTGTTCTATTTATATTCTCATCAAGAGTCAAGAACAAATATAGAACAAAGTTGATACGAAACTAATCGAGTACGCAAACTTAGGGTCTGGGCGTGCCGAGTAACAGGCGAAGGCACCTGACAAGTTGAACCGAAACTAGAGACAGCTTCTCGTCGCTCAGAAGGAGTTCGGACGTAATACGGCTTGAGGACAGCGCGAGACTGCCCCAGAGTTCATCAGCTATGTGACAACGCCTTAGACCATTAGGAGATTGAGATGCGGATACTCATGATGTCACTCGCACTTGGCGCATTAGCTTTGGGCGTATTTTCTATTTCAAAAGAAGCGGAGGCACGACCTCAAGGTTGGCGCTGTAACTTTGCGCAAACGGCTTATACACTTCGACGCCGCCATGACATTCGATTGACCTACGCATGCTACGGCCGATCACTGCGTGAAACGAGAGCAAGAGCACGACGAGCTTGTCGGCGATTGAGCAATTGTGTGACCGGCGCCTGCCTACCACTCCACTATCGTACTCGGCACTATTGCAGCCGCGAACCTTAGCGTCGGTTGGTCGTTATAACACCGAGGGTCAATCAGCATGGTTGACCTTCTTGTTTTCGGTCCAGTCAAACGTTCCAAGATCTCTCTCTCGAACGGCTTCCTTCCAGCCAATATCTTCGGCACGATGCTTAAAGTTCATACCTTCCGGACTGTGACGCGTAATGCCATCGAAGACTGTCGCCAGCATTTGAGTTGTGCGCAGACCCATGTTCTCGGCAGCTTGATTGATCATCAGTTTTTGCATCATGAGCTGATTGACGGGAATGCCCGCCATGCGCTCGGCCAACGCTTCGACGTAAGCATCGAGTTCATCATCAGGCACGGCCTTGTGAATGAGCCCGATCCGCTCAGCTTCAACACCGTCAATCCTATCACCGGTGAACAGCATCCGCTTTGCGCCTTCGAGACCAAGCCGATAAACCCACATGGCAGTGGTTGGGCATCCCCACACGCGAACGGGCATATAGCCGATCTTTGCCGTCTCACCCATCACCACAAGGTCTGAGCAGAGCGCAATGTCGGAACCGCCAGCTACGGCATATCCATGAACTTTGCAGATCACGGGACGGTAACTTCGCCAGAGTGACATGAAGTGTTCGGTATTGCGCATCATGAAGGCGTAATCCTTCATCGGGTCTCATGGCATATCCTGTGTGACGTTATTACCACCGGCTGTTTCCGCATATGCTGTGAGATCATAGCCTGCACAAAAGGCACGCCCTGCACCGGCGAGAACGATCACATGAACCGATTGGTCTGCATTGGCCTGGGCAACCGCAGCTGCCAACTGGCCTGGCAGGTCATCATCGATGGCATTGAGGACTTCTGGACGGTTCAGCGTAATGCGGCCGATACGACCATCTTTCTCATACGTAACTTTAGCCATGATCCTATCCCCGGTATTTAGCCTCAACCTAAGTCTGGTGATCTTTGAATGAACCGCCGCGCCCTGCACCAGCAGCAAACTTTGCAGCACCGGATTGGCCCTCCGCTGCCACGGCCGAAATACCGTAGGCGAACTCAGCCTTCATAGCGTGCTCGAGCGGCAGCTCCCACTGCCTATAGACGGACTCTCGATCGTGGTTCATGCACATTTGGGGGAATTCACTCAGCTCGCGAGCAAGCGCCTCGGCTTCACTTCGCGCTTCACCAACTCCGACGACGCGGTTTGCAAGCCCCATGCGCAATGCTTCATTCGCTTCAACCGGACGCCCGGTTAGGATCATATCGAGGGCATGACTTTGGCCAATCAGGCGTGGAAGCCGAACCGTACCTCCATCAATCAAGGGCACGCCCCATCGTCGGCAATAGACACCGAATATTGCCGTCTCTTCTGCAACGCGAAGATCGCACCAAAGCGCAAGCTCCAATCCACCCGCAACGGCATGGCCCGCGACAGCTGCAATGACGGGCTTGGACAGTTTCAGTCGTGACGGTCCCATCGGACCATCGCCAGTCATGCTGTAGCGTTTGCGCCGTTCACCACTTGCAATGGCTTTGAGATCGGCTCCTGCACAGAACCCCCCGCCTGCACCCCACAGGACTGCAACGCGCTGCTCGGAATCTACATCAAAAGCGCGAAAGGCGTCGGCAAGTCCATCGGCTGTTTCGTTGTCGACGGCATTGCGCACCTCGGGACGATTTATGATCACCGTCGTCACCGGGCCATTCCGCTCAACCAAAACTTTTTCGGCAGACATGTTGGAGATCCTTTCAATGATGATCATTGAACCTTGGCAAGGATCTCAATCGACGACAAGACGAGCAAGTACGTCTGCCTCTGCCTTATCAAGTCCGTAGTTGTAGTCTGGAAGATAGAAAGTCTGGAAGCACATCGCAGAAAGTCCAAGGCTACGCAGACAAAAGTTATGACGCATCGATTTTCAGGCTCGACAGCGCACGGCGATAACTGTGCGTTATCTTGATAAGGCTCTTTTTGCTTATCGATCTCGCGTACGATCGCTTCGCTTAACTGCAAAGGACCATGTTGACCTTCAGCAGATACAATCTTCACCAGCTTAGGAATGTCCAGCGTGTGGATGCCATCACTTGCCACGATCACGTAGTCCCCAACCTCAAGGCTCAGTGCCTGCTTTGAGATGTTAATATGATCAAGGCCTTCGCCAGTAATAGCCGAGCGAAGCATATGTCGATGCGGATCAGACTTAGCCTGTTCGACTGTGATCTTTCCAGCAGCTGCCAGCTGATCCAGTACAGGCGCCAATGAGTGATCTTCGTTGAGCAACGCTATTTCACCGCGCCGATAAAGATATAGCGGACTATCACCGACGCTGACCCACTGAACGCCTTCCTCATCAAATATCACGCCGACAAGGGTCGAACCCATTCCTGCCATGCTGGGATCGTTTTGAACAATGTCGGCAATACGGTCATTGCTGGCGTCAAGAGTAGCACTCAGGCGCGCATGGGTCTCCGATTCCGAGCTAGCGTAGTTTTCAAGAAATGCTTTGCAGACGGTTTTGCTAGCTAACGCACCATCGACGTGCCCCCCCATGCCGTCGGCCAGAACCGCAACCATATGGCCGGCTCCGGGATCGGGCAGTGCAACCCCGTTCCAGGCAAACGTTGCCTGCCCAGGCCAGACGACCGCAGAGTCCTCCTGGTATCCGCGTTCGCCTTGCGTCGCGCTAAATCCGCACTCAAACGCCTTCATCAAGACTTAAGTTCCGTCAATTCACCCCAGTCGAAGTCGGCTCCGCAGAAAGCAACGAATACCATCTGGGTACGCCCCATTGTGATGACGTCCATCGATTGCAACGGAACGGCGGTTGCTGGCCTCTTGTCGTTAACGGAGACCACATTGGTCTTTGCCATGTTCGGGACGAACAGAAACGATCTGTCTGCTGAATCATATCGAATGTAAGCTCGCTCTTCAGCAGAAATCGTATCGTCACCAAAATCAATCGCAACCCGGTTGGACTTTGAACGCCCAATAGTGTTGTTTCCCTCGAAGATTGGTCGATATGAACCGATCCCAGGACCACCTACGACAACGACCCAGCCGACAACTGGGTCCTGCTTAAAGTCGCCTCCTTCATTTTGTGTAGACTGGCGCATGACACGCGTAGTTGGTGGAGCGTCATATTCTACATTATGATCAATGGGTGGGATATTGGGCGTACCACTACGCGCCTGGCGCGCGGCTTCTGTAGCGCTGGGAATTGGTAGCGGTGGAGGCATGTCGTGTCTTGGTGTGCCACTGTCTTGCGAGGGCTCAACCGCTGACGCTATAGCCGCATCATTCGGCTCTGCCTGCTCAACAGGATCTGCGTTTTCGCCTTCTCCAGGACTTTCATCATTGGAGTTGTCAGGTACTGTAAATGGGTCCAGACCGGTTATCCTGGTCGTGTCATCCCGGCTGGCGGCAGCCAGTGCATCTCTCAGTGATCCAAGAAACTTTCCTTGCTTCTTGCCACCGTTATCATTGTCGTTCTCATTCGCCATTAGCTGCTCCCGCTCTTTAGGCCTCCGACAATTCAAACTTCAGCTGCGATCGCCCGATGTCGATCGTCTCGCCGCCACGTAGGCGGTGTCGCTGAATGCGTTCGCCATTCACCCGAACACCGTTGCCGTCCTCTCCACTCACGTCTGTGATAACAAATTCTGACTCTGGCGTTCGTTCGATCACCGCGTGGTAGCGGTGAACGGTCTTATGCACAAGTTGAACATCATTGTCTTCTTCGCGCCCAATTCGGACTAATCCGTGTCCAATCTTAAACTGTTCGCGATCATTCTGTGGATCGACAAGTTCTAGTCGCGCCTGTATCTGCCATCCACGCGGTGGTTTCGTCAAAGGTACTGGATCGATTGCTGGAGGACGCTGTCGCAGCACACCTCGAAGGGCGAGACCGAAAACTGCAGCAATCGGAGCGCAGAGGGCCACACCACCGGCTATTACGAGAGCTGGCGCCTCAGCATATTCTTTTGCTATCCAGCTTGTAATCCGAACCCAATAATTCTGTGTATTTGCCAGCAAGCCTTCAGGATTGGCTTCGGCCTGTGCAAAAGCATAGTCAGCCTGGATGACTGTAATGAATGCCGCAATGGCCGTGACACTCAGAGCTTTCATTGTCCGGACTGCTACACCAGATTGCATCAACTAGAGATTTCCCGCTGCCAAGCCAAAACCCGAAACGGAGCATAAACGTGTCGCGGCTGCTTCGCTGCCACATTCTTTCGACATATTTCTAGCATTCGCTAGTATCTCGTGCCGAGATGTCGGTAAGTCCTCTAATGACCCTGGTTGTGTCAAAACGCGAATGCTGATTCAGTTCTTCCGCAGCTTTGCGGGAGCATGGCATGAAACGGTTCATTGAAGGCCAA
>NZGY01000129.1 GCA_002689605.1 Filomicrobium sp.
CGACAAGTGCCTGAAAATCCTGAGCCTTCATGGTATCCTCGCTAGTGACGAACCGTCAGTTAGCAAGGTCTCACAACATTTAGGCAGAACAGAGCCGATGAGTTTGAAGAAGCTCAGCAATTTCAGTGCCGCTGAGATCGTCCACGATGATGTCGAGGTTCAGTTCCGAGCTTCGATCCATGAGGCTACCTCGTGTGATACCCAACATGATTGCTTAAGTTACGACCAGCATGTACTGGCATGGCTTTTTCTGATTATTGATGAATGTGCGCGGTCCGCTGTCAGGCGCTTGGAACCAATCGCCTGTTCTCAGATGGTATTGCCGATGTCCGGCATCAAATGTCAGCTGGCCCGTCACGACAATGATTTGTTGCGTGTATATTGCCTGTGACTGCTCTTCAAAGTGAACGCGCGTGTTCGGTGGCAATGTCACGTGGGTGAGTTCGGCACCCTTTGCGCCTGGTGGCGATATTGATCGTCTAACGTAGCTGGTTTCTAGGTCAGTCCATACTTGCTGTTGTGCAAAGGGGTGATGCTCGCCCTGTCCGTTTTCGGCGCGAGCTAGCAGCGTCGATAATGTCATCCCAAAGGCGTCGGCGAGCTTGCATAGGAGATTGGCTGTTGGGCTGACTTCGCCCTTTTCAATCCTTCCAATCATAGCCTTGGAGACATTTGAGCGATTGGCTAATTCCTGCATCGACCATTTTCGTTCCTGCCGTTCCGTGCGTAGTCGTGCAGTCAGTGCTTGATCGATAGTGTCTACTATTTGATCCATTCGTTGCTTATAATAGACGACATCGATTCACGTTACATACGGCGTATTCGGCGGTTGGGATGGCGTTGGCTTACGGTGAAGACAGGCGCCAAGGGCCAGTGTTGCATGCAAGCCGGCCGGAACAACCATCAATTGCGGGGGATGATCGGGAACTTGGCTTGCATTCTAGTATTGGCGTCAGATGAAAGGTAATTGGGGCAGCGCGAGCCTCATGCTTTGAGCGGCGGCCACAAGCTCGTCTGTCTTTTGACGTGTTCGCACCGAACAAGGATGTGTTGTTACCGCAAGACAGGCTGCAGCGGGCCTGCACTGACTAGCGGGCGGACCGATGTCGGTGTGTTTGTAGTGCGCTTGCTTCGAAGCAATCACTCTGCTGCTTCTGATCCCTTCGGCAGGTCGACAGCCGCGCCGTCAACTCTGACTTCTCCAGCGGCGTTATCAACAGTCACGTAGTGATCATAGAAAGTAAGCGTTGGGCGGGCGCCAAAGCGTTCCTCGATCCAACCCCACCAGTCATCGTTGAACCAAGCTTCAGCTGCTTCGCGTGATTCAAAAGTGTAGACACCGCCACCGCAATCTTCGCCGTTTAAGTAGTCCTTACGGATCAGACCCTTCACATCGCGATAGATCGGTGCGGAATCCAGGCCGCGGGCGACAGCGGCATCCTTGGCTGGCTTGGGTGAACTGCGAGGAATTTGGACGACTGCGATCAACATCTCATCTGCCTTTTGACGATTACGAGATGTTGATTCAGCCACGTCTGAGCCCCATTGGCAAGCAAAGCCTGCCAACAAAGGGCAAACCATCCGTTAGTCGTCGGACTTGTTCTTGAGGATGTCGACCATGCGGGTATCGACGTAGCTGCCGACACTCTCCTGCAGGGCGGCCATTGGAGCTTCGCCTTCGAAGAAATGGTTAGCCTCTGGAATGATGTCGTGCTGCAGAATGATGCCCTTCTGCACTTTCGTCTTCTGTGAGAGCTCAGCAACGGACGCTGATGGGACAACACGGTCGCGGTCACCGTTTACGAGTAGGCCGGATGCTGGGCACGGTGCCAGGAATGAGAAGTCATAGAGGTTCGCTGGCGGTGCAACGCAAATAAACGAATCTATCTCAGGGCGTCTCATCAGGAGCTGCATGGCGATCCAAGTTCCAAATGATACGCCGACAATCCAGCAGGCTTTTGAGTCCGGCTTAGCAATCTGCATCCAGTCGAGAGCGGTTGCCGCATCAGCCAATTCACCCGGGCCATTGTCGAAGTAGCCCTGGCTACGGCCAACGCCACGGAAGTTGAAGCGCAATACTGAGAAACCGCGTTCAACAAAGGTATAATACAGATGATAGACCACCTGATTATTCATTGTGCCGCCGAATTGAGGGTGCGGGTGAAGGATCAAAGCCAATGGGCTTCGGGGATCGGGCTCATGATGGTAACGGGATTCTAGGCGACCCACTGGGCCATTGATGATGAGTTCAGGCATAGGCTTGATTAACCGGCGAGTTGGTGTTGTCAGACTGATTGTCGCTTCGGCCCAAGATCGTGATTTGGGGCGTCGTTATGGACATGTCGATGGGCTTGCACAAACGTGCCACGGAATAATTACGCTAGGTCGTTAGAATTAATCTTGACTCCTGCGGTTAGGATTTCCATATTCCGGATAGCTCAGAACTATTCGACACAGCACAAGAGACTGTCGGGCGCAATGAAGTGTGGGAGCGACCTTCTAGCACAACCCAGCCGGGTCAACGCAAGAAGATTGTCAGCCAAAAGCGCAAGCCGGCGATACTGAACAACGCGAAGCAATTGAGGTTTTGGGTCGTGGAGCTCAATACACGAGGACGTTACGCGGTTATGGCGATGGCTGATCTGGCCAAGCATGGTGGTCAGCGGTCTTTAGCATTGTCAGAAATCGCCGCCCGTCAGGAGCTTTCAGAAGCATACCTGGGTCGTTTGTTTGGTCAGCTGCGACATGCAGGACTGGTCGAGAGTGTCCGCGGACGAAGTGGTGGCTACCAATTGGCGTTACCTGCGGATGCCATTTTTGTCTCTCAAATTCTTGCCGCTGTCGATGAGCCAACTCGTATGACGCGCTGCATTGCAGGTAGCAATATAGGTTGTGTCGGTGAAGAGCGCTGTCTCACTCACGGTCTGTGGGCGGCCCTCAGTCTACATATACAGGGCTTCCTCAGCGATATTTCCCTACAGGATGTTATTCAAGGTGGTCCGTCTCTTGATATGGCTGCCCGCGCATTGCGTCCCAATCCAGAAGGGTTGGCTGCCGAATGAGTATGTCGCGGACATATCTCGACTACAATGCGACGTCGCCTCTATTGCCGGAAGCGCGTGAGGCGATGGTTGGCGCTCTGGACGCGACGGGCAATCCTTCGTCGGTCCATGGCGAGGGGCGAACGGCTCGGAAAGTCGTCGAGGATGCCCGCGAGAAGGTTGCGGCTTTGGTCGGTGCCAAAGCAAAAAACATTGTCTTCACGAGTGGTGCTACCGAGGCAAATGCTTGGGCGTTATCGCGCAAGTGGGACATGATTTTCCTTCCTAAGATTGAGCATGACTCGGTGCTCGCGTCAGCCAGGTTGTCCGGTGCCGATATCGCGGAAATTGATGCCGATACGACTGGTCAGGCCCGCATTGAGCAAATAGGTGAACGGTTACTGACAAGCACTGCTACTGCTGGACGGCAGTTGGTGACCCTCCAGATTGCGAACAATGAGACCGGTGTTGTGCAGCCGGTAACAGAAACTGCTGATTTTTGCAAAGAACATGGACTGGCGCTTCATATAGATGCCGTGCAAGGAGCTGGCCGAACCAATATCGAGTTTGACTTACTCGGAGCTGAGACGATGGCAATTTCGTCTCATAAACTTGGTGGACCGATGGGCGTCGGAGCACTGGTTCTAAAGGATGGCTTAGAAATCTCTCCGTTAATTGTTGGTGGTGGTCAGGAAAAACGCAGGCGCGCTGGTACCGAGAACGTAGCTGGTATTGCTGGTTTTGGTGCAGCGGCCGAAATCGCTTTGAATAACCTTGGTAATATGGTGCGACTTCGACAGTTGCGTGACCGCTTGGAGCACGCGCTTTTGTCCACTACTCCGAGTGCGCAGATCATCGGCACTGACGGACCTAGGTTGGCGAATACAACATGTGTCGCGCTGAAAGGCCAATCTGCTGAAATTCTACTGATCAAGTTCGATCTTGCTGGCATTGCAGTGAGCTCGGGTTCGGCCTGTTCATCCGGTAAAGTCGGCGCAAGCCATGTGCTGACTGCCATGGGGATTAGCTCCGAACTGTCGCGGTCAGCAATCCGGATCAGTTTGGGTTGGAACACATCCGCGGTTGATATCGATACGTTTGTAGGTGTCTGGAGCGAAATTATGGCTGGCGGGGCACGCGCGGTCGCGTGATCCATACCAACCGTTTTGACTGAGAAATGCCGCCAGAATGAACCGGCGGATAAGGTGGAGAATGAGCATGCCTGCTGTTCAAGAGACGATCGAACAAGTCAAACAAATTGACGTCGATCAGTATAAGTATGGCTTCACGACGGACATCGAGACTATTAAGGCGCCGAAAGGCTTGAGCGAGGATATCGTCAAGTTCATCTCGGACAAAAAAGAAGAGCCTGCATGGATGCTGGAATGGCGTCTCGACGCCTACGAGCGCTGGCTGGCGATGAAAGAGCCGACCTGGGCGAAGGTTAACTATCCAAAGATCGATTTCCAGGATCTCTATTACTACGCGGCACCGAAGAACACCGAAGGACCGAAGTCGCTTGATGAAGTCGATCCCGAGTTGCTTCGTACATATGAGAAACTCGGCATTCCGCTCAAGGAACAAGAAATTCTCGCTGGTATTCGAAAGCAGGGTGAGCCAAGCGAACTCTATGACAGCGATGCGCCGTCCAGCAGCTACGGTAAGGTTGCCGTCGATGCCGTTTTCGATTCTGTTTCCGTGGTCACGACCTTCAAGAANGAACTGGCGAAAGCCGGTGTCATTTTCTGCTCNATTTCAGAAGCNCTTCGTGAGCATCCAGAGCTAGTTAAAAAGTATCTCGGATCTGTTNTTCCGAAGTCGGACAACTATTACGCCGCGCTCAACTCGGCTGTCTTTTCCGATGGTTCATTTGTCTACATTCCGGAGGGTGTCCGCTGCCCGATGGAGCTTTCAACTTACTTCCGCATCAATGAAATGAACACGGGACAGTTTGAGAGAACTCTTATTATTGCTGATAAGGGCTCGTACGTTTCATATCTTGAGGGATGTACCGCGCCGATGCGCGATGAAAACCAGCTGCATGCTGCAGTTGTGGAACTGATTGCGCTTGATGATGCTGAGATCAAGTATTCAACCGTTCAGAACTGGTATCCTGGCGACAAAGACGGCAAAGGCGGCGTCTATAACTTTGTGACCAAGCGGGGCGATTGCCGCGGTAACTCATCGAAGATTTCCTGGACACAGGTTGAGACAGGCTCAGCTATTACGTGGAAGTATCCTAGCTGCATTCTGCGCGGCGATANNTCTCGCGGTGAATTCTATTCGATCGCAATTTCGAACGGTTATCAGCAAGTCGATAGCGGCACCAAGATGATCCACCTTGGCAAGAACACGTCGAGCCGNATCATCTCAAAAGGTATTGCAGCAGGTCATTCGGATAATACGTACCGTGGGCTCGTCTCTGCGCACCGTAAGGCAACCAATGCGCGCAACTTCACCTGCTGTGACTCGCTGCTCATCGGCAATAAATGTGGCGCGCATACCGTGCCTTACATCGAAGCGAAAAACTCATCATCACACTTCGAGCACGAAGCGACCACCTCGAAGATCTCGGAAGATATGCTGTTCTACTGCCGTCAGCGCGGTCTTGATGAAGAGGAAGCCGTAGCACTCGTGGTCAACGGATTTGTTCGGGATGTGCTGCAACAACTGCCCATGGAATTTATGGCAGAGACGCANAAGCTGATCGGTATCTCACTTGAGGGTAGCGTCGGCTANTCCCAGAATATCCGCCNATNCTCTGAGTGATCCCACACTCTCTGCATCGGCCAANAACAAAAGATGATCTGAACAAAACAAATAAAATGGGGTGGTGCTGCTCCCTGGCGGATTATACGGGCGCACCCAACTAGTCTGGAGGACATNAGAGGATGGCGACGAANATTTCGAAGTTGGANCAGGACTGGCTGGCGGCTGAAGCGATGGCNGACGAAATCAAAGCTCAAGCGNNACAGCTNCGCCNTGACGGTNAGCCTGAGGTTTCAATTAGTGATGTTGAAGCACTGAATGCGAAGCACCTGGAAGCGGAGCGTGCGGCGAGNGAAGCATTNGATCGACTATGGTCTGCGCGCGAANAACAGGTTGCCTGACACNNGTGAGTGTNAGGTTTGGAGCGAANAGATGTGATCTTACGGATCGTCATATACGGGACNTTGCTTGTTGTCCTGGGGCTGCTGGCAANAGATCCAACAATNATGATTATTGGTGGTCCGACAAGTCNTAGCGGTCCAGGCGGNGGTCTTTCTNTAACCGACCCTTCACCGGTCTNCCTNGTGCCANTTNCGTTACTGGTTTGGGTCGNNTTNCGNCAATNGAAACANCGATCTGCCAAGAGCGAAAACGACNAGTGATNTGNGNAACGGAAGANCAACATGCTGGAAATCAAGAACCTACACGTCAANCTGGAAGACGAAGACAAGCCGATCATCAAGGGATTGTCCGTAACGGTGCCCAAAGGCGAAGTGCATGCCATTATGGGCCCCAACGGTTCCGGTAAATCAACGCTAGCCTATGTGCTTGCTGGCCGTGACGGCTATGAGGTGACCGAAGGAGATATCTTCTGGAACGGCGAGAACATTCTCGATATGGACCCAGAGGAGCGTGCGGTATCAGGCGTCTTCCTGGCATTCCAGTATCCGATGGAGATTCCTGGGGTCGCTGGTATGACGTTTCTGCGGACTGCGGTTAATTCATTGCGCAAAAAGCGCGGCCAGGATGAACTCAAGACGCCTGATTTTCTCCGCTTGGTTAAGGAGAAAGGCGGCGAGCTCAACATTGATGCCGAGATGCTGAAGCGCCCAGTAAACGTTGGCTTCTCCGGTGGTGAGAAAAAGCGTTCTGAGATCCTGCAAATGGCAATGCTAGAGCCAAGTTTGTGCGTGCTTGACGAGACAGACTCNGGGCTTGATATCGATGCCTTGAAAGTGGTTTCGGATGGTGTGAATGCACTACGGTCGCCAGATCGTTCAATGCTTGTGATTACGCATTACCAGCGCCTCTTGAACTATATCGTGCCNGATAAGGTTCACGTCCTCGCGCAAGGCGAGATTAAAGCATCAGGCGATAAGGACCTGGCATTGGAACTCGAGAAGTCTGGTTACGCTGCATACGTTGGCAAAGCGGCCTAGGCGGACGACTGACCGACAACTCNAGCAATCAGGCAATATGAAATGACAAACATACCGATCGTCAGAACCAAGGCGGAGCAAGGCTTCACATCCGCGTTTGATGCTGTTGCTGACCAACTTCCTGGGAGTGCTGCCGTTCGGACGACACGAACAGNAGCGATTGAGACGTTCAAGAANAAAGGGNTTCCACACCGCCGCATAGAAGAGTGGAAGTATACCGATCTGCGCTCAGCCATATCTGATGCAGCTGCGCCAGGAACTTCTNCCCAAGCCAGTAGTGTTGATACAGCTGCACTATCAGCAGCACTTGGCTNGCTTGCAGATATTGATGCTGCTCGAATGGTCNTTGTGGATGGAGTGTATCAAGCGGAAATCTCAAACCTTGGAGAGCACGCCGGGTTGTCCGTATCTTCGCTGGCCGCAGCACTTGATATTGAAGATGGTGCGGAACTCCTTGCTTCGAATGCGGACGACGACGCTGTTGTTGCCCTGAATTCTGCCTTTGCGATCGATGGTGCAATCGTTACTGTCGAAGACGAGGCGTCGATTGAGCGCCCGCTCATGCTGGTGTTTGTTCGAACCAGCAATCAGNCTGCGTTGATCACAACGCGCAACGTGATCAAAGTGGGTCGCGGCGCGCAGGCCACCATTGTCGAAGCATACGTTAGTTTCGATGGCGCGGCCGGTGGACAGACAAATACTCTTAGCCAGGTCTCGGTTGGAGACGGAGCCGAGCTTTCACACATCAAGGTCGGCACTGAGGCAGACAANACNCATCTGGCGACCTGGTCAGCGAGTGTCGGGCAAGATGCTAATTATAGAGCGTTTAGCTANACCTCGGATGTNGCATTNGCGCGGAACCANGTTTTCGCTCANTATACCGGCGAAAACGCAAAANTTGACATTTCAGGAGCGTTCCTTGCTCGTGGTGAACAACACATCGACAATACATTGGTNGTGACNCACGAAGTGCCGGGTTGCGAGAGTCGCGAGCTTTTTAAGGGCGTNCTNGATGACAAGTCGCGGGGCGTCTTCCAAGGCAAAGTGATTGTTNATCCGGAAGCACAAAAAACTGACGGTAAACAAATGGCGCAGGCCCTTATGTTGTCGCCGGATTGTGAGTTCGATTCCAAACCTGAGCTGGAAATCTATGCTGACGACGTNGCGTGTGGTCACGGNTCAACNTCGGCTGAACTGGATCCGGATCTNNTCTTCTATTGCCGATCGCGCGGCATTCCGGAAGAGACGGCCCGGGCGCTTCTGATCGAGTCTTTTGTTGCCGAGGCGATTGAACAAGTTGAGAATGTAGCTATTGCAGATGCGTTGCTTGATAAAGCCCGCAACTGGCTAGCGCATTAGTAGGAGCTGGGAGCGCATATATGAACAGCACTGCGCAGCACTTGNGTGTGGTATCCTNGTCGAAGCCATTCGATGTTGACACCATTCGCACGGACTTTCCGATCCTTTACCGGGAGGTCAATGATAAGCCGCTGGTTTATCTCGACAGCGCGGCATCCGCGCAGAAACCGCGTGCGGTGATTGAGGCGATGGACCACTGCTTGCGGTTTGAGTATGCCAATGTCCATCGCGGTATCCATTATCTCTCGAACACGGCGACGCAGAGATATGAAGATGCGCGAGAAGCAACGCGGCGCTTTCTAAATGCTTCGGACGTTGATGAAATAATCTTCACGAAAAACGCTACCGAAGCAGTGAATTTGGTCGCTTACGCCTGGGGTATGGACAATATCCAGGAAGGCGATGAGATCATCCTNTCGATCATGGAGCACCATGCGAACATTGTGCCTTGGCATTTCCTTCGCGAGCGCAAAGGTGCGGTGATAAAGTGGGTNCNAGTCTCAGATACCGGTGAGTTTCTTTTTGAAGAATTCGAGAAGCTCATTACGCNGCGCACCAAGATGATTGCGATGACGCATATGTCTAATGTTCTCGGTACCGTGGTGCCGATTGCAGACGTTACGCGGCTGGCACATTCCAAAGGCATCCCAGTGTTCGTTGATGGAGCACAATCTGCAGTTCATATGGCTGTTGACGTGCAGGAACTCGACGTCGATTTCTTTGCGTTTACTGGACACAAAGTCTACGGCCCATCTGGCATNGGGGTNTTGTACGGCAANAAAGAATGGCTTTCGAAGCTGCCACCGTTCCTAGGGGGCGGTGCAATGATTGAGAGTGTGAGTACGGACGAGGTCACATACGGTCCCACGCCAACCCGGTATGAAGCTGGAACACCGCCGATTGTGGAAGCTGTCGGGTTAGGTGCGGCGCTCGATTATATGATGCAGATTGGTCGTCGAGAAATTGCGNCTTACGAGCATGAGCTNGTAACTTATGCGCACGAACGGCTTGATGAACTGAACTGGCTAACCGTATACGGCAGTGCTCCTGGCAAAGGCGGTATTATATCGTTCACTATGGATGGGCTGCATCCGCATGATATATCTATGGTGGTTGATCGGTCCGGGGTTGCTATACGAGCGGGCCACCATTGTGCGCAGCCACTGATGGATCATTTTGGGGTTCCTGCGATGTGTCGCGCATCGTTCGGTCTCTACAACACAAAGCAGGATGTTGACACCCTGGTGGATGCGCTCAAAAAAGCGCATGATCTTTTTGCATAAAGAACCTTGGAATTGCAGGTATGGACGAGATGACTGATACGCGTGACCGCATCGACTTGGCGGCAAAGCCTGTTGTTGAGGGCGATGCTGATGCACTGCAATCTGGCGGGCCGAAGTCAGTTGCAGGAGGTGGTACGCCTGTCGACGGTTCAGCCTTATCGCAAGAAGAGATTGAGCAGTTGACGGCTGACATTGTGGCAGCCATCAAGACTGTATATGACCCTGAAATTCCTTGTGATATCTATGAGTTAGGTCTCATTTACAAAATTGACGTCGATGACAATCGACAAGTTGATGTTGAAATGACGCTGACGGCACCAGGATGTCCGGTGGCCGGCGATATGCCGGTCTGGGTTGAGAACGCAGTCAATTCAGTTGCCGGTGTTAGCGGTACACGGGTTGAGCTTACCTTCGATCCACCATGGGACATGAGCCGCATGTCGGATGAGGCTCGTCTGGCACTTAATATGTTCTGATTTGACCGCCTAACAATCGGCTAGCAAACTCGACTTTTACGTTCTGCGTACTATCTTTTGCTTATCGATTGAATGAATGCCTGCAACAGGACGCTTCAAATGGCCAATGCAACTCGACCACGTCCCCAGATTATGACGCTTACAGATGCGGCTGCATATCGTGTGCGCAGCATTATGGCTAGTAAACCCGATGCAGTTGGCCTGAAGATTGGTCTTAAGAAGGGCGGCTGTGCCGGAATGGAGTACACTCTGGAGTGGGCGGAAGAAGCCGGCAAGTTCGACGAGATCGTCGAGCAAGATGGCGCGAAGGTGCTGATCGATCCGATGGCAACGCTGTATATCCTTGGCACAGAGATGGACTATCAAGTTGATAAGCTATCGGCCCAATTCGTCTTCAATAATCCAAACCAGACGTCGGCATGTGGTTGCGGAGAATCCGTCGAACTCAAACCAGCCGATCAAGCGCGTCTTGAAGAGATTAAGGCTTAAGATTAGCAAAGCCTTCGAGGGGCCTAATGTCACGCGAACCAGCCTGGGTCGACGATGTTCTCAGTTTCTGGTTTGTGGAACTTAAAAAACCCCAATGGTTCAAGAAAGACGACTCACTTGATGCCGATATTCGGCGACGTTTTGACAGTATCCATTCGGAAGTTTCAGCGAGTGATTTGGGTGAACTCACCACTAGTCCGCACACCGCGCTAGCCGCTATTATCGTTCTTGATCAGTTTTCACGGAATATGTTTCGTGGGTCAAAGAAAACCTTCGCCAGCGATCCGATTGCATTGAATCTTGCAAAACTGGTTCTGCAGAAGGAGCTAGAGCGCGGCTGCAGTGTTGATCAAAAGGCGTTCTGCTATTTGCCATTTGAACATAGTGAAGCGATTGAAGACCAACATAGAAGTGTCGCTTTATTTCAGGCGTTGGGTGACGCAAATTATCTTGCTTATGCGAAAGCTCATCTCGAGGTTATCGAGAAGTTTGGCTGCTTTCCGCATCGTAATGAGTTGCTTGGCCGGATCTCAACTCGGCAAGAGCTAGAATATCTAGCTCAGCCGGGTAGTGGCTTTTAGAAAAAGCTGTAAGCGCCCAATTGGGCGCTACTCATTAACGACCTTGGCGCGCTTCGCGGGTGGTTTTGGTCTGCGAACTGGTCGTTGCAAAAACGCTGGTATTGCGTCAGGTGAAAAACCTCCTGATGGGAACTCAGCGTCAGCGGCGTTTCTCTTTGGTCGTTTTGATGCGGCTCTTGCAGGCTTTGCATGTCGTTCTGCGTCGTCAACGGTAATCGGTTGTTCATTGTCGTTTTCTGACTGACGCCGCTGACGGGATCTGTTTGATCCGCCGCGACTAGTGCCACGCGATGGACGGGAGCTATCAGATTGGCCCTTCGCGCCGCGCCTGCGTCGCTTCTTTTTGCCAGCCTCTTCGAAGTCTTGTTCTGTCGGGGCATCCCCCTGCCAATTCAAGGCTTCGCCGTTGATGCCCTCAATCTCTTTGATAATCTTGAGCTCGTCGATGGTAACTAGTGTGGCTGCACAACCCTCTCGACCCGCGCGTCCTGTTCGCCCGATGCGATGGACGTAGTCATCACTTGCCCATGGCACATCAAAATTAAAAACGTGGCTGACATCGGGAATATCGAGGCCGCGGGCAGCTACATCACTTGCCGCCAGAAAAGTAATCTCGCCTGAGCGAAACTTCTCCAAAGTATCCATGCGGCTGGTTTGATCCATATCGCCGTGTAACGCGCCAGCATTGAAACCATGCTTGGTGAGTGACTTAAAGAGTATAGAAACGTCACGTTTGCGATTGCAGAATATGATCGCATTCTTGACGTTATGAGCGCGGATGAGCTCACGCAGCAGCTCGCGCTTTTCCCAGTCTTCACCTTCGCCACAAAAACAGAATGTCTGCTCAATCGTCTTGGCTGTTGTTGCAGGTTTTGCGACTTCGATCTTGACTGGGTTCTTCAAGAATGTATCGACGAGCCGTTGAATTTCTGGCGGCATGGTTGCAGAGAAAAACAGCGTCTGTCGGCGTGGCGGTAATAAACTGCATATCTTCTCGATATCAGGAATAAAGCCCATATCAAGCATGCGGTCAGCTTCGTCGATGACAAGAATTTCTACACCTGTCAGTAGAAGCTTGCCGCGTTGAAAATGGTCTAGCAGTCGACCTGGCGTGGCGATTAACACATCGGCGCCGCGATCAAGTTTCTTTTCCTGCTCGTCAAACGAAACTCCACCGATGAGCAGAGCGACATTCAATCGATGGTTCGCACCGTATTTTTCAAATGCCTGGGCAACCTGAGCTGCCAGTTCCCGTGTTGGCGCCAGAATAAGTGAGCGTGGCATACGCGCTCGTGCTCTGCCTGTCTCCAGGCGCGTGATCATCGGCAGTGTGAATGATGCCGTTTTGCCAGTTCCAGTCTGCGCGATTCCTAGGACGTCGAGGCCTGTCACGGCGACTGGGATGGCCTGGGCTTGGATCGGCGTCGGAGTCGTGTATCCGGATGCCGTGACAGCATCCTCAACCTTGCTGCTAAGTCCAAGTCCAGTGAAACTAGGGATGTCCAAGAGCGTTGCTCTCCATTGGCACGTCGGGGTGCTGCGTATCAATTCTGCGCGTGGCGCAGTCTCACAAACGTTGATGATGATATGCGCAATTTAACCAGGCTGAGTGACGGTGGCATATTCTGATCGTGACGGCAGCTGCAATCGATGGCTTTCCAGCGCCATTTTGGCGCGCAGTCGTCAATACATGGGTGCTGACACAAGTGATAGTAAAAGGCAAGTCCTTGCGCCATCAGAGACAATAAGTCTTGTACTTTTTTGCTTAACAGAGGGATTAATTGAGGTATAGCCGCGCAAACTGGTGTGCCGTCTGAGCTTGAGGTCCAAATGTCATCCAAACCAAATATTGTCTTGATTCCAGGCTTGCTCTGTTCAGATGCGCTGTTTGCTGACCAGATATCGGGGCTCAGTGGCGAAGCCAACGTGTCTGTTGGTCGTGTGCTGAAGCATAACAATCTGGAAAGTCTGGCAAGCGAAATCCTGCGCATTGCTCCTGAGAAGTTTGCATTAGCTGGCCTGTCGCTCGGTGGTTATGTTGCTTTTGAGGTCCTTCGACAGGCACCAGAGCGCGTTAGCAAACTGGCGCTATTGAATACGAATGCGAGGGCCGATCGTGGGGATCAGGTCGCCTTCCGACAGATGCTGATTGGCCTCGCACTGACGTCAGGGCCGCGAAATGTGCAGGCGGCTGCTTTGCCGATGTTGATCCACAAATCGAGGCTGGGTGAGCGCGCGTTAGTTGATCGCGTGCTGAATATGGCCGATGCGGTGGGCCGCGATTCTTTCGTGCGCCAGCAACAGGCTATTATTGATCGTCCAGATAATCGAGAGGTTCTTGCGGAGATCAAATGCCCGACCGTTGTTATTGTTGGCGAGCAAGATGTTCTCACACCAGTTAAGGTCGCCGAGGAAATGCATAATGGCATTGCGGGAAGTACACTCGAAGTCATTCCCGATTGCGGCCATCTATCAACGATGGAGCGGCCAGAGAAGGTCAATCAGATTCTGACTGATTGGCTATCCGCTTAAATGCATTGCATGCTGGTCACGCTTGGAACCGCTTCCTTTTAGTCTCTGCTGCCTTCATTCAGGATGAAGCTGGCCAATAGGCCGCCTAGAACTCCGCCAAGTGTTGGGGGCAGCCAGAACGCCCATAACTGTGACAGCGCTTCTGTACCAGCGAACAAAGCTGCGCCCGTTGACCTCGCTGGGTTCAGACTGCCACCAGAGACCGGTATTACCAACATATAGAGGGTAGCCAGTGCAGCACCGATGGCCAAGGGCGCTATGGCTAATGAGGATCGGCTCGCTGTTGCATCCATGAAAGCGATGACCAGTAATGCCGTCGCATTGGTTTCGAACATCAATACAGCGACGAGCGTTTCTCGGTTGTTTGTGTCAAAGCCATTGCTGGCGGCCATTATGGCTCGTGGTTGAAGCTCCAATGAGCTGGTGACTATTGCGGCGTAGAACAAAGCTATGGCTGACGTAGCACCTGTCACCTGGGCGACTATGAAGCCTGGGGCATGGGCAACATCAAACCGTCCACCAGCAATAAGGCCGATCGTTATAGCCGGGTTGAAGTGCCCTCCCGACACGTGGCCCAAGGACGCTGTGACGACCATCAGTGTCAATCCGGTTGCGAAGGCAATCGGCAAGGTCTTGTCAACCACTGATCCGGCTAACAGTAGCCACAATCCAAAAAGGACCAAATGGACAAAGAAGGTTCCGATTGCCTCAGCAGTGAGTGCACGTGAATGCATCTATGGGCCCGCCTATTTCCGTTTTGCATTGCTTTAGTGCATCAAACACACATACCAAACCGACACTTGGTTACGCGTGCGCATCGATCTGAGCCATTGCCACTCCTGCAGTTTAGTACAGTGCGCAACGCGAGAGTTAGTCATTGCAACGTCAACTTTACTGACCACTGTCCAGGTCATTATTAGCCAATCGTGGAGTTTTGGTGATGTCGGAGGCGAAACATGGTGTGTTTTATTGGAACGAGCAGATGACCAGGGATGTCGAGGCCGCGATTAAATTCTATCGGGATGTCATGGAATGGCAGATCGAAGCCGTTGATATGGGAGACTTCACCGATTGGGTCGCCAGTCTGGATAGTCAACCCGTGGCCGGAATTATGGGCATGATGCCCGATATGGGGGATGACGTTCCCTCCCACTGGATGTCCTACATCGCAGTTGACGACATTGATGCGCGATTGATAAAGGCGAAGGCGGTGGGTGCTCAGGTGTTGAGAGAACCATTTGATGTGCTGAATGTTGGTCGCATTGCTATGTTGATAGATGCTGGCGGTGGCCATATTGGCTGGATGACGCCGACTGAGATGGCATAAAGTTCTGATCTGTATAACAATGGCTGCAAAGGCTAACTGGAGGGCGCCATGGATCAGATGCAGCTAGGTGGGTTTGAGATCACTCGTGTAGAGGAGCTGAATGCACCGCTAACCTCCGCGTTTCAGTTCTTCCCGGACTTGACGAAGGACATGCTTGACGCAGCCCGACCCGAAATCCCGAATGGGCATTTGTCTGATAGTGATGAGATTATTCTTAGTTTTCACAGTTATGTCGTGAAAACCGGGCGATACACGATCCTCGTTGATACCTGCTGCGGTAACGATAAAGAGCGTCCGTCACGTCCCGCTTTCTCACATCTCAACTCGAACTACCTTGGAACGTTGGCCGCGGCTGGGTGCCGGCCTGAAGATGTGGACTTCGTCATGTGTACGCATCTGCACTGGGATCACATTGGCTGGAACACGCAGTTGGTTGATGGAGAGTGGGTTCCGACATTTCCGAACGCCAAATACATCATGGCGCGTCGTGAATACGAGCATTGGGATCGACTCATGCAAGACCCCGACAACATGCACCGCTTTGGCTTCCAGGATAGTGTTCAGCCGCTGATGCGCGCGGAGCAAGCTGTTCTTGTCGAAGATGACCATGAAATAGACAATGGCGTATGGCTTGAGCCATGCCATGGCCATTCACCGGGACACGTGGTTGTGAACCTTGCTTCCGATGATGCTAAGGGTGCAATGACCGGCGATGTCATTCACCATCGGGTTCAGCTGGTTTATCCGAAACTCTCAACCATTGCTGATAGTGATCAAAGCCTGTCGCGGAGAAACCGTACTGCGCTGATGGAAAGGCATGCAGATAGTGGAAGCATCCTATTCCCCGCACACTTCCGTGCACCATCGTTTGGGTCTTTACGGTCTAAGATTGGCAAGGACGGTTATGACTTCGTACCGGCAATCTAAAGCGGTGCGGTTGTTACATTTGTCCTGCAACCCATCGAGCACCGAAGGCGAGTGAGCCAATAGCGGCTGTAATCCAAACGTAGTAGCTCCAGGAGCGATGCTTGCGCCACTTAATCGGTTCTGGTCTTGTGTCAGCCACTGTAAATCCCCTACAACTCTCTGTCGCTACAATATAAAAAATCTCAAGTTGCGGTTATGCAGAAACCGCAACTTGAAAAGCTGTGCAGGTGCTTGTTGGAAGCATTTGGATTTCTTGTGCAAAACTAGATGTCGAGATCCGTTGCAAAGGCAGCATTGTCCTGGATGAAGCGAAATCGAGATTCAGGTTTTGATCCCATTAAGGCATTGACTGACTTGCCAATTTCGCTCAACTCGCCTTCGCCGATTTCAACCTTCAGCATTGTGCGCCGTGAAGGATTCATGGCAGTTTCCTTCAATTGTGACGCGTTCATTTCGCCGAGGCCTTTGAAGCGACTAACTTCAATTTTCTGATTGGCTTTAAACTCACCGGTTTCAAGCAAACGCACGCGTTCTGCATCATCGCGCGCGTACAGCGTCTTGGTGCCTTGTGTGAGTTTGAACAAAGGCGGCACTGCAATGTAGAGATGGCTGCTGGTGATCAGCTCGGGCATTTCCTGGTAGAAAAACGTAATTAGCAACGATGCAATATGAGCCCCGTCGACGTCAGCATCTGTCATGATGATCACTCGCTCATAGCGAAGATCATCAAGCCGGAAATGCTTGCCAATGCCACAGCCTAGAGACTGGATAAGATCTGACAGCATCTGGTTCTGGCTGAGCTTTTGTGACGACGCATTGGCGACGTTTAG
This sequence comes from Filomicrobium sp., assembly GCA_002689605.1. Classification (GTDB taxonomy): domain Bacteria; phylum Pseudomonadota; class Alphaproteobacteria; order Rhizobiales; family Hyphomicrobiaceae; genus Tectiglobus. The sequence goes on from NZGY01000129.1 coordinate 16,994, forward strand.
GATCTTGCCGCGCAGTGGAAGGACAGCCTGTGTTTTTGGGTTGCGGGCCTGTTTTGCCGAGCCACCAGCCGAGTCGCCCTCGACGATAAAGATTTCGGTGCCGACTTTCGAATTTGATGAACAATCGACCAGCTTACCGGGCAGCCGTAGCTTGCGAGTCGCAGTTTGGCGGGAAATATCTTTTTCCCGTCGCTTGCGTAGCCGGTCTTCAGCTTGCTCGATTGCCCACTCGAGGAGCTTGTTGGCTTGCTGGGGTGAATCAGCGAGCCAGTGATCGAAGGCATCTCGTACAGTTGTTTCGACGATGCGTGATGCTTCCTGAGTTGCGAGTTTGTCCTTCGTCTGACCCTGGAACTCCGGTTCCCGAATGAAAATTGACAGCATTGATGCTGATGTATTCATGACATCGTCGCCGGTGATCTGGCTGGCCTTCTTGTTCCCGACCAACTCACCGTAGGCCTTGAGGCCGCGTGAAATAGCGCCGCGCAGGCCTATTTCATGTGTTCCCCCGTCTGGTGTCGGAATGGTGTTGCAGTAGGAGTTGACGAATCCGTCATGACTGGCGACCCAGCCCATTGCCCATTCGACGGAGCCGTGACCGCCTTCCTTCTCGACACGTCCGCAAAAAAGCTCTTTGGTCACAAGAGTTTGACCACTAATTGTCTCTTTGAGATAATCGCCGAGACCACCAGGGAAATGGAAGGTTGCCTCAGCTGGCGTATCGTCCTGGATCAACTCTGGATCACACGTCCAGCGTATCTCGACGCCTCCGAACAGATAGGACTTAGACCGGGCCATCTTGAGGAGGCGGGCAGGTTTGAATTTGGCACCAGCGCCAAAGATTGTCTCGTCGGGTATAAAGCGAACCTTGGTGCCGCGCCGGTTCATGATAGAGCCGAGCTTCTGTAGTTTACCGTCAGGCACGCCGCGATTGAATACCATGCGGTAGAGCTGCTGGCCGCGGGCAACTTCAACTTCCAGGGTATCAGCCAGTGCGTTAACAACAGAGACCCCTACTCCGTGCAAACCGCCTGACGTGTTATAGGCCTTGCCATCGAACTTACCGCCCGCATGCAACGTCGTCATAATGACTTCAAGGGCAGATTTGTTTTTGTATTTTGGGTGCGGGTCAATCGGGATACCGCGGCCATTGTCTGCTACGGAGAGTGATCCATCAGCTGCCAGATGAACTTCAATCCAGGTCGCATGACCGGCGACAGCCTCGTCCATAGAGTTGTCGATCACCTCGGCAAAAAGGTGATGCAGCGCTTTTTCGTCAGTTCCGCCGATATACATGCCAGGACGCCGGCGGACTGGTTCGAGACCTTCGAGGACTTCGATATCCGCCGCTGTATAATTGTCCGATGCGTCAACAGTCTTGCGAGCACGCGCCGATTTCCGAGTCATGGCATCCTGTAACTTTGCGAATAGATCGCGCTGGGGAGATTTGCGCTCGGGCTTTGCCATGCCGTCTTCAGCTCCATGCAATAGATTCGGCTGCATTGTTCGCTTGCTGCCGCCACGCGGAACGTTAGACGCATAAGGCGAATCTCATGCGCATTAAATAACCTAGGTGGCATGGTGAAAGCAGCTTTGCAAGTCGATCCGCTGGAGTTGTTGCGTCCTCGCAACGTATGTCCGCCTTGCGCACGTTGTAACTGAATATCCCCATTTTTATTAGCCAACTCGCAAATTGGAAGGGTTTGCAATGAGCCGCACACTGCGAAACTGGCAACCACCGCTATTGGCTTCCAGAGCTGCCGTTTCGTTGAGTTCCATTGCGTCGTAAGAGCCAATGTGGGTTTGCTCTTACCGGCTACAAAGTCGTTTAAGCAGATATATTGTCTATGAGGCGGGTTTCACCCAGCCAGGCGGCTGCAAGTATGCGACTTGGGCGTCTGCTGCCGGCTTCGATAGGAGCCAACGTTTCCGCATCGCGTATGGCGAAGTAATCGACTGATACAAAACCTGCGTCTAGCAAACTGCTGGAGGCGTTTTCACAGAGTTTGTCAGGGTTGCTGTTGTCAGTTCGGAATGCTTTCGACACGTCGGTCAGAATCCTGTGCATCGACGTCGCAATTTGCCGCTCAGACTCCGAAAGATACGCATTTCGAGAACTCATAGCGAGGCCGTCGGCTTCTCGCACTGTTTCGCATCCCATGATTTCAAGTGGTAAGTCCAAGTCGCGCACCATCTGCCGAACGACGCAGAGCTGCTGATAGTCTTTCTCGCCAAATAACGCGATATCTGGACCACATTGCGTAAAGAGCTTGCAGCACACAGTTGCGACGCCGGAGAAAAAATGTGGTCTGAAATCTGTTTCTAGCCCAAGCGCCGCGCCTTCAGGTTTGATCATTGTGGCAAACCCATCAGGATACATTGCGTCTGCTGTAGGTGCCCAAACTAGATCGCAATCGACGCCAACCAGTTTTTGGAGATCGTCTTCAAATGTTCTGGGGTAAGTTGAGAAATCTTCCTGCGGCGCGAACTGGGTTGGGTTAACAAAGATAGATGTAACCAACCGGTTGCACTTTTGCTTACCCTGCTTGGCAAGCGACAAATGACCGGCGTGGAGTGCGCCCATTGTTGGGAGCAGTGCGACGGTTTCACCATTTTGGCGCCACTCGCAGACTTTCGCACGCAGGTCTGGAACTGTTGAAACGTAGCTTACTAGTTTCATCGCAGGACTCTTTCTATTTACGTCAGTCTTTTGGAGATGATTCTGTTCAGCCTGTTATAGGTCATGCGCTAGAAAATGCGAACAGCTTGCTGATGAAACAAGGTTCAAGCAGATGTAGTTGCATGCCTTGCCTGCAGTTCCTCTCAAAGTCGGGTGACAAAGGTCCTATATCATAGACAATAGCACCATCACGCCCAACTCTTGAGGATGTTGCCATGGCTGCGCTAGTACAATTAAGCGGTGGAGCTCGATCAATGCCCGATCTGCCGTCGCGTGCAGAGATTTCGCAATACCATTTGCCGGACGAGGCGCGTCTGGTCGGTGGTTTGATTGAGCGTGCCATCTACACCGAGGATGAAAGGCGCCGCACTAAAGAGCTGGCGACGCGCCTGGTCCAAGGTTTGCAGAGCAATGAGGCAGCCGACGCTGGTGTCGATGCCTTTATGAGAGAGTACGGCTTCTCGACGGAAGAAGGCATCATACTGATGTGTCTCGCCGAGGCGTTACTACGCATTCCTGATTCTGCGACTGCAGATGCTCTTATTGCCGATAAGATTGGGAGCGGGCGCTGGGAGCAGCATCTTGGTAATTCGGGATCACTGTTTGTCAATGCTTCGACATGGGGCTTGTTGCTCACTGGGAGGATTGTCAATCTTGGCAAAACCGACCCGTCAGATAAGCCCACTAACTTGATCAACAAACTGGTTAAAGGAGCAAGTGAGCCGGTCGTGCGCCAGGCCCTGCGCCATGCCATGCGCATGATGGGAGATCAGTTTATTCTCGGTCGTACTATCCAGGAGGCGTTGAAGCGCGCGCGTGCAGAAGCGCCGAAAGGTTACCGCTTCTCTTATGACATGCTTGGCGAAGCCGCGATGACGATGCCTGATGCCGAGCGCTACTATGCCCGTTACCTGGGAGCGATTGAGGCCGTGGCGCGCGTAAACGGTCCGCTGTTTGACAAGCATGCTGATGCGATCTTTGACCGTCCAAGTGTTTCTATCAAACTTACAGCTCTGCATCCTCGGGTTGAGCCGGGTCGAGAAGAGCTACTTGAAAACGAACTGTTGCCGCGACTGTTGGACCTTGTTCGCCTCGCACGGGACAACGGTCTTGGTTTGACGATTGATGCTGAAGAGCAAGACCGCTTGGACATTTTGCTGGGATTGTTTGGTAAACTTCTCAATGACAATGAGTTTCAGGGCTGGAACGGCTTGGGTATTGCTGTGCAGGCCTATTCAAAACGCGCCATTCCGGTATTGCGCTGGTTGCGCCGTCTCGCCCACCAAACTGAAAAGAAGATACCTGTCAGGTTAGTCAAGGGTGCCTACTGGGATAGTGAGATCAAGTGGGCGCAAGAACAGGGCTTGCCCGACTATCCCGTGTTCACGCGCAAGCTCCATACTGATGTTTCGTATCTTGCTTGCGCTCGGTTTTTGTTAAGTGATCGAGACGCATTCTATGCGCAGTTTGCGACACACAATGCACAAACGTTGTCTGCGATAGCTGTTGCGGGTCGCGATGTTGATTTCGAGTTTCAGCGCCTGCACGGAATGGGCGATGCGCTTTACGATCAAGTCCTGTCCGATCAATCAATCAAGCAACCTTGTCGGATCTATGCGCCGGTTGGTGAGCATGAAGACTTGTTAGCCTACCTCGTCCGACGTCTGCTTGAGAACGGTGCCAATACGTCGTTCGTCAATCGTTTGTCTGACGAGGAACTGCCGGTTGACAGTCTGGTTGCCGATCCCGTGCTGCGCGCCGAGAAAGAGCGCCAGGAGCCTGCGCCGGAAAAGCGGCCTGAGTTGCCGCGCCCGCCAGCATTGTTTGGCGAAGTGCGCCGCAATAGTCTTGGCCTGGCCCTGTCTGAAATTCCTGCTCGGGACAGTCTTCTTGCCGACATGGGGGCTGCTCTGCGCGAGGGCTTCAATGCTCATCCTCGGATAGCAGGAGACGATGCGGCTTATGAGGGAAGTGGGTGAATTTGTCTTTTGCCCGCACGACAAAAGACAGCGATTAGGGCGTGTTGCCGATTCGACCGAAGATGATGTTGAACTTGCGCTTGTGGCAGCAACGGCAGGTCAACGTCTTTGGGATAAGACGGATGGCGCGCATCGTGCTGCGATCCTGGAGAGGTGCGCAGACCTGTACGAGCGGCATCGCGAGCGTCTGATGGCGATCATCGTTCGGGAGGCAGGCAAGACACTTGGCAACGCTCTTGGTGACGTGCGTGAGGCTGTCGATTTCCTTCGCTACTACGCTGTTGAGGCGCGTCGGCTATTTGGTGCTCCACAGCAGCTGAAGGGCGTGACTGGGGAAACCAATATTTACAGTCTCTCCGGTCGTGGTCCATTTGCCTGTATCTCGCCATGGAACTTTCCACTAGCAATATTTACTGGCCAAATCGCGGGTGCCGTTGCGGCAGGTAGCTGCGTTGTTGCCAAACCAGCTGAACAAACTCCTCTGACTGCATATGCAGCGATGCAGCTTTTCTACGAAGCCGGTATGCCGCGGGACGTGATACAGCTGTTGCCCGGCGATGGTCGTGTTGGAGCTGCGCTTGTATCCGATCCGAGAGTTCGCGGCGTTGCTTTTACTGGCTCTAATGAAACTGCTTGGCGTATTCAGAAATCTCTGACGGAGCGGCGAGGTGAAATCGTTCCGTTTATAGCTGAGACTGGCGGCATCAATGCCATGATTGTTGACTCATCTGCATTGCCAGAGCAGGTTACGCGCGACGTCATTGTTTCTGCGTTTGATAGCGCTGGACAGAGATGCTCGGCAACGCGAGTGCTCTTTGTCCAAGATGATGTTGCTGACAAAATGATTGAGATGATGGTTGGCGCGACCGAGATGTTGTCGGTCGGTGATCCTATGGAGTATGCAACAGATGTCGGTCCAGTGATTGACGTTGCGGCACAAGACGCTCTCGATGCTCATAAGGCAGCCATGTATCGCAATGCGAAAGTTCTGGTCGATCTGCGCCTACCTGATGACTGTCATCATGGTACGTTTGTTACTCCGGCAATGTTTGAGATCGGTTCGATCAAAGATCTGGAGAAAGAGACCTTTGGTCCAATTCTACATGTGGTCCGTTACGCGCAGTCCAATCTGGATAAAGTTTGCGCTGCGGTTCAAGAGATCGGATCTGGCTTAACTCTGGGTATACATAGCCGCATTGAGTCTGCTGTCGAAGAGATCATCAACCGGACCCGCGTCGGGAATACTTATGTGAACCGCAATCAGATTGGTGCCGTTGTTGGGGTTCAGCCGGTCGGCGGTATCGGATTATCCGGCACTGGCCCTAAAGCCGGTGGGCCGAACTACCTGACGCGATTTGCATGTGAACGCGTTGTGACCAACAATGTCACCGCGACGGAGAGCAACGTGGAGCTTCTGAGTCCGTAGGCCAGCGAACCAGCATGAATTTCTGCGGTTGCATATGAGTGATTGCGATGTGGAAACCAACTGACAAGGACAAGGACAAGGATAAGTCAGCGGCTCACGGTGGAGTGCCCAAAACCGAGAGTGCGAATCCAGTTTCCAATCCGCAACGCAGCGGTGATGTGAGTGTTTCGCAAGATGCCGAGGTGGCCCAGTTTATTGCGCAGATGAAATCAGCTGCGCCAACCGCATCGGCCGGTCGGGGACGCTTGGTTTTTGCTATGGACGCGACCATGAGCAGAGAAGCAACCTGGGATCTTGCGCTGGGGTTGCAGGCTGAGATGTTCCAAACCGTAAAATCCGTGGGTGGCCTCGATGTCCAACTGATTTACTTTCGAGGCGCTGGCGAATGCCGTGCGTCCAAATGGGTTTCAGATCCTGATGCGCTTGCTCGATTAATGACCAGTGTTCGTTGCGCTGGTGGCTTCACGCAGATTCGAAAGATCCTCTCTCATACACGAGATGAAACGGAAAAGCGCAAGGTCAATGCGCTTGTCTATGTTGGTGATTGTATGGAGGAGGACGTCGATCTTCTGTGCGGTCGCGCGGGTGAGCTGGCTCTGCTCGGTGTGCCGGTCTTTCTGTTTCAGGAAGGGTTCGATCCTGATGCGACCCGCGCATTCAAAGAGATCGCGCGTTTGACAAAAGGGGCGCATTGCCGATTTGATCATGGCTCCGCAGCGCAGTTGCGCGAACTGCTCACAGCTGTTGCTGCTTACGCTGCTGGTGGAAGGGCAGCCCTTGCAGATCTCAGCGCAACATCACAAGGCAAGGGAGCCCGGTTGTTGATTGAGCAGATGAAGTAGACGGGAACAGTCAAACTCATGCATTCGCTTCTTCTTGGTTTTGCCGCACTCGTCATTGTGCTGCTCTTTATACACTCTCTTACACGAGCGAATGTTGGTCAGGTTGCAAAACAACTCAGACTGGCAGGCGGAACCATCCTACTAGGCATTGCTATTGCCTTAGCGGTGCGGGGCGCACTCGGTTATGCAATGCCACTAGGTGCCTATGCTCTCTGGTTATTGTTTCGACGACCGGCGGGGATTGCGGCGCCAGCCTCGTCTGGTCAAACTTCACAGATCCGTACTGCTCACCTGGAAATGGAACTCGATATAGATAGCGGCGCCATGCGCGGCACTGTCCTCAAGGGAGTCTTTGAAGGGCGCGATATCGAGTCAATGGCGCCAGCGGAACTTGCGCTCCTGTGGCAAGACTGCCGTTTCGAAGATCCGCAGTCTGCGCAATTGCTAGAGGCCTACCTTGACCGAATTCATCCGAGTTGGCGTGAAGACATGGCACGCGCCGAAGGGGAAGATGGTGCTGGCGGGCGGATGACGGCGGAAGAAGCTTACGACATTCTTGGCGTTAAGCCGGGGGCCCCCCATGATGAAATCCGTCGAGCTCATCGTGAGTTAATGAAAAAGCTGCATCCTGATCGCGGTGGATCGAGTTACTTGGCGACAAAGATCAACGAGGCCAAGGATTTTCTGCTTGGTCAATGAACAGGTCATGAGAGCACCAATCTGAGTTTGCTGTTCTCTTATGATCTATTGCGCTCGAGCCACAAAACATTGGATAGCGCGTTTTTGCATTGCGCTACAGATTTCTTTTGCGGTCGCGGAGTCAAATCCGGCAAAGCGTGCGCGGTACATCTGACGTGATCCACTATTGACGGGCACCGTCAATGGATATGCCCCAGCTAAGATATCGGGAGCCCGCTGGCGAATGTTCGCAAGTTGTCGGCTGGCATCAGCTGCGGTTACATAGGCGCCAACCTGGATCTCGAACGGTTGCGTGGTGAATGTCGAAGGCTTTAGTGCTGCTGCTTTATATCCATTGGTGGAAAGGCTTGACGCTTGTTGCGCGCGCGCGATCCGCCTTGGTTGCCTAGAAATTTGCCGTGGTGCTTGCAGCAGCGACGGTTCCGGAACTTTGCCAAGCATGTGGTTCCTGAGGGCTGAAGAGGGAGTTGCGGTGGATGCAATGGATTCTGGGTGAGCCCTCTCATTCGGCTTGAGAGATACAACCCGCGTTCTTACGTCAATTGAGCGGACTCTAGCGACTTTGACATTGTAGCCGTGATTGACCGTTCTTGGCTGAGCCTTCCGTGCTGCGCTCGGGACCCTTGCAACTTTCTGTCGTAGAGTTGGTAAAGAAGCGGGGCGTTTGCGTACGGCCGGCCGAGGGCGTACGCGCAACGCGATGCGAACATCCGGTCGGCGTAGCCTTTGACGCGAAGCGGTTTTAACATGCTTATCCAGTAGACGCCGCATGTTTGCGTTACGGGAGCGACCGGTTCGACCTCCCATCACGACAGCAACAACATGACGTCGGTTATGCTGGAGCGATGTCACAAGATTAAAGCCAGATGCTCGGGTATAGCCTGTTTTGATGCCGTTGACGCCGCTATAGCGACCAAGCAAGACATTGTGATTGCGGTAAACGCGGCCCTTGTACTTGAAAGATCGTGTCTGGAAGTGACGAAAATAATTTGGGAAATGATCCTGCAGTCGGATGGCCAGTTTCGCCATGTCGCGTGCGGTTGTAAACTGTCGCTTGTCAGGTAGGCCGGACGCATTGCGAAATACCGTGTTTCTCATGCCGAGCAGTTTGGCCTTGTTTGTCATGAGCTTCGCAAATGCAAATTCACTGCCGGCTATGTGCTCTGCAGTCGCGGTGGCAACGTCATTGGCTGATTTCGTAACGAGTGCCCGAATGGCCTGTAATACTGTTATTTGATCGCCGGGTTTAAGCCCGATTTTTGATGGCGGCTGTGCTGCTGCTCTTGGAGATGCAGTTATTTTTGTCTTGTAAGTTACGCGACCGTCTTCGAGGCGTTCGAACAGCATATAAAGCGTCATCATCTTCGTGAGTGATGCTGGATATCGAATCTCCGATGCGCGGCTTGAATGAAGAACACGGCCTGTGTTTACATCAATCACAAAGCTTGCGCGCTTGCCTATAAATTGTGCAGCGGCGGGCACAATCGAGCTAAGAATGGCGAATGGTACTAATACAATGGCCGCTGCCAGCCAGAGTGCTATCCTTCTCAATACCAAGTTGTACGCCAAGAGGTTACCCCAATGCCTGCTCGTCAGCTTTAAGGCGCCGCCGATACGCGCCCAAAGTGATCAGTTTGTCGTTGTCGCCTGCCCCCATGGCGTTTATACAAAAAACAGACTATTCGGGCCGATTTGTGGCGTTCCATGGTCTGCTTTGCAGCATTGGATCAGTGCGCAGCAGGATTGATGAATTGCCGTTAAGCAATTATTTCAAATGCAAACAATCGGGTGAGATTCCTTGACACGCCCGTGTAACGATTCTTGATTTTCTGGTAGAAAAAGAGATCACGAGCTGGATCAGACACCCTGGAAGTTAGGGATGATAAGGCTTATCTTAGGCTGGTCAGATATCTCGGGGGAAGATTGCGTTACATTCACAGGCTCAGTTCTCCCCAACAGATCATTTCAGTCTTGGGGTTTCACCAAACCTTGTCACAATCCGATTGCAAGTTGGACGTTGCGTTAGCAAACTACACGGAACAGAATGCCAGGGAAGCGGCTGGAATATCTCGTATGGCGATCCAAGAAGACAATGAACACGATATGCCCGATGGACGATGGGGTTCTGTTTGGCACGATGTCACTACAAGCTCATTGTCCGAGTCGTCTGTTGCAATTGCCCAGGCAACTTCACACATCAAAATGTCTGATAACGATGAGGACGGTGATGACGGCTCTGATGGTAAGACAGGTGTGGTCACGAAGACCAGGCCGAAAACTAAGAAGCCAAGCCTATACAAGGTTTTGCTTCTGAATGACGACTACACACCAATGGAGTTCGTTGTTCACGTTCTTGAGAAGTACTTTAATAAGGGGCGCGAAGACGCAACCCGAATTATGCTGCAAGTTCACCAAAAAGGTGTGGGAGTTTGCGGGGTCTACACCTACGAGGTGGCCGAGACAAAAGTTACTCAGGTCATCGATTTTTCGAGGCAGCATGGTCATCCGCTGCAGTGTACAATGGAGAAAGAGTAACCAACCGTGCCTTCTTTTTCACAAAGCCTAGAAAATACACTTCATCGTGCACTGGAATTCGCGAACGAGCGAAACCACGAATATGCAACACTTGAGCATTTGTTGCTGGCGCTGATCGATGATCGTGATGCGCAGGGCGTTCTCAAAGCCTGCGCGGTTGATCTCAATGCGCTGAGGCAAAGGCTGACAGATTATATCGACGGCGAGTTCGGCCTGCTCGAAGTGGATGGTGTATCAGAAGCTACGCCAACAACTGGCGTGCAGCGGGTTATCCATCGTGCGGTTGTCCACGTGCAATCGTCAGGCCGCGAGGAAGTCACTGGTGCGAATGTGCTGGTTGCGATCTTTGCGGAGCGTGAGAGCCATGCCGCGTTCTTTCTGCAAGAGCAGGACATGACGCGGTTTGATGCTGTGCAGTATATCAGCCACGGTATCGCTAAGCGTCCAGGTATGACTGAGCCACGTTCTGTTCGCGGAGCTGATGAGGAAGGCGCCGGCGAAGAGGAGGGTGGAGATAAGCGTGCCACGGATGCGCTCAACACATATTGTGTGGATCTCAACGTCAAGGCACGTGATGGCAAAATAGATCCACTGATCGGCCGCGAGACCGAGGTGCTACGAACGATCCAAGTGCTTTGCCGCCGACAGAAGAATAACCCTTTGCTAGTCGGCGATCCGGGTGTCGGTAAAACGGCGATCGCTGAAGGTTTGGCGCGGAAGATCATTAAGAACGAAGTGCCTGAAGTACTCAACGAGTGCACAATTTTTGCTCTCGACATGGGTGCGCTGCTAGCTGGCACGCGGTATCGCGGTGATTTCGAAGAGCGTCTCAAGGCCGTGATGAAAGAGATTGAGAACCACGAGGGCGCCATTCTCTTCATTGACGAGATTCATACCGTGATTGGTGCCGGGGCGACGTCAGGTGGTGCGATGGATGCATCCAATTTGCTGAAGCCTGCACTTCAATCTGGCGGTCTGCGCTGCATTGGTTCCACGACTTACAAAGAATACCGACAGCATTTCGAAAAAGATCGCGCTTTGGTGCGCAGATTCCAGAAAATTGATGTGAATGAGCCGTCCGTTGAAGATGCTGTCGAAATCCTCAAGGGGCTGAAGCCATACTTTGAGGACTATCACAATCTGAAGTATTCGAATGAAGCTATCCGCGCAGCTGTCGAGCTGTCGGCTAAGTATATCAACGACCGTAAGCTTCCTGATAAAGCGATCGATGTCATCGACGAGACCGGCGCATCGCAGATGTTGATTGAAGCATCCAAACGGAAGAAGCGTATTTCGACGAAGGATGTCGAGGCAACCGTTGCGACGATGGCTCGGATCCCACCAAAGACCGTGACCAAGTCGGATGCGGAACTGTTGTCGAATCTCGATCGCGACATGAAGCGGATGGTGTTCGGTCAGGATAAGGCGATCGATAATCTGACTTCAGCGATCAAGCTAGCGCGTGCAGGTCTTCGTGAACCGGAGAAGCCGATTGGCTGCTACTTGTTCACTGGCCCAACAGGGGTCGGCAAGACTGAAGTTGCAAAGCAACTTGCATCGCTGATGGGTGTGGAACTGCTACGCTTTGACATGTCAGAGTATATGGAGAAGCACACTGTTTCGCGATTAATTGGTGCCCCTCCGGGTTATGTCGGTTTTGATCAGGGCGGTTTGCTCACCGATGGTGTTGACCAGCATCCGCACTGCGTGTTGTTGCTGGATGAGATCGAGAAGGCACATCCGGATCTGTTCAATATTCTCTTGCAGATTATGGACCACGGCAAGCTGACCGATCACAACGGCAAGCAAATCGACTTCCGCAATGTTATTCTGATCATGACGTCGAATGCTGGTGCCTCGGACATGGCCAAGCCACCAATGGGATTCAATCGTGACCGCCGTGAAGGTGAGGACACCGAAGCCGTGAACCGCATGTTCACACCGGAATTCCGCAATCGACTGGATGCGGTGGTTCCGTTCGCTGGACTGCCTGCAACGGTTATCCAGAAGGTGGTTGAGAAGTTCATCTTCCAGCTTGAGGCGCAACTTGCCGATCGCAGCGTTACTATAGAGCTGACAAAAGAAGCCGCGAAGTGGCTGGCTGACAAGGGCTATGACGAAAAGTATGGTGCGCGGCCGCTTGCTCGCACAATCCAGGAGCATATCAAGAAGCCATTGGCCGAAGAACTTCTGTTCGGTAAGCTCGAACATGGTGGGGCGGTTAAGGTCATTGTCGAGAAGGACGGACTTGATACCAAGCTTGGTTTCGAGTTCTTCCCGTCCGATCCGAAGCGAAAGTCAAAGTCGGAAGATGATGATGGTGACGAGCCGGAGGGCGATGGCGAAAAGGCTTTGATTGAGGCGGAACCTCGCAAGGCGTTGCCCGGACCTAAAGAGCGCAAGCCGCGTGGTTCGAAATCGAACAATGGGGCAGTGCCAAGCGTTCCGCCACGAAAGTCGAAGCGCAATAGCGACTAGCTGCGCGACTGTTAGAGCCCTTACGGGCTTGTAACGAACAAATGCACCATCAAGTTATTCGCTTGGTGGTGTTTTTTGTTGTGATGGATGTTCGATGCTTGGCCTCAATCAGGAACAATGATGGGCTCTAAGGCTTCTTTGCCAAGTACCAGGTCAGAGCCCTTCTCCCCGATCATCATGACGGCAGCGTTCAGATTGGCCGACAGCATCGTCGGCATGATTGATGCGTCGATGACTCTTAGGCCATCGATGCCACGGACGCGCAACCGACTATCAAAAACTGCTGTTGGATCAGTTTCCGGCCCCATGCGACACGTGCCCATGACATGATAGGTGGTGTTACCCCACCGTCGCGCACCGTCGAGGAGTTCATTGTCGGTTTGAAGCTCTTCGCCTGGATAAACTTCACCGTCGAAGTACGGACGCATAGCATCCGTATGCATTAACTTGCGGGCCAGTTTCATAGCTTCGATCGTGACGCGCCGATCGGCTTCGTCGTCGAGGTAGTTGGGTTGGATCTCCGGCGCCTGAAATGGATCGGAAGACCGCGTGCGGACCCAGCCCTTGCTTTGCGGGCGGTGCTGCCATGCAGCTAAAGTGAAGCCGGGATGATCATCCAGTACGCCATGTCGACCTTCCTTATAACTCGCTGGCGTAAAGATGAACTGTAGGTCATTGCTTTTTGTGGCCGGATCCGAATGGCAGAACCCATAGACCATTGTGGCACTGAGATTGAGGATGCTTTTGGCGCCGATAAAGTACTTAGCAATCTCACCAACGAGACGTGGACCAGAAGCGAGTTCGTTGAGTGTCTGAATGCCTTTGACGCGCGCACTTAAGCGGGGGGCGAAGTGGTCTCGCAAGTTCTCGCCAACGCCTGCAAGATCATGATGGACTTCGATGCCCCTCTGCTGCAGGAGCGATGCCGGGCCGATGCCAGAGAGCTGTAACAGTTGTGGTGAGTTGATCGCGCCACCGCTGGCAATGACTTCCCTGTTTGCGCTGAGGCGCTGCAGGCTTCCGGAGCGTCCCCCCTTGGCAAATTCGACGCCTGTGGCGCGTTTGCCGTCTAGGATGATGCGGGTGGCATGCGCGTTTGTAATGATACGAAGATTGCTTCGGCGTTTGGCGGGATTGAGAAACGCTGTGGCCGTGCTCACGCGGCGTCCCTTGTATGCGGTGCGCTGAACATACGAGATGCCCTCTTGTACCGCTCCGTTGAAATCCGGATTACGTGGGATGCCGAGTTCGGCAGCGCCATCCATGAAAGTGTCGCATAGGGGATGGTGATAGTTGATCGGCGCTACGGTGAGACTGCCATCGCGACCACGAAATGTGTTGTCACCTTCGCCGATCTTGGTTTCACAGCGCTTGAAGTAAGGCAGGACATCAGCGTAGCCCCAACCGATGTTGCCGCGTTGGGCCCAGGTGTCGAAATCGAGACGCTGGCCGCGATTGTAGATGTGCCCATTGACTGAGCTCGAACCGCCCAAGGTTTTGCCACGCGGGACTGGGGTTTGCCTGCCATTTGTCCAATGTGATGGCTCGGCTTCGTAGAGCCAGTTGATCCTAGGATTCGTAAGCGTCTTGATAAACCCTGCAGGGATGTGGATGAATGGATCCCAGTCAGAAGGGCCAGCTTCCAGCAGGCACACCGAGTGTTTCCCGTCAGAACTTAATCGGTTGGCGAGGATGCAGCCAGCCGAGCCAGCACCAACAATGATGTAGTCAAACGTGTCTGCCATCGTCGCACTGCTCTCCTGTGTAGAGGTGGGCGCGACAATAGCTCAAGCGGAGTGTGTAGAGGAACTTAATAGCAGCGGGTATCCGTATTCTGTGAGGAGCGCGTGTAGAGGCGGTTGTTCGGTTGCTGATGTTAGCTCAAGGCCTGGCGAATTTTTTCTGCATGTTCCTTTAAGAGCTCTGGCTTTTCCATGGTGCCGGGTGGTCTTAGTCTGATGCCTTCGTGGCGTGGCAGGACGTGGTAATGGAGGTGGAAGACTTCCTGTCCACCAGCAGCCTCATTGAACTGCTGCAAGGTCGTTCCGTCCGCGTTGAAGGCTTTTATCTGAGCATGAGCAATTTTTTGAACTGTGACGAGGCACGCAGCCAATTGTTCTGGTGTGGCGTCTAGCATGTTGCGTGCGGCCCCCTTGGGAATGACGAGAACATGGCCGTCAGCTCTTGGCATGATGTCCATAAAGGCCAGAGTTGCGTCGTCCTCATACACGCGTTCGGAGGGAATTTCGCTGCGCAAGATTTTGGCAAATATATTGTCGTTGTCGTAACTCATGACGTTTGTCCTAATTTGATACTGACATGAACGCTTTCCAAAGTTCGTTCAATGGTTCTAGCGCAATGTCTGCAATTCGGCGACGCGGCGTTCTGCAAATCTGCTTATATCAAGCTCGAATGGTGGTGCGGAGATTGAGACATGGAGACGATAAGGCAGGAACGCCCGGGCACGGGTAGGGATGGTGGTCGCGAAGTGGATTTTGATCTGGCCGCATCGCATCTTGCTGCACGCACTATGCAGACCCGCGTGCTCTGGGTTTGCTCCACGTTAGGCTTGGCCGGCATCATTATACTTGCAGCTTGTCTTGCCCAACCCAGTGCGCGCCTGTCTCCTGGGGCTCTACCACCACTCAGCGGAATGGTTTTTTCTGGTTAGATCTGATCACTTTCGTCTGTATCCCTGCGATAAGGCCCGTACTGGGCCAACATTTCGCGTGAGCGCTCGACGTAGCTGCGTTCTTCGTCGAGATAGGAACTGATTGCGCGTCGGAAACTTGGGTTTGGAATGTAATGGGATGAGTAAGTCGCCGTTGGCATGTAGCCCCGTGCGAGCTTGTGTTCGCCCTGGGCGCCAGCTTCGACCCGCTCTATCTTATTCTGGATGGCAAACTCAATTGCCTGATAATAACAGATCTCAAAGTGCAAACATGGATGGTGTTCAATCGCGCCCCAATAGCGCCCATAGAGGCAGTCACCGCCGACGATGTTCAACGCGCCGCCAATATAGTTGCCATCGCGCGATACAAGGATGAGCAGACATTCTTCTGGCATGGTCTCGCCGAGTAACGAGAAGAACGTCCTATTCAGGTATGGCCTGCCCCATTTGCGGTTGCCGGTGTCCATATAGAACATGTACACCGCGTCCCAGTGCTCTTCAGTTATCTCGCTGCCTCTAAGGTGCTCGATGGTTAAACCGTTTGCGATGGCTTGCGTGCGTTCTTTACGGACTGCTTTGCGCTTGCGCGACGCAAGACTGCTTAGGAAGTCGTCGAATGTTCCAAAGCCTTGGTTTTGCCAGTGGAACTGCTGGTCGGTCCTTTGGAGAAATCCACTCTCCGCAGTTTCATGCCATTGCTGCTCTGGAAGAAAATTTATGTGCAGCGAGGAGAGATCGTAGCGGCTGGGGAGCTCTATCGCTCCTTGAAGCAGCAGGTCTTCATAGATCCCGGCATCTTTGCCGGGCCTTGCCAGAATGCGGCGTCCCGGCACGGGCGTGAACGGCACTGCTGAGACGAGTTTTGGGTAGTAGTTTCCACCAGCTCTTTCGAATGCGTCAGCCCATCCGTAGTCGAAGACGTATTCACCTTTACTGTGAGATTTGGCGTACAACGGCATGCAACCTCGAAGGATGTCGTTGCCGTCCTTGACTACGAGATGCTGTGGTTGCCAGCCGGTGCGGGGTGCGACTGTTTCTGCATCCTCCAGTGCCCGCAGAAAAGCGTGTGATATGAACGGGTTGTATGTTGTCGGGTCAGGATTGGCACATTCATTCCACTGCTGCGGGCAAATATCGGCCATCGAGCCGACTACCTCTACAGTGGCTTGGGCTTTATCTGTCAAAATTTCTTGATCCTGAGGTGTCTATCCGGCCAACTAGTTCGCGGTAGTGTGCAGCACGATATTGTCGAGATTTTAGTGTCTATTTCGTCGTATCATAGCAGAACGGTAGCGGCATAAGGCGCAAATTATGAATCATACTCGTTCAGTTCGGTTTTCATTCCGTGGGACATTTCGTCTGTCGACGCTTTTGAGCGGTACAGCTGTGCTCGCGATGTGCATGACCGGGCAGGCTCTGGCGGCAGCAAAGTTGGACATCGCTGCGCATCGAGCAGTATATGATATCACATTGGAGCGGGCGTCGACATCATCCGGTATCGTCGAGCTCACCGGGCGGATGGTTTACGAGCTCAAAGGTTCTCATTGTGCGGGATTCGCCCAACAGATCCGCTTTGTTACGCATACAATTGATCGATCCGGTAAGCCGTCGATTATGGATATGAGATCTTCTTTGAACGAGAATGCTGATGGGAAGACATTCCAATTCAGAACCGAACAGCTGCGTGACAAGAAGCTTATGGATTCTGCAAGTGGTGATGCAAAGCGTGGCAGCGAAGGTCGCGAACTGTCGATCCGATTGAAGAAGCCCAAATCCCGAAAACTAAGCATCAAGCGCGCTCTCGTTTTTCCGGTTCAACACTCTATTGAACTGTTGGAAGCAGCTAAGGCCGGTAAAACAGTTTATGCCTCAGATCTCTATGATGGCTCGGAGAAGGGGACGAAGTATTACGCGACGACAGCCGTGCTAGGAAAACAGAATGACGTGGCCCTTAATGCCTCCCTGCCGGAGGCAAAGAACGCAGACGCACTGAATGGTTTGAAATCGTGGCCGGTTGCACTCAGTTACTTTGACCCAACGAAAGGCAAAGGTGATGAGCTTCCAAGTTATGAGCTGTCCTTTCTTTTCTTTGAGAACGGCGTTTCGCGTAACCTGATTATCGACTACGGCCACTTCGCCATTCGCGGCCGTTTGTCGAGCCTGGAGATGCTTGAGGCTAAGCCTTGTAAGGATTAGTAGCTCCGTAGCGTGCATTACGACTGGATTGCCTTCGACGTCAGGTTCTTACTTAGGCTAACTGCCAAAGCCTCGCCGCGCCACGAACTCCGCTGGCATCTCCCCACCTCGGCTGTCTGATATCTACCTTGCGGTCTGCGGAGAAGATGTAGGGCGCCATCTCTGCTTCTAAGCGGTCGTAGAGATGCTCCATCGCGGAGAGCCCACCTCCTAGTACAACCACCTCTGGATCGAGAATGTTGATTACGTGAGCCAAGCTGCGTGCGGTTCTATTGAGATGTCGATCTAATGTGGCTTGTGCTGCGTTATCACGTGAACCTGCATGCTTCACGATGGTTTGTGCAGTGAGCGTTTCGCCTGTCTCAAGCAGATGATCATGTGCCATTGCCGGTCCTGAAATCCATGTTTCAATGCAGTTCTCTAATCCACACCAGCACGTTCTCGCTCCAACTTCGTTGGCCTCTGGCCAGGGGAGTGGGTTGTGTCCCCATTCACCGCCGATGTTTCTCGGACCGTTGAGGAGATTAGCATTGATGATGAAGCCACCCCCGCAACCAGTTCCGAGGATGACACCGAATGCGGATCTGCTGCCGGCCGCCGAGCCATCATAGGCTTCCGACAGGACAAAGCAGTTCGCGTCATTTGCGCACTGGATCTCGTACCCAAGAAGTGCCTCGAGATCAGACTGGAGCGTCTGATCATTCAGCCAGGTTGAATTGGCGTTCTGTACGCGTTGTAATGATGGGGCAATTGCACCGGGAATGCCCAGTCCAACTGTGAAACTGGAAGCACTGCCATATCGCAATTGATCCACAAGACCTGCAATTGTGGTTAACGTTTTCTGATAGTCATTGCGCGGCGAATCTATTCGTAACTCTTTGATGACTGTTTCGGATTGGTCCAGCGTCACGCCGGCTATTTTTGTGCCGCCAAGGTCGATGCCGATCCGCAAGTCGGTTGCTGGAGGTTTGAAATTCAGCTTCATTCCGCATCTCGTATCGTGCCGACAAGCACGGCTTCGGCAATTTGGATGCTCTCCGGTGGAATGTCAGAATTTGCACAAAACATCAGCAAATCCGGCTCGTTTCTCAATAGTTCTCCCAGGCAGGCAAGTAGAATTTCACTTGTTCCGGCTCTTTGTCGGAGACTTTCAGCTGAGACGCCTGTGTTGATTGCAAAGCGTTCAAGTTGAGCAGGATCGCTGGCAATAAAAGTTAAGGCCTGGATACCAATTATCTCTGCTTCTTCATGAGAGAGTTTGAGCTTTTTCATGATGATCTGTTAGCGCCCTAGTTGTGATTCGCGAATATTCGTTCGCATTTAAGCTGTTGGTTACTGGTTCTCCCGCAGAGTGTCGTTCTGTTATGAGGACGAATCAGGGCATGAAACAGCGGTTGATACGGGCGGGCGGATCATGACCTTCTATGAGCGAACCGCGGATATAGAGCGCTCGAGGTCCTCAATGAGGCAAACGGACAATACCGTGCTCATCGTGGAAGACAACGAGCTGAATATGAAGCTCTTTCACGATCTACTTGAGGCACACGATTATCGTACGATCGAAACCCATAGCGGTTTTGAGGCTCTCGACCTTGCTCGTGAGCATATGCCGTCCCTGATCCTCATGGATATCCAGCTTCCAGAAGTCTCTGGTCTGGAGGTGACCAAGTGGCTGAAGGATGATGATGAGCTCAGGCATATTCCTGTCGTCGCTGTGACCGCCTTTGCAATGAAGGGCGATGAAGAGCGCATAATTCAGGGTGGCTGCGAGGCTTACCTCTCAAAGCCTATTTCTGTTGTCGGTTTTATTGAGACAGTGCGTAAATTTGTCGGCGATGGCCGGCAGACGAAAGATGTTGAGTAGAAGGAAGACAATGACTGCCCGTATTCTGGTTGTGGACGACATTCCTGCCAATGTAAAACTATTGGAAGCGCGTCTAAGAGCTGAGTACTTCGAAGTTCTGACAGCAAATAGCGGGCACGATGCTTTGGCTGTCTGTGAACGAGAGCATGTGGACGTTGTCCTGCTTGATGTCATGATGCCAGGCATGGACGGCTATGAGACGTGTCGGCAGATCAAAGCGAACGTCAAAACGCAGGATCTACCCGTTGTGATGGTTACTGCACTCGATCAGTCTCCCGATCAACTAGCCGGTCTGGAAGCGGGTGCTGATGATTTTCTGACCAAGCCTGTTGACGATATTGCCCTCATAACCCGCGTAAAAAATCTTGCTCGCCTCAAAACGTTGAACGATGAGATGAACCTGCGTGCAACAACTGGGCAGCAACTTGGCTATGGAGATGGCATGAAGGGCCCTGTTGGCCCATCAGACGCGCACGGTAAGGTGCTGCTCGTTGAAGATAATGCAAGATCTGCTCAGAGACTCGTGGATGCACTCAATGGCTCGCATGACGTAAGCGTATAGGCGAACATCATTCAAGTTCCGTTGGACTGACCAGCCCCCATCGAGTGGTCCACTTCCAATGTTAGTTCATGGGCGGCTTTATGGCTAGACAGATCGGGGCCGTCGGA